>NZ_FTOO01000001.1:0-300000 GCF_900156755.1 Alicyclobacillus vulcanalis
CCGGAAGCTGCAGGAGGAGCGAGACAAGACGCGATGGGCGCTCATCCACCGGAAGCCTCGCACGTTGGTCACCACTGTAGGCGAGATCACGATTTTGCGGCGGTACTACCGGGATAAGCAGACGGGCGAGCGCCGGTTTCTCTTGGACGACGCGCTGGGGTTGGAGCCCCATCGGCGGCTATCTCCTCAGCTACGGTCGCAAGCGATTGCATTGGCCATGGAGATGTCGTACCGTCGGGCGGCGAGCCTGTTGCAAGCGTGGGTGCCGGAAGTGAGCGCGATGGCGATTTGGGAAGAGGTGCAGCGGCTGGGCGAGGAGGAGCGTGCGAAGGCAGAACGGGCACGCGAGGAGGTATTTGGGCAAGGCATACCGACGCCCGGCAAGCGGGCGGTGGAGACCTTGCACGTGGAAGCGGATGGCGTGTATGTGCGGAGGAGGCGCAGAGGCGGCGAGGACAAGGCTCACCTGGAAGTGAAGTTGGCCGTGGCGTATGAAGGCAAGGAAGCGCAAGGGTCTAACAGGCGGAGGGCGCTGGTGGGGCGGCACGTGGTGGCTGGCACGGAGGAAGGCGAAAGCTTCTGGGAGCAAGCAGTGACGGAATTTGGGCGCGTATGGGACTGGAGCAGCGTGAGGCGCTGCTGGCTGGGGACGGATGGCGCGGCATGGGCGAAGCAAGGAATGTGTATGCTGCCGGGGGCGAGACATCGACTGGACCCGTTTCATCTGCGGCAGGCCCTGGTGAGGGCGCTAGGGCGAGAGACGAAGGTCTACCGGAAGGTGTGGGAGGCCTTGAGCGCAGAAGATGGGCCGCGGGTGGAAGCGCTGCTGACGGCCGCGGCGAAACGGAGTCAAGGGACGAAGAAGAAACAGATCGAGCAGTTGAAAGGGTACCTGAAGAACCATTGGGACGGGATCGTGAGCAGTGACGCAGCGGTAAGCCTGGGTGCGATCGAGGGACAAGTGTTTCACCACGTGGCGCGGCGCATGAAGCGGCATGGAGCGCGATGGAGCGAGCGAGGTGCGGACGCGCTTGTGCGACTGATGGCGGCACGCGCCAACGGGGAACCTGTGATGAAGGCAAGTGAGAAGAGGGAGCCACATCTTGCAACGCGAGGGATGGCCCAAGAGGCGGTCGTGACGGACGCGGAGATGACGCGCAAAGTCGAGGCAGCGGCGTCGTGGCTGGAAGCTCATATGCCTGCACTGGCCGGGCCGCATGCGAGCCGGCCATGGGTGAAGTACGTGCTTCGTGAGCTGGCGCGGCTTCCGCACACCATTGCGTGACGGCTTGGCGCAGTGAGGTCCCCTACGACAACTTGACACGCACCCCGCTTCCTCTTGCGGTAGACGGCGGATCCGACTCTGTTTAGAATGAGGAGGAGAAAAGCCGCGTCGCGCGGCTGCAAGAGGAGGCGGCGCCGATGAAACCCTTTCTGAAGTGGGCAGGAGGGAAGTACAGGCTTCTGCCGTACATTCAGGGTTCGCTGCCTCAGGGGAAGCGGCTCATCGAGCCGTTTGTCGGCTCGGGCGCTGTCTTCTTGAACACGAATTACGACGCCTATGTGCTGTCGGATATCAATGCGGACGTGATCGCCCTGTACCGTACGCTGACCCTGCACGGCGAGGCGTTTATCGCGGAATGCCGGCGACTGTTTATTCCGGAGAACAACACGGCCGAGGCGTATTACGCGCTGCGGGACGAGTTCAACGCCACGTGTGAACCGGTGAGGCGCGCGGCGCTCTTTGTCTACCTGAATCGACACGGGTATAACGGCCTGTGCCGCTACAACGCGGACGGGCGGTTCAACGTTCCCTTTGGCCGGTACAAGCGGCCCTATTTTCCCGAGCGGGAGATGAGGTATTTTTACGAAAAGGCGCGGCGCGCCGAGTTCCTCTGTCTCGACTTTCGCGAGGTCATGCGCATGGCGGAGCCAGGCGACGTCGTGTATTGCGATCCGCCCTACGTCCCGCTGTCCAAGACGGCCAACTTCCGCCAGTATGCGGCGCTCGGCTTTGGCGAGGCGGAACAGCGCGATCTCGCCCGCATCGCGGAGGAGCTCGCGGAGCGCGGCATCCCCGTGCTTGTCTCCAACCACCTCACGCCGTTCACGGTCCGCGAGTACCAGAGGGCCACGTGCCAGCCGCTTCAGGTGCGGCGCGCCATCAGCTGTGTCGGCGCCAGGCGCGGCTACGCACCCGAGGTGCTCGCGCTCTTCACGCCGACGTCCCGATGAACCCCTCGTGCGCAGAAGGCGTCCATGACCTTGGGACGTCAAACGGCGCCCTTCGGTCTGTACGCCCATTTCGGTCTGCAATGGAGGGATCGGCATGTCGACGGCGCGCGTGAGCACGAGGCGCGTACGCCCTTTGGTCAGCAAAGTGCCGGAGATCACCGTATGGTTTTGGATTGTAAAGCTGTTCACGACGGCGATGGGGGAAGCGACCTCCGACTTTTTGGTCCTGCACTTCAACAAATACCTGGCGGTCCTCGTCACCGCGGTCGTCTTTTTGGTTTCCTTTGTCATCCAGTATCGCGCTAAACGGTATGTGCCCTACATCTATTGGACGTTCGTCACCATGGTCGCCGTGTTTGGCACGATGGTCGCCGACGCCATTCACATCGTGCTCGGTGTGCCCTACTGGGCGTCGACGACGGCGTTTGCGATCTTGCTCGCGGCTGTGTTCATCTCGTGGTACCGCGTGGAGCACACGCTCGACATTCACAGCATCGTGACGAAACGGCGCGAGTTGTTCTACTGGGCGGCCGTCCTGGCCACCTTTGCCATGGGCACCGCCTGCGGCGACATGACCGCCACCACGCTCCACCTCGGCTACTTCGCATCGGGCATCTTGTTTGTCGTGTTGTTCGGGGCGCCGTTTGTCCTCAAGCGCTGGGGCGCCATGAATGAGATTTTCGCGTTTTGGTTTTCCTATGTCATGACGAGGCCGCTCGGCGCATCGTTCGCAGATTGGCTGGGCGTCGAGAAAGCTTACGGAGGTCTGGGCTTGGGACGGGGCGCAGTCGCGCTCTCCACGGCGCTGTGCATCGTGGTGCTCGTGAGCTATCTGACGATCACGTCGAAAGACCGCCCGCACGAGAGGCTCGTGTCGAATTTGTAACAAGTGCATAAACGTGACCGTTTCGGCGCCCGTGTGAGATAACTTCCATTGCTTCGCGCATCGCTGCTCGGTACACTAGGCGTGTGAACAAAAAGGCCTCGTATAATGCCGGGAATACGGCTCGGCAGTCTCTACCAAGCGACCGAGAATCGCTTGCGCTACGAGGCCGTTGTCATAGAGCGGTGCTGCGCCAAACGCAGCGTGCGTCGCTTCAAGCGGCGCGCGGGCGGGGGCGTGTGACCATCTCTCCGTCAACGGCCTCATGGCGAGACGAACCGACGGGTTCGGTCGCCCGAGGTCTTTTGTTGTTTGGATTGCTCAAAGAGGGGGAGTTCGGCTCATGGCCACCGCGGACGATTTTCGTCAAACGTCGCAGGTCGACGAGGCGTTTCGGCTGGAAACCGAGGGAAACGGCATTATCGCTGAACATCATCGGCATGGAATGCCACGCGAGTTGTTTTACGTTTGGTTTGCCGCCGTGTTGACGTTCACCGGTGTGGTGACCGGGCAGTTGTTCACGGGCGTGTTTGGGTTGAATGTGTGGGAGAGCCTTGTCATCGTCCTCCTCTGCTCGCTTTCGTTTGCGGCGCTCGGGTTGTATGTGGCCACCGGGCCGCGCGCGGGAACCGTCACCCTGACCATTTCTCGCGCCGCATTCGGGGTCCACGGCGGAAAAATTCCGGCGTTCTTCAGCTGGTTCACCGCTGTCGGCTGGGAGAGCGTGACCATGGTGCTCACCGTCTGGGCGATGTTGAGCCTTGCGCAGTACGTCGGACTCCCGTCGACAGGCGTCGGACCGACGCTCATCGCGCTCGTCCTCACGCTGTTTTTGACGTACCTGGTCCCGATTTTGGGCCACGCGACGCTCGTCGTCATTCAACGCGTGCTCGCGGTCATTCTCGCGGCCTGCACCGTGCTCGTGCTCTTCGCCGTTTTGCCGCACGTCAAGTGGGGCTTCAATCCACCTGCGAGCGCGCTTGCGGCACACGGCGTGTTCCCGACGTTTTTGCTCGCCCTTTCCGTCGGGCTGGCGAGCACGTTTTACGGGTGGGCCAACTTTGCGGCGGATTACTCTCGCTATTTGCCGAAAGACACGAAGACCAGTCGCATGGTCTGGGCCACCTTTTTGGGCGGCGGTCTGGCCAACTTCATCATGATGGGGCTTGGCGTCGTGCTCGGCACGGTCATCAGCTCGAAGGCCTTCTCGCAAAATCCCGTGATGGCCATCGCCAAGGCGATTCCAGAGTGGGCGGCCATCCCGTTCCTGATTGTCGTCGTGTTCGGCGACATTTGCGCGAACTACCTCAATGCCTACAGCTCCGGCATGAGCTTCCTGTCCATGGGCATTCGGCTGAAGCGACACTTCGCCGTTGCGCTCGACGGCGCCATCTGCACAGCCATCGGCTTTTACGCGCTGTTTTTCTCCAATAACTTCGTCGACTTCTTCGAGAACTTTCTCGACCTGATGATCACCGTCATGGGGCCTTGGGCGGCCATCTACATCGTCCATCACTTCGTGGTGCGCGGCCGGTACGCCGCGACCGATCTCGTCGAGACCTCGCCGGCATCGGTCTACTGGTACAACGGGGGCTTCAACTGGCGCGCGATCATCGCCTTTGTGCTGGGGGCCGTTGCGACGTTCCTGTCGGTGAACAGCGCACTCTGGCAGAGCCCGCTCACCAATGCCTGGTTCGGCGGTGCGGACGTCTCGGCCTACGCAGCGCCGATTGTGACGGGCATCATTTATCTGCTGATTTCGCCGAGGCGCGAGGGCGCCGATACGCGGAAGGTCGAAGCGAAGGCTTCTTAATCAAATGCAGAATGACAAGGGCCGGGCGACATTCGCGCGGCCCTTGAGTTTGGCCACCGCTTGACCCACGATGTTTGCAGCGCGCCGCGGTTTGGCATACATCTTGCCCCGCTGGAATAGACGTCTTATGATTGACCTTGAAATCTGCACACGCGGGAGCTCGGTGTGACCGGGCTGAGAGGGTGGCTGAGGAGCTGCCGACCGTTGAACCTGATCTGGGTAATGCCAGCGTAGGAACGTGTTCATCTGTGCAGACGTACACGCCACGAGTGGTTGGCAAGCCATGAATGTGCCGAAGGGTGTGAATGCTTCGGCAGAGGTTTGCAATCGGCTCTTGCGGCGCGATCTCGTCCACTTCACAGGTCAGGCCAATGAGGCGCCCCAATCCGCCCCTCCCGTCCAAGGAGGGTTTGCGAGATGAGTCAAGGTTTTGCCCCGTATTTTCCTGCGAGCCAGAAGGTGTATGTCCTCGGATCGAGGCCAGATCTGCGCGTTCCCATGCGCGAGGTCCAACTGGACGACACCTCCACGCCCAAAGGGCGCGTTCCCAACGCCCCTCTTCGAGTGTACGATACGAGTGGCCCCTACACGGATCCAAACGTGCACATCGACGTGCGGCGGGGCTTGCCACCCCTGCGTGCGCCGTGGATCGAGGAGCGCGGGGATTCCGAATGGAAGGAACCCGTTCGGCCGCACGATGTGGACGAAAGCCTCATTCCATTTCAGCGTACCGCGCGGCGCGCGAAGCCCGGGCGGATCGTCACGCAGATGCACTACGCCAAGCGCGGCATCGTGACGCCAGAGATGGAGTTTGTCGCGCTGCGCGAGGGCATGGATCCGGAGTTTGTCCGCCAAGAGGTGGCCCGCGGCCGCGCCATCATCCCCGCGAACATCAACCACCCAGAGCTCGAACCGATGATCATCGGCCGTAAGTTTCACGTCAAGGTCAACGCCAACATCGGCAACTCCATCGTGTCGTCCTCGCTGGAGGAAGAGGTCGAGAAGATGCGCTGGGCCATTCTCTGGGGCGCGGATACCGTGATGGACTTGTCGACCGGAAAGAACATTCATGAGACGCGCGAGTGGATTGTGCGAAACTCGCCGGTTCCTATCGGCACCGTGCCGATTTATCAGGCGCTTGAGAAGGTGGGCGGGAGCATTCCCGACCTGTCGTGGGAGGTGTACCGCGACACGCTCATCGAACAGGCAGAGCAGGGCGTCGACTATTTCACCATTCACGCCGGCGTCCTCCTTCGCTACATTCCCCTGACGGTCAACCGCGTCACAGGGATCGTGTCGCGCGGCGGTTCCATCATGGCTGCGTGGTGCCTTGCGCATCACCGCGAAAACTTTCTCTACACGCACTTCGACGAGATTTGCGAGATCCTCGCTGCCTACGACGTCTCGATCTCGTTGGGCGACGGCCTGCGGCCGGGATCGATCGCAGACGCAAATGACGAGGCGCAATTCGCCGAGTTGGAGACGCTCGGCGAACTGACCCAGCGCGCCTGGGCGCACGACGTTCAGGTGATGATCGAAGGACCCGGGCACATCCCGATGCATCTTATTGAGGAAAATGTCGTGCGCGAGCGCGAGGTATGCCACGACGCGCCCTTCTACACACTCGGCCCCATCGTGACGGACATTGCGCCGGGCTACGATCACCTCACGTCCGCCATTGGCGCCGCGATGATCGCGTGGCACGGCACCGCGATGCTGTGCTACGTCACACCGAAAGAGCACCTGGGCCTGCCGAACCGGGACGACGTGAAGGAGGGCGTGATCGCGTATAAAATCGCCGCCCACGCTGCGGATGTGGCAAAAGGGCATCCGCGCGCACAGCAGTGGGACGATGCGCTGTCGAAGGCGCGGTTCGAGTTTCGTTGGCGCGACCAATTCCATCTCGCGCTCGATCCCGTCCGCGCGGAGAGCTATCACGACGAGACGCTACCCGCCGAGCCCGCCAAGACGGCGCACTTCTGCTCCATGTGCGGTCCGAAGTTCTGCAGCATGCGGATCACGCAGGACCTGAGCGCCTATGCGGAAGCACACGGTTTGGCGCTCGAAGAAGCCATTGAGGAGGGCATGCGGGAGAAAGCAGAAGCCTTTCGCGCCGGCGGGGGAGACGTGTATCGCTAAAGCGTCTCAGGGGCGCATGGAAGGGTGTTATATGGCTGTTATATGGCCGCCCGGTGATGGGCGGCCTTTTTGCGCTCACGCGGGGGCCGAGGAGGCCGAGAGGCTAGGGTTGTGCAACTTTGTTGGCGGTCGTCATCGGCGTTGCGGGGGACGTGGTGAGCTGGCGCAGGGGACGTCATCGACATGGGCGCCGAAGTGGGGTGCCGGGGATTCGGGCGGGATCGGCCGGGACCGGCCGGAAGACGCACAGCGCGCGGGACATGGGTTTGCGGGTCGAATAGGGCCGCCGCTCTCGGCGGAGTCACAGTGATCTGCGTCACCAGTGTGAAGGGCGGCGTGGGGCTTCAATAGGGCCGCCGACGATCTCGGCGGAATCACGGCGCCCCCTGCTAGGCTGGTCCGCCCCCCAGCCGGGCTTCAATAGGGCCGCCGACGATCCCGGCGGAATCACCGAAGCGTGGCAGGCGCAGGCCTCCGACAGGCTGACGCTTCAATAGGGCCGCCGACGATCTCGGCGGAACACGAACCAGGGCACGACCCCGCGCCGGTAGCTTCAATAGGGCAGCCGACGATCTCGGCGGAATCACATCACCGCATTTGAAGATAGTGCAAACACCTTGTTGGCTTCAATAGGGCCGCCGACGATCTCGGCGGAATCACGCTGCTAGGGCTCATCACGCGCGCAGCGTGGTGGTCCCGCTTCAATAGGGCCGCCGACGATCTCGGCGGAATCACTACCGGGAAGTATAAACCTTCTTTGCTTGATGAACTGCTTCAATAGGGCCGCCGACGATCTCGGCGGAATCACGCTCGATCGACTACGGTTCGGTCTTTTCGGGCATCGGTGCTTCAATAGGGCCGCCGACGATCTCGGCGGAATCACTTAATTCCTTTGAGAAGATATACCGGGTTGAGTATTTGGGGCTTCAATAGGGCCGCCGACGATCTCGGCGGAATCACTGGATGTCCTGGAGTCCTACCCAGAGGACCCAGAAGCTTCAATAGGGCCGCCGACGATCTCGGCGGAATCACGGCAACCTTCTCAGGCCAGTCGTGACGCGGGAAGCCAGGCGAAAAACGCGAACCTCATTCTGTAGCGCCCTTGTGCAGCATCTTTCACGTCCATAGGATACCTCCCGAACCGGAAAAAGTCCAGATCTGGCGCGGAATTTTCGCGATGCGCGAACCCCCCGGGCTGAAGACGGCGATGGAGGTTCGCGCGGTGACATGACCAAATACCTGGCTGCTACCTCCCGCGAGGCCGGAACCGCACAACAACGCGCCTTCTATGTGAGTTGTCATCTGTGATAATCGGATACACACGAATTGCCCGCCTCTTTCCATGCCGATCACTCGCACCCACCACCTCCTAGCGTCCCATTCGCGCACATGATCCTTTCAGCCTGGCGCCATGCCTGTCGCGTTTCACCACCCGCTCGGCCTGTGGCCATCCTCAGGAACTGGCGTTCCACCAACTCTACGCCGTGCCCGCCGCGCATCCCGATCCGTTCGGCCTGCAGCTGATTCCCGGGCACTGGAAATCCACCAGCCCCACGCCGTGCCCGCCGCGGCGCTGCGGGTCCGACACGAGGTGCCTCGGCCCATAGAACAGCACCTTGGGCGCTCCTAGGGTGCACAAAGCGAAAGCACGTCGCGTGCGCACTGAGCGCCTCGCATCCGCAAACACGCCTCGAGTGCTGTCATGTGCGTTGCGTGTACCAGGGCGTCTCGGCTGCACAAGTGTCTCGTGTTCGTCGCCGCCCGCGCCTACACACCTCGATGGTTCTCTCAAGTATACTTTTTCTTCATTTGGTTCACGCTAAATCTATCCACGCTCTTCGCTTCACTTCATCGCCTCAGCTGCGCGTTCGAAGAGGTGCGAGGTTTTCCCGACGGCGATGGCGCGATCTCGACGGTTGACAGTTCTTGTATCACATGGGGGTGTTTCGCATGGATGACGATTGGCTCGTGCCCATTTCGGCTCTGCAACATTACGCCTATTGTCCCCGCCAGTGTGCACTCATTCACGTGGAGCAGACGTTTCTCGAAAACGACCTCACCATGAATGGTCGACTGCACCATACCCATGGATCACGTGCTTTCCTCCCGCGGCCACAAGGTCGTCACAGGGATGCGCGTCTGGTCCGAACGACTCGGGATCGTCGGCCGCTGTGATGCTGTCGAGTTTCACGGCTCAACGCCCTATCCCATCGAATTCAAACACGGGAAATCGCGGCGCAGCCGTTCTCAGGAGATTCAGTTATGCGCTCAAGCCCTATGCCTTGAAGACATGTTCGAAACTCCCGTCCCAGAGGGCGCCATTTTCCACATCCACAGCCATCGCCGATCGCGCGTATCCATCGAACAAACTCTGCGCGATGAGACCCAGCGGCTCATCGAACGCGTTCGTGCCATGTTCATGGCACAGGACGTGCCACCGCCCGTCGCGGATCGCAGGTGCGAACGGTGTTCGCTGCAGCCAGCCTGTCTTCCCACGTGGTCAAAGCAGCCGCTCCACACAGCGTTTTGGCGCCTCGTCGCGATCGACGTCGAAGGTGAGGAGTCATGCCGCCCGTCATGCTAAAGACCTTGTTTGTGCAGCGCGATGGCGCCATCGTGCGCATTCAGCAAGACACGGTGCTCGTGACTGTCGACGATGAAAAGGTGCTGCGCGTTCCCTTTCATATGATTGAGTCCATCGTCGGGATCGGGCGCGTGTCCTTTACCAGTCCCCTGCTTGAGCGCTGCGCGGCTGAGGGACGGTCCGTCGTGCGAATGACGCGAAGCGGCCGCTTTCTCTACCGCCTGGAGGGACCGCTGTCCGGCAACGTGCTTCTTCGTACGGCGCAACACGAAGCGTCGCGATCGCCTGAGACCACTGTGCAAATCATGCGCGCCATCGTCGCTGGGAAAGTCTATAATCAGCGAAAGATCCTTCTCAAGGCTTCGCGCGATCTCGCCGAAGGCGAAGACCGCCAGCGGGTTCGCGCGGTTTGCGACGATCTCGCCCGATACCTGCGCCGACTGCCCCACGCGCAACAGGCGGACGAAATTCGCGGAATTGAAGGCACGAGTGCCCGCCGCTATTTTGGTGCCCTGCGGTCCCTGTTGGCGCCAGGGATACGCGAATTGCTCGATTTCGAGGGTCGAAACCGCCGTCCGCCGCGCGATCCGGTCAACGTTGTCCTTTCCTTCCTTTACGCGCTGTTCACCCGCGATGCGGAGAGCGCGCTCTTGGCCACAGGGCTCGATCCGCAGGTCGGATTCCTCCACACGCTGCGACCTGGCCGCCCATCGCTTGCCCTCGATCTCGTCGAAGAGGTCCGCCCGCAGCTTCATCCGCCCAAGACCGTCACCCAAATCCGCACGCACGTCGCTGCAATGAGCGCGGCCAAGAGCCAGCGCAACCAGCGCGCATCGATACGCCGCCCAATTTTGGCGCCGAGAGGCGCGCCGACGGCGCTCGCCCATGCCAAGACGAGCGCAGGTCCCCACATCACCTCGTGCGCCGCCCACTTGCCGACAAAGCCACCGAGCGACGCCACAAACGTGATCGCGATGGACGACGCGATGGCCACGCGCGTCGGAATCCGGAGAATACTCAGGAGAATGGGCATCAGCAGGAACGCGCCTGCGGATCCCACGACGCCCGAGAAGAGGCCTACGAGTGCGCCGAGCGCGATGGCGACGGGGCGGGAATAGGTCACTTCCGCGACGTCGCCGCGCAGTTCGTCGGTGGCCGTCGGCCGAAGCATGAGGACGGTGGCCGCCGTCGCGAGCATCGCATACACGAGGTTCACCACGCGCTCCGAGTAGAAGTGAGCCATGTACGCCCCGGCGAAGCTCCCTGCGAGCATGGCGACGCCCATGTCGAGGATGAGCTGCCGGTGGAGATATCCCGACTTTCGATAGGCCCAGACGGCCGCCAGCGATGCGCAAAGCACCTGAACCGAGCTGATGCCCGCCACCTGGTGTGCTGTAAAAGCGCCAAGGCCCAGGAGCGGCGGAAGGTAGAGGAGCAGCGGATACTTGACGATCGCGCCGCCCACGCCGACCATGCCTGCGAGTACGGAGCCCGTGAAGCCGATGGCCAGAAGGGCTAAAAACATTTCCCAACCCACGCGCGTCACCCTCTTCTTGTCCTGTGGATGATACAAGCTATGCGGACGGACGCGGAAATATACCTAAGGGGGTATGTTGACAAACGCGCAGCTCGGGCCGTATACTATACCCCGTACCGTACAAGACCAATGGCGCTCGGGCGCCGAGGAAACTGGATGCAGTCGAAAAGGAAGCGTACGATAGGACGAGGGGGTGACAGGCATGAGCCAAGTGCGAGGCATGCTTTCTCAAGATTTGGAGGAACGTCTGAAGCGCGGAGAATCGCTGCAGATTATTGACGTACGCGAGCCGCAGGAGGTCGCCTCGGGCATGATCCCGGGTGCGAAAAACATTCCGCTTGGGCAGTTGCCGGAGCGCTACCGCGAAATTGACCCAAACCGCGAGACCGTGATGGTCTGCCGGAGCGGAGCGCGCAGTGAACGCGCCTGCCAATTCCTCTTGTCCCAGGGTTACACGCAGGTATGGAACCTGATGGGCGGCATGCTGGGTTGGCGCGGCCCGACGGCGTGACGCGCCGCGCGCCAGTCCCTTCATGATGTTGAACACCATGGATTCAGTTCAAGGAGGAACAACATGTCGAAGAAAGTCGCGATCATCGCATCGAACGGCGGCCTCGAAACGGCCTACAAGGTGCTGAACATTGCCATGGCGGGCGTCGCCACGGACGCCGAGGTCTCCATCTTCTTCACCTTTGAAGGTCTGAACATCATCCACAAGCAGTCGGCGCAATTGCTCAAGTTCAAGCCCGAAAATGAGCCGTTCGCGGAAAACTTCAAGAAGCACAACGTCCCTTCCATCCAGGATATGCTGCAGATGGCCAAGGAGAGCGGCGTGCGCTTGATCGCTTGTCAGATGACGGTCGATGTCATGGGGCTCAAGCCGGAGGACTTCATCGACGGCGTCGAGTTCGCCGGAGCCGTCAACTTCCTCGACTTCGCATACGATGCGGACGTGACGGTCACGTTCTGAGTGGACGTGCGGCGCACACTCAGTTTCTCGATCTCGGATCCGAGTGGTGCCCGCGCTGTGGCGCGGGTGCCATCGATATCCGGGCGTCGCTGGTTTTCGAATCGGCCGCCAAGCCCGTGAGGGCGAGCGTCATCATAGAGATCCGACACTGCTAGGAGGTTGAGCAACGCATGAATTCCACTGGACAGACGCAGGCGCATCAGGTCGACAAGCTCATCGACTGCAAAGGACTCTCATGCCCGATGCCGATGGTGCGCACGAAAAAGGCCATCGACGAGATGGAGCCCGGTCAGGTGCTCGAGGTCCTCGCGACCGATCCGGGTTCTGTGGCCGACATCCGCAGCTGGGCGACGCGCACGGGCCATCAGTACCTCGGGACGGTGGAAAAGGACGGCGTCTTTCGCCATTACATCCGCAAGGCGGCGCCGGAAGAAGCAAAGCCCGAGAAGAAGTATCCGCACGTCGCTTCAAATGATGAACTGGCCGAGCGCTTGGCGAAGGGCGACGCGGTCGTGATCGATGTGCGCGAACCCATGGAGTACGCGTTTGGCCACATTCCTGGCGCCGTGCTCGTGCCGCTGGGCACGCTTGAGTCTCGAATCGAAGAGCTCAAGACGTACGCGGACAAGGATGTCTACGTCGTGTGCCGCACGGGCAACCGAAGCGATATGGCTTGCCAGATTCTCGCCGATCACGGCTTCACGCGGGTGAAAAACGTCGTTCCCGGCATGTCCGAGTGGAACGGGCCGACCGAGCAATCGGAGGTGGAAGAGTGATGGAACTGACCCTTTGTGCCTGGACGCCCGCCGAGGTGTATCAGCGCATCGAGCGGCGCGAACCGTTCTTTCTCCTCGACGTGCGCAACGAGGACGCGTTTGCGAAATGGCGCATTGAAGGCGAGGGCATTGAAGCGCTGAACGTGCCGTACTTCGATTTGTTGGACGGCGTGGAGGAACTTGTGCCCCAATTGCCGAAGGATCGCGACATTCTGGTCGTGTGCGCGAAGGAAGGCTCGTCCAAGTTTGTCGCCGAAGAGCTCGTGAAAGCAGGCCTGAACCGTGTGGCCTATCTCCAAGGGGGCATGCGGGCATGGAGCGAGTACTTGCATCCAGTGAAAGTCGGCGACGTGGCCGGGGGCGCGTTGTATCAGTTCTTGCGCGTCGGTAAGGGATGCCTGTCGTACGCCGTCGTTTCGAACGGAGAGATGGCCGTGATCGATCCGGCCCGGTTTACCGACGTCTATCTGAACTTCGCGCGGGAGCAGGGCGCCAAGGTGCGGGCCGTGATCGACACACACCTGCACGCGGATCACATCTCGGGCGGACGCGCGTTGGCGGAGGCGGCGGGCGCGACGTACTACCTGCCACCGGACGATGCCACCGAAGTGACCTTTGCGTACGAGCCACTTCGCGATGGCGACGAGATCCGGATTGGCGAGAGCCGCATTGCGATTCGCGCGCTGCATTCGCCGGGCCACACGCCGGGGAGCACGTCGCTCGTGGTGGACGGCCGGTACCTGTTGAGCGGAGACATCCTGTTTGTGGGATCCATCGGCCGCCCGGACCTGGCGGGGCGCGCTAAGGAATTTGCGCCGGACTTGCGCCGGACGCTGTACGAGACGTATCGCAAGCTTCCGGATGACCTGTTGGTGCTGCCTGCGCACTACGCGTGGTCCTCAGAGGTGAACGAGGCGGGATGCGTGTGCGCTCGGTTGGCGGAGTTGTATGCGAAGAACCCTGGTCTGCGGATCGAGGACGAGGACGCGTTCCTGGCGACGGTGACCGAAAACCTGCCGCCGCAGCCGAATGCGTACCAACAAATCCGGATGACGAATATGGGGAAGCTGGCGCCGAACGCGGACGAGGCGAGCGAGATGGAGATTGGGCCTAACCGCTGCGCGGTGCACGGCTGATTGAACACCGCTCGTACCTTTTTTGATGCCCGGATCAATACCCTTGCTGGTATAGGTATTTGATCTGGGCGGAAAACTTCGCTTTAAGGGGGAAGCTCGATGGTCGCGCTGAGTGGCCTTCAGATTGTGCTTGCCATCGCATGCGGCGGGGTCGTCGGGTTCACGCTGGGCCTCATCGGCGGCGGAGGCTCCATTCTCGCAGTCCCCCTGCTCCTGTACGTCGTGGGCATTCACAACGCCCACATCGTCATCGGCACGACTGCGCTTGCGGTGGCGGTGAACGCGTGGATCAACCTGATCCCGCACTGGCGGCACGGCCACGTGCGATGGAAGCCCGCCATTTTCTTCGCCATCCCAGGCGCCATCGGAGCGGTGGTCGGATCGATTTTTGGCAAGATGTTCGACGGAAAAGCGCTCTTGTTCTTGTTCGCCCTGCTGATTCTCGCCATTGCCGTTCGCACGCTCCTGCAGGCGAGGCGGGGCCGCGGCGCGCCGCCGTCTCAGGTCCCGCAGGGAACACTTCGCTGGGGGCGGGTGCTCGGGACCGGCGGCGGAACGGGGCTGTTGTCCGGGTTCTTTGGCATCGGCGGAGGATTTCTGATTGTGCCTGGACTCATGTTTGCGACGGGCATGGAGATGATCGACGCCATCGGCAGCTCACTCGTGTCCGTCGGCCTTTTCGGCGTGACGACGGCCATCTCCTATGCGGTTTCGGGGCTCGTCGCTTGGAATGTGTTTTTCTTGTACGTGCTCGGCGGGATCGCAGGGGGGTTCTTGGGTGCCATCGTGTCCTCGAAGCTGCAGGCGCGCAAATCGCTCCTGCAGACGATCTTTGGTACTATCCTCGTGCTTGTTGCACTTTACATGTTGTACGATAACATCAGTATCCTGATCCACTGAGGGCGGCTGGCGAAGCCGCCCATCCAATCGGCGCTGACAAGGTGGGATTCGCATGGAATACAACGATCAGATGAAGAATCGCCTGAAGCGCATCGAGGGGCAGGTGCGCGGCGTGATCGGCATGATGGAGCAGGGCAAGAGCTGCAAGGAGGTCGTGAATCAGCTCACGGCCATCCGCACGGCGGTCGATCGCGTCATCATGTACGTCGTCGGCGAGAATATGGAACAGTGCATCCGCGAGGAGCTGGCTGGCAAGGGCTCCGCGGAGCACGTGATCCAGGAGGCCATCGAGCTGCTCATGAAGAGCCGCTGACGGGCGCCTTCATGTACACGAGCTGCGTGGTTGTCGCCAAAAGGACGCCGTCCTGCGACCAGACTTCGCCGATTTGGTCGAAGTACCCCTGGTGAAAGCGGGTGGCGCGCGCGACGCCGAGCAGCTCGTTTGTGCCCAGGCGGGCGATGGTGTTCGGATCGGCGAGAAAGTACACCGAGAAGGTGACCGTTCCGATGGGGACGGGCCGTTTCAACTTGACATAGACGCGAGGCACGAACGTGTCGCAGAGCGCGGCAAGCGCGGCGTGATCGAGCGGGCGCAGCGGCTCGTCCCGCATCCACTGGTACGTGGTGGCGTCCTCGACGTCGTCAAACGCGGAACCGCGAATGAGGCGGACGTGGTACCACTGCATCCACGGGAGGGGCGTGGGGGCCTGAAAGCGCGGCACGGCACCGGGCGGCGGTACAACGGGCATTTGCGCCTCCGTATGCGACCACGATTCGCGGCGGACACCGAAGACGGCCGTGGCGGTGGTGACGATCTCGCCGTCCTGGATCATGGACAGGGTGAAGTGTTGCGTGGAGCGGTTCGTCCGCACGGGAACGGCGTCAATCTCAAATGGGGCCACCCGCGCAGGCGCCGCAAAGTTCACCGTGAGCGCAAGGGGCTCGCCGAGTCGGCGGGGATGAAGCTCGGCGGCTCGAAGCATGGTGGCCGCGGTGATCCCGCCAAAGGGGCCCACCATGTTGTAGTACTCGGGCTTGACCTCTCCGTGAAATCGCTCTCCGTCGAAGACAAGCCGCGTTGCGTCGTCAAATGGATGGACTTCGGAGAAAGACATGGTGCCCTCCTTCGCCAACTGTGTGGCTTACGATTCGCATGTGAAATAGAATATCAAATCTTAAAAGGCCGTCCAAGAACCAGGCAGACGCCCGGATGCGCTGGCGTCGTGGGCCTGGCGCATGAGAGCGGTTGGCTTGAAAGAGCTGAAAATGTCCCAAGGTGGCGAGTTGAAGACCTTGACGCCCAATCCCAGGAAGACTACGATGGGGGCGTTGGACTGTCCATTCCCATGAGCGCCACAGGCTGTGGCCTTCGCCGTCCAATGGCACGCTTGAGGGTGTCGTTCCAGTGCATACGCCAAGCGCCAAACCCCATGAAGGTTTCTGAGAATTGGGAAAGGAATGGAAGTCGCCGCCCTGTTCAGAGGGCGTTCCGCGCCATCCCCATGCGCGAATTCCAGCAGAGAGGGAAGTGGCACCGTGATCGGCATCGCGTTCCGTTTCGCCCCAGGCGCGCATCCTGTGCCTTTCCATGCACCTGTGGATTCCGAGATTGAATGGCCTCCTTCGCCGTGGCGGCTGTTGCGCGCGTTGGCCGCCACCGCCGTCCGCTCGCGGCTTCATGTCGAAGATGCGAGCGGCGCCCTGCCAGCAATGCTGGAAGCGCTATCGCTCGAGCCGCCCCATTACACGCTGCCGGCTGCCCAGTTGTTTCCTTCGGCGGGCGCCGAAGGCTCCGGTGCCCTTCTCGTGCTGAACCGGCCGAGCGTCATGCACGTATGCTGGCCCCACGTATCCCTTCGCCCGGATGAGCTCCGCTGTCTGATGCAACTTGCCGCCGAACTGCCCGGCGCATGGTCGGCGTCCGATTGGTTGAGCTGCGAGGTGGTGCACGAAGCGCCAACTCGCGTGGACGCAGTGCCGATGACCGCGATGGGGACAGGCGCCGTGGAGTCCGGCACACCGCTTCAGGGCCGCGGCGAGCGCGTGATTTGGAGATGTCCCTTGCCTTCGCACGTCTGGGCGGACACGCGGGGCGACGATGCCCTTTCCGATGCCGGTGGCGCCAATCTGCTTCAGGCGCTCATCGACGAGGGGGGCGCGTGGGCTTCGCGCGCGGTGCACGGCGTGGCGTACGCCGTCCGCGTCGAGCATTCGCGCGCATCGCGCAAATCCCGCCGTCCGTACCGCCTGTTCGCGTCAAGAGACCGCATCAACGCCGCCCGTTACGTGATATCGCCGCCATCCAGGCCGCGCATCACGGATGCGCTCGACATCTCGGAGGTCTTTCACCAGTCCATTTTGAGCCGGTACGATGACCGGCAGGAGCCCGCGCCGCTCATCATCACGGGGCACGAGCCGAACGTGCCCGGCGCGGTGAGTCGGCGCGGTCACCAACACGTCTTCGTTTTGCCCGAGGACACGGATCAAGACGGCCTCTTGGATCACGTGCTCATCTACGCGCAGGAGCCGTTTCCTGAGGGCGTGATCGCCGCGCTGGCGCGCATTCGCACGCTCGTCACCCCGGACTGGTGGCCGGGGCAAAAGCGGAGGTGGCGCGTCGCGCTGGAAGACCTGTGGAGCGTGCCCGCGCGCGATGCAGGCGCGTCGCCGATGCCCGAGGACATCCTCGTCGGGCCCGCGCGTATCTTCGTCTCCATCACGCCGTACTTGCACCCGTGGCACGCCAAGCAGGGCGGCGCGAAGTTCGGGCCCGTCGAGCAGATTCGCAAGGAGTTGCGGCTTCGCGGTCTCCCCGAGCCCGTGGCGATCACGCCGCTTTCCGCGGCGCATGTGGCGGGGCAGTTGGTGCCCGCCCACAAGTTCCGCAGGCTGCGTTACGGCAAGCGCCAGAACATTCCGGGCAGGTGGGGGTCCTTCTGGCGCCTCGAGTTTTCTGAACCGGTCTATGGTCCCATCGCCCTTGGCGCAAACTGTCACTTTGGCATGGGCTTGTTTGCCGCCGAGGCGGACGGGGCGGATCGCGCCTATTCCGAAGCAGAGGACGCCGAGATGACGTGACGCCACCTGCATGGTGTGGCTGAATCCTCCATAAGTTCCTGCAACCTGCGTCCCCGGCGTCACATAGCCGCCTCTCCCTCCGGGAACACGAGGGAGAGGAGGTGATTGCATGTTGACCAGGTGGATGCGCCTGCTTGCAATCACGGGCATCGGAATGGGCGCCGCGGCGGCTTCCTTGGCTCCGGCCGCCGTTCGCGCGGGCGACCGGCCGCGGCTTCGCGCCAGCGCAAGTGCCGCTCCGGTCGCCTGGTCGTCACCGTCTGCGGCGCCGACGGTCTATGGACTTCGCCGGTTTCCGTACCCATATCGGGCGATGCTGGCCCTGTCTTCGGACGCAGACAGCCAGACGCTTCGCAAGTTCAACCTCGTTCACCGCTTCATCAATACGACGGAGCCCACGCCGCTCGGCCAAGGACTCGGCCTCGACTATGCGGACTCGTTTTTCGTGTACACGGCGAACGACCAGCGACACATCGTCGACGAGGTGGGCAACGTGCCGCTCCAGCGTGAGCTGTCGTACTTTCGCGGCACGAGCCAGACGCCCTACGGCGCCGAGGCCATTCACGCGTACATTCGCGACGGATGGATCGATACGATTCACACGTACGGGGATTTCAGCCAGGTCAACCAGCACACCACCCGCTTTCGGCGCGATCTCGCCGTGAAAGCCGTCGCGGCACTGAAGGCCCATGGCGACCGGGTGGACGTGTGGACGGATCACGGCAACCAGTCGAACGTCGACAACTTCGGCGCGCGGGGGCGCGGGCGGTTCTACGCGTATCAGCAGGGAGACCTGCCGGGATCGCCCTACTACCACACAGACTTGACGATTCCGTATGGCGTGCGGTTTGTGTGGCCGGACATCTCGAGCAACGTCTTTGCCCGAGCCTCCGTCGTCTTTCCCTTGCGCCTGTCCGACGGCCGGCGCGTGTGGGGATTTTGGCGGTACACCAACGAACGTTACACACCGCAGGGCGCCGTCGTCTGGAATTGGACGCCGTACGGGCTCGGAGAACAGCTCTCGGAGGCCCACTTGCATCGGCTGGAGGCCATGGGCGGCTTCGCCGTCGTCGCTCAACACCTGTGTGGCACGCCGTATCCCGGCGTCCTGCCTCAAGACGCTGTCGCGGCCCTCAAGCGGCTTGCCCGCCACGAACAAAGCGGCGCGCTGCTCGTCACGCGCACCAGCCGCCTGCTTCACTACAATGTTGCGCGGGACCACCTGCGCTACGACGTGACGCACGCCTTTGGCCGCACCTACATCCATATCCGCGCCATCGACGATCCCGTCTTTGGGCGGCACACCCCGACGCTCGACGAAATCCGGGGCATCACGTTTTACACCGACAACCCGCGTAAAACCGTCCTCGAACTGGGGGACCAGCCCATCGCCGCGGCGATGGTCGTGCACCATCCATCCGATGGACAGCATCCCTCCATCGGCGTCCGCTGGTATCCGCGCGACACGGCCGATCACGCCGTGGACGTGCCGGGTGTCTCTTAACAGGCTTGCCATCAGCGTTCCGCCCATGCGCATCGGCCCCTCGGGTCGCGCCTCGGGCATGCGCAAATGAACTTTCCACCCATCCGCCCGACCCGGGACACGCGCCGCGCCGAGAAGGTCGGCGGCCCAGTATCCTGTAGTATCCCGCGAATACTCAGGGTCGAAAGGGAGGATGTGTCATGATGAAGCCATGCCCGCCGATTGTTTGTCCGCCGATCTACGAGTACCACGATTGCTACGTGTGCCGGGAGGTTCCTGTCATCCAACCGGTGGTGCGGGTGAACCGCCAGTTCGTCGTCAACGTGCCGCGCTACGTCGTGCAACCGGAGACCAAGAATGTGACGGTCGATCCCGGCTGCCCGGGCGGCAATCCCTAATTCGCGCGAAGCAAAGGGCACATGGGTGCCAACGTCGGCTGTTCCGCTACGCGGAGCGGCCGATTTTTGCTTTCCAGCTTCTTGTACGCCGCATCACCGGTTACAATGGAGGCGAGAGGCTTCGCGGTGAATCTCGGTTCGGTCCGTGAACTTGACGCCCGCGCAGGCGGTCTATCGTGCGGATCGCTCTGGTTTGTCCGTGGCGCGCCATGAAGGAGGCGAACGGACGCTCGCCGACGGAGGTGATGCCCGTTTGGAGCAAGCGGACCTCGAACTGATACGCCGAGCGCGGCACGGCGATCCGCAGGCGATTGAAACCATCGTGCGCAATTATCAGTCCTTTGTATATCGAACCGCTTATGGCATCCTGCAGAACGCCGCGGACGCTGAAGATGCGACACAAGAAGCGTTCATTCGCGCATTTCGGTCGCTCGGACGTCTTCGCGAGGACCGCACGTTCCCGACGTGGCTCGCGCGCATCGCGGTTCGCATCTCGCTCGACATGGTCCAGGCGAAGGCGCGCCGCGCGCAGGATCCCACCGAGGAGATCCACGGCTCCGTCGCCGGCGGAGAGGACGCCGCCTCTCTGCGGATCGATCTCGAGCGCGCACTGGCCAAGCTCAGCCCTGAGCACCGCACCGTGATTGTGTTGCGGGCGTTTCACGGGCTTGAGTACGACGAGATCGCCGAAGTGCTCGACATTCCCATCGGCACGGTGCGATCTCGTCTGCACCACGCGCGCATGCAGCTGCGCATGTATCTCGGCGGCGAGAGGGGTGATAGCTGATGCAATCCTGTGAAGTCGTGGAGCCCATGTTGACCGCGTACCTGGATGGCGAGCTCGCGCAGGACGAAAAGGCCCGCGTGGAGGCACATCTTGCCGCGTGCACGCACTGCAGCCGCCTGGTCGAAGCCATGCACCAAGATGAGCGCGCCCTCGCATCGTTGGCGCACATGCTCGCGGCGCCCGCCGACATGCCGATGCGCGTGTTGGCTGCCCTCGGCCTGTCGCGCCAAGAGGTGCAATCGCGGCGGCTCGCGTACGTCTATTTCGCGAGCCTGGCGGTCGGCGTGGCGCTCGTCCTTGCCGCCTTCAGCCTGCCCGTCGCATCGGCCGCGGCCATTGTGCTCCACTTTGCGCTCGCGGTGGTGCGCGCGCTGTTTGTGCTGCCATGGTCCGTCCACGCCGAGTGGCTGGTGGTGCTGGGCGTGCTGAGTCTCGTCATCCTCGTCGTTTCCCTCACCTGTCTGCGCCGGGCCCTCCATTGGACGAGAAGCGGGGTCGTGTGGCGATGAGGCGCGTGAGGATCTCCGTGGCCGTGATCGCCGCCTTGGTCGCGCTTTCCCTGGCGGCTCCCGCTGTCGCACAGGCGTCTGCCGTGTCGAACCAGGGACTCATTCGCACCGGCGCCACCGACGTCTTGCCCGGCCAGTCCGTTGGGGACATCATCGTCGTCGGTCACGACCTGACGATCGGCGGCACGGCCGATCACGTCCTTGTCGTCAATGGCAACGTGGATCTCCTGCCGAGCGCGCGGGTGGATACCGTGATCGATCTCGGCGGCGAGGTCCGCACCTTGCCCGGCGCGACGGTGCACAAGCTCCTGCACGCGACGCTCGGCAACCCGTTTTGGAGCGGTGCCATCGTCGCCGGGCTTGGCGCGTTGCTCATGTGGATGGGGATGCTCGCCGCGGGCATCGTCCTCACGGCGATCTTGACCGTCATTGCCGCGGCACTGCGGGAGAGCATCGAGGTGCCGCTCGCCGAACTGGAGAAGTCGGCGCGGCGCGCCGGATTGAGCGGGGTGTTTGTGACCCTCGCCGTGCTCGCGCTGTCTGGCCTTCTCGCGGCCACCCTCGTCGGCATTCCCGTGGCGGTCGTGTGTCTCGCGCTCTACGCGGTCGGCGCCATCGTCGGGCTTTCCGTCGTGTCGGTCTGGCTCGGGCGCATGATTGCAGGGCGCGATCGCGTCAGGGATGTGTGGAAGGCGGCGCTCGCCGGCGTGAGCTTCATTGTGGCGTTTTCGAGTATCCCCATCATTGGGCAGATTCTGTTTCTGGTTCTCTGGCTGGCCGGGGTCGGTGTCACGGCCGAATGGCTCTGGCGATGGCGGCATCGCCGGAAAGCGAGCGGCGCGCGGACCTGAACGCCGTGGGAAGACAAGGGCTGTCCTTTCGCTCGTGTGCCACACGGGTGGAGGGCAGCCCTTTCGTGTGGGCGTGTGTGGCGGGCTTGCGAAAAGAGCGGGGGCTATCCGCGAAGACGGGGGCGACCCTCGAAGCGCATGTCGCGCTTGAGGCTGCCCCCGTCTGCGATGGGACCGTCGGAGATGGGATGACGCGCGCGGCGGGAGGCCGATTCCCTGCGGTCAGCCCCGCGAGGCGCGCTTTGTGCGGGCCGACTCTTCCGCGGTTCGGCCGTAGCCGAACGGCTTGGCGACCATGCGCGTCAGAGGCAGGATGCGCGATGCGAGCGGGCGCACCGCCGCGCTTGCCACAAGGCCCACGGCCATCCCGCCCAGGACGTCCGTCGGGTAGTGCACACCGACGAACACCCGCGCGATCATGACAACGACGGCGATCACCGTGAACGGCACCGATATCCACTTGGGCGTCCGCCCCCACGAACCCCCTGCGAAGCCCCACGATCCCGCGCTGTGATCGCTCGGGAACGAGGCGTCGGCGGGGTGCGGAATCAGCTGGGTGTACGAGCCCTTGGGGAACACGACAAATGGACGCGGCCGAAACCAAATGAAGTGGGAAATGATCACGTTCAGGACGAGCGCCAGAATGCTGGAGAAGCCCGCGACCGCGAGCTGGTTTCGGCTCTGGAGATCGTGCTTCGGCAAGGCGAACCAGTAGGCGATAAACAGCGCCGCGTACAGCTCGAGCGCATCCTTGGCAAAGAAGATCATGATGTCGTCGAGCAGCTTGCTCTTGCCTGCCAAACCGTTCACCAGGTGGTAGACGTGCACATCAAACGGGTTCAATAGCGCCGCGTGAATCACGCGATCACTCCTTTCCATGACCGTAGGCATGGACCGGCGATGCGCGGGAAGAGTTCACGCCTGGGCGAGATCGACCGAAAAATCCTATTGCGGCAACCAAATCGTTTTAGTAATTTGGTGATGAAGACACGTTATTTAAATGGATATATTTCCCTTACCGAAAGGTAAGGGAATCTTGTCCAATCTTTGAGGCGCAAAAATGGAGGCGAGAAACTGTTGGCCACTGTCAAGGACATTGCTCGGTTGGCCGGCGTATCACCTACGACGGTGTCATGGGCACTGAACGGAACTAGGCCTGTCCGCGAGGAAACGCGCAAACGGATACTGGAGGCGGTCAAGCTCCTAAACTATCATCCTAAAATGAGTGCACGCAGTTTGCGAGCGGGCAAGGTCTTCTCAATCGGTATTTACCTTGTCAATACCGACTTGAATCTTCGCTTTGTAGACTACGCGTTCCAACTGACGGCGGGCGCATGCCATGTGCTCGGTTCGGCAGGATACTCCGTACAGTTTGACATCATTACACTTGAAAACCTTGATGTTCTATCGAAAAAAGCTCTTGAACACTCGGTTGACGGAATGTTGATCATGCCACAGTTTCTGGGTGTGTCCAGCTATCTCAATCAGGCATTGCCAAAGGACTTTCCGGTTGTCTATTTGCAACGGGATCCAACCTTTGAGGTGCCCAATTGCGTGGCGGTGGACCAAGCAAAGGGGGTTAAGCTTGTCATTGAGCATTTGTGGCATTGTGGCCATCGCGAACTAGCACTCATAACTGGACCTAGTCGCCATGTCGACAGCCTCCAGCGAATCGAGGCGGCGAGAACGTACTGTCGAAAGTTCGGAATGCATGTGAAAGATGCCTGGACATACGAGGGGCTATTCGACGTCGACGGTGGCCAGAAGGGCATGGAACTCCTTTTGGCAGAACCCGAACGTCCATCAGTTGTCTTCTGCTTTAACGATTACATGGCTATAGGCGCGCTGCGCCAAGCGATGTTAACAGGGGTTCAAGTCCCACAGGAAATATCTCTCGTAGGATTTGACGACATCGCGGTGGCAGACGCCATGGTTCCTGCTCTTACCACTGTGAGACAACCGTGGTTTGAGCTGGGTGTCAGGTCTGCTGAGAAACTGATGGCTCTCTTAAACGATGAGCATCACAGAGGTCAGACCGAGACTGCGATGATATCGCCCGCGCTTATTCAACGTGATTCGGTACGTCGCTGCGCGCGATGAACTTGTATCGCACGCGGTTAATCTTGCTAGTAGACCTCTCACGGCGACGAGCGCTCAACATTCATTCTAAAATGTTTCCGACGGAATCCGGTCTGTTCAAATTGATATGAGCTATCGACAAAAACTATGCGTGTATAAACCGTAGAAAGCGATTGCAAAATCGATTTTGGGGAATTATAATCCAAGGTGTATTTGTTTTTTGAGCAAATTAATTCGACAAGGGGGCAGTGCGAAATGGTTAGAGCGTCACGCAAAGTCGCAATGGCAGGGCTAGCAGTCGCGGCTACTATTGGTGTGACTGCATGTGGCACGTCGTCTCAACCTGGTACGAATGCAACGCAGCCGAGTGGGTCGGCCAGCGCCAAGCAGATACAGCTGACGCTATGGAACGTAGATTCCGGCCTAGCCGAGCAGGTCGACAACAAAGCGATAGCTCGTTTCAATGCTACGCATCCGGGCTACCACATGACGGGTGAGTATTTTGAGTCCACGCCGTATTTACAGAAGTTGCAAATTGCGATGGGCGCGCATCAAGCCGCCGATGTGTTCAGCAACTGGGGCGGAGGACGTCTGTATACCTTTATCAAGGCGGGAGACGTTCTTGATTTAACGCCATATCTGAAGGCTGATCCGTCGTGGGCAAATCGATTTCTCCCGTCTGTGATGAAGTCCATCACTTTTAACGGGCACGTATACGGAGTGCCGTATGGTAACTTGCAGCCTGTAAACTTTTTCTATAATAAGCAACTCTTCAGCGAGTACCATCTAACGCCTCCTAAGACTTGGACACAATTGATCAGCGACATTCAATTCTTTAAGAGCAAGGGTATTATTCCGATTTCCCTTGGTGGTCAAGACAATTGGCCTGACTTGATGTACTTTGAATACCTTGTTGATCGTTTGGGCGGCCAGCAACCGTTTAACAACATCATGGAAAACAAGCCTGGCTCATGGTCGAATCCGGTCATTACGAAGGCCCTCAACATGATGAAGCAACTTGTCAATATGGGCGCTTTCGAACCCGGGTTTAGCTCGATTGGTTCCAACAATGGGTCTGATGCGGCGCTGTTATACAGCGGCAAGGCTGCAATGTGGCTTATGGGAAGCTGGGGATACGGTACGATTGCTTCCGACGACAGCGCCTTCCTAAAGAATCTTGGATGGTTTCCGTTCCCGTCGGTGCCCGGGGGTAAAGGTAACCCCAACGACGTTTGCGGTAATCCGAGTGACTTCTACTCCATCCCAAGCTATGATTCGGCAGCCAAGATCAAGGGCGCTCTTGCCTTCTTGAAGGACGACAACCTCGATGCAAAGAACGTATCTGACCTGCTTCAAATCGGTTACGTTCCTGCTGTGAAGGGCATCGAGAGCGAGCTAAAGAAGCAGAAGGACTCAGCTTATGAAACATTTTACTATAACTTGGCGAAGAATGCTCCGTATTTCCAACAATCTTGGGATACGGCTCTTCCGACTGCCGAGGGCAACGAGCTCGATACCGATCTCGGTAAGTTTATGGTTGGTCAGATGTCCGTTGCGCAGTTCGAGGCAGATATGAATAGCTACCTGACCAAGTAATTGCGAATGTGTCGCGGTCCGTACCGAAAAAGGACGAGCTTCGGTTTGTTGCCGAGCTCGTCCTGGTTTGGGGGAAGAGCGCTTGATTAGTGAGCGACTGAATGCTTCACGCATTGTAATGATGTTGCCGGCAGTCATCTTTTTTGCAGCCTTCGCTTTAATACCCATGTTTGTTGCTGTTTATTACTCAGGCCTTAACTGGTCTGGCGTCGGTTCCGCGTCTTGGGTTGGGTTCGCGAATTGGCGTGCCATGCTTGAGAGTGGGGAGCTCTGGCACTCGTTCTGGCTCACCATTGCCTTAATGTTTTGGTGTTGGATTCTACAAAGCCCGCTTGGATTACTGATTGGGGTCTTTACCGCAGGCCATCAGCGGCACCGTGCTGTGTTTGGTGCCTTGTACTTCATACCACTGTTGTTCTCGTCGGTGGCAATTGGGGTGACCTGGTCTTACATTTTGAGTCCAACCTTCGGGCTCATGGATGACCTTCTCAAGTCACTGGGTATCGGAAACGGGTTTGAAAATTGGCTAGGAAACCCTCACATCGCTTTGTTCGTGATTGCATGCATCATTTCTTGGCAGTACATTCCGTTCAATGCCTTGCTGTATCAGAGTGGTGTTCGACAGATTCCACGTTCCCTGTACGAGGCGGCGATGATTGATGGAGCGGGTCCTATTCGAACATTCTTTTCGATCACGCTCCCCCAATTGAAGTACACCATCACAACGACGACAGTGCTAATTCTAACGGGCACCTTGACCTACTTTGATTTGATTTACGTAGTGACCAATGGTGGCCCTGGAGATGCTACACAAGTGCTCGCCATCGACATGTACAAACAGGCCTTTACAAACCTTAACATCGGGGCGGGAAGCGTGGTTGCTGTGGTTCTCGCCGTATTTGGGCTCGTATTGTCGATTCTGACCTTAAAGTTTACTGGTTTTAATAAAATGGAAAGTCAAATGGAGGGGGCGTGATTCAGTGCGAACCTGGCGACGCGTCTCCGTAGGGAATGTTGTTTTTACTTTGTTTGGAGTCCTTTGGCTGATTATCGGCTGCTATCCCGTATTCTATATTCTTACGACCAGTCTTCGGTCGCAGAATGGTTACCTGCTCGGGAATCCGTGGGTCCCTCCCTTGCACCCGACTTTCCAGAACTATGAGCAAGTCATTCAATCGGGCTTTGTGAAGGCCTTTGTGAACAGTGCAATTGTGTCAGTTGCAACGGTCGTTTTGATCGTCCTGTTTTCGTTGCTGCTTTCCTACGTGGTCGTACGAACCAGGAATCGTGTAGTTCGGACGGTCTTTAATTGGTTCGTTGTGGGTTTGGCAATTCCGGTCCAGGCAGCGATCATTCCGGTTTACATCTTGATTACGAAGTTAGGGTTGTACGATACACTGCTTGGAATGATACTGCCAATGGTGGCGTTCGCTCTGCCTCTTAGTACACTCATCTTGGTGAACTTCGTGCGGGATATTCCAAATGAACTGTACGAGGCCATGGGAATTGAAGGTGCCAATGACTTTCAAATCGTGTTCAGATTGGTGGCTCCATTGGCTAGACCGGCGCTTATTTCCGTGGCAGTGTATCAGTTCGTACAGTCTTGGAACAACTTTTTGTTTCCGCTCGTGCTTACACAGAGCGCCAATGTTCGTGTACTCCCCCTTGCCATTGTGCAGTTTCAGGGTGAGCATACAATGGATGTGCCTGTTACTATGGCGGCTGTTGTCTTCTCGGCAATTCCACTTTTCCTGGCCTACATCTTTGGAGGCCGTTATCTACGACAAGGTATGCTTGCTGGATTTGGCAAGTAGTGAGGAGGCTTCCCGTGACACCGGTATATCTCGATCCCGCCCAGTCGGTGGAGGCGCGCGTGGACGCGCTCATGGCCGATATGACGCTCGAAGAAAAGGTTGCTCAGCTCACGTCCATCTGGGCGTTCGAGGTCCTGGATGGACTTGAATTTTCGGAGGAGAAGGCCGCCAACGTCTTAAGCCAAGGCATCGGACAGATCACGCGCATCGGCGGCGCCACGAACCTCGATCCGCCTGACGTGGCACGGCTCGCCAACCGCATTCAACGGTATCTGCGCGAGCACACCCGCCTCGGCATCCCTGCGCTGATCCACGAGGAGTCGTGCAGCGGCTACATGGCCAAGGGGGCCACCTGCTTCCCGCAGACCATCGGCATCGCAAGCACGTGGGATGTCGATCTCGCCCGGCGCATCGGCGAGATCATCCGGGATCAAATGCGCGCCGTCGGCGCTCGGCAGGCCCTCGCACCGCTGCTCGATGTGGCGCGGGATCCGCGCTGGGGCCGCGTGGAGGAGACGTTCGGCGAGGATCCTTATTTGGTGGCGCAGATGGGCATCGCCTACGTTCGGGGATTGCAGGGAGAGGATCTCAGCCAAGGCGTCATGGCCACTGGCAAGCACTTCGTGGGCTACGGCGCGTCGGAGGGGGGCATGAACTGGGCGCCCGCGCACATCCCGGAGCGCGAGCTGCGCGAGGTGTACCTGTTCCCCTTTGAGGCCGCCGTGCGCGAGGCTGGGCTTGGCGCCATCATGCCGGGCTACCACGAGCTTGACGGCGTGCCCTGCCATGACAACCCCGGCCTTTTGCGGGAAACCCTTCGCGGGCGCTGGGGCTTTGACGGCCTGGTGGTATCGGACTATTTCGCAGTCAATCAGCTGTTTGAGTATCACAAGGTGGCGCGTGACAAGGCGGAGGCCGCTGCGCTCGCGGTGCGCGCAGGGGTCGATGTGGAGCTTCCCACGCGCGACGTCTACAGCAGGCCGCTCGTCGACGCCGTGGCGAGAGGGCTCGTGAGCGCCGACGAGGTGGACGAACTCGTGCGCCGCGTGCTCCTCTGGAAGTTCCGCCTCGGCCTGTTTGACCACCCGTACGTGGATGAGGGGGCGGCCGTCGACGTGTTCGACAACGAGGCGCAGCGCCGCGTGGCGCGCGAGGCCGCTGCCAAGTCGATGGTCCTCCTGAAGAACGACGGCGTGCTGCCGCTGGTGGCACAGGGAACCATCGCCGTGATCGGCCCCAATGCGCATACCACGCGCAACCTGGTCGGCGACTACGCATACCCGTGTCACATCGAGTCGCTGCTGGAACAGTCCGAGGACAACGTCTTCCAGACTCCGCTGCCGAGCGGCGTGAAGCACGTCGACGAGTTCATTCCCATGCGGACCATCCTCGAGGCCATTCGCGAGCGCGCTGGGGCGGAGGCTCGCGTGGCGTATGCCAAGGGCTGCGGCATTCTGGACGGCGAGGACGCGGAGCTGGACGAGGCGGTGAAGCTCGCGGCCGCGGCCGATGTGGCCGTCGTGGTGGTGGGCGATCGCGCCGGGCTGACGGACGCGTGCACGACGGGCGAATCCCGAGATCGGGCGACGCTCTGCCTCATCGGCCGGCAGGAGGAGTTGGTCCGCCGCGTGCTGGATACAGGCACGAAGACCGTGGTCGTGCTCGTGAGCGGGCGTCCGCTTGCCATTCCCGACATCGCGGCGCGGGCAAATGCCGTGCTCGCGGCGTGGCTGCCCGGCGAGGAAGGCGCGGAGGCCGTCGCGGGGGTGCTGTTTGGCGACGTGAACCCGTCGGGCAAGCTGCCCATCACCATCCCGCGCAGCGTGGGACAAGTGCCGATTTACTACGGGCACAAGCCGTCCGGTGGGCGCTCGCACTGGAAAGGCGCGTACGTGGACGAGAGCAACCTGCCCCTGTATCCATTTGGGCACGGGCTGTCGTACACCGAATTTGCGTATCGGGATTTGGCGATCACGCCTGGCGCCATTGGGGTGCACGGCGAGGTCGAGGTCTCGTGCGTGATCGAAAACGTGGGGCCGCGGCACGGGGATGAGGTGGTGCAGCTGTATGCCCGGGACGTCGCTGCGGATGTGACGCGGCCGGTCAAGGTGCTCTGCGGCTTCGCGCGCGTGGGGCTTGCGCCAGGCGAGCAGGCCAGGGTGCGGTTTCGCCTTTCTGCGCATCAGTTCGGCTTCTACGATCGCGACATGCGGTTTGTCGTGGAACCGGGCGACATCGAGTTCATGGTGGGCGCGTCGTCGGAAGACATTCGCTTGAGAGGCATGGTCCGCCTCGAGGGTCAGGTGGCGGAAATCGAGCGCGAGAAGGTCTACCAAAGCCAAGTGCACATTGAGCGCGTCTGACGCGAATAGGTCCATTGAGGTCGCAGAAACGAAGGGCGCTCCGCAGGGGTCGGCGGAGCGCCTTCACTTGCGCTTTTGGCCCATGAAATGAGGTACAATGAGGGAGAACGTCACGAACGGTATCCATCATCACGCAGGGGAGACTCGTGTTGGAGAAGACGGCAGATCAGGCGCTGATGAAGGAGATCAATAAGTCCATCGTCCTCAACCGCATCCGGTTTCACAGCCCTATCTCGCGCAGCCAGATTTCGAGCGAGACGGGCCTGAACAAGGCGACGGTATCGGCTCTGACCGATGAGCTCATCCGCGAAGGCCTGGTGGTGGAGGTGGGACACGGGAGATCCCGCGTGGGGCGCCGCCCGATCATGCTGTTGTTCAACGCCGGCGCGGGCAGCGTGCTCGGCGTAGAACTCGGCGTCGAATACGTGCGGGTGGCGGTCACCGACTTTGCCGCAAGGGCGCTCTCGGTGCGGGAAGAGCCTCTGCCGCGAGACCTGGGGGCGGAAGAGGTGCTGGAACGGCTCCGTGCCGCGATCGCCCAGGCGATTTCGGAGGCACCCGAAAGCCGTTACGGAGTCATCGGCATCGGTGTGGGCGTGCCGGGGCTTGTCGACTTCGCGCGCGGCGTCGTGCTGCGCGCGCCTCACCTCAAATGGGACAATATTCCCCTCAAAGCGATGATCGAGAGCTGGTTTGGCATCCCGGTGCTCGTCGACAACGAGGCGAACGCGGGCGCGCTGGGCGAGAAGCTGTATGGGGCCGCCACGCACGTGTCGAGCCTGGTGTACATCAGCGCGGGCACCGGCATTGGAACGGGCATTGTCATCGGGGACGAGCTGATTCGCGGCGCGGATGGCGTGGCGGGGGAATTCGGACACATGAGCATCGACGTCCACGGCGACACCTGCCCGTGCGGCAACGTCGGCTGTTGGGAACTGTACGCGTCCGAGCAGGCGCTCATCGCGGCGTACGCGAAGCTGACGGGCGAATCACTCGGCTTTGACGAGGTGCTCGCCCGATTTCGAGCATCCGATCCGGCCGCGCTCCAGGCGTTTCAAACGGTCGGAAGATACTTGGGCGCTGGCGCGGTCAATCTGGTCAACGGGCTGAACCCTGCGATGATCATTCTCGGCAATCGCCTCGCGGAGGCCGGGCGCATGTTGACAGACGCGATTCAGCAGGCCATTGTCTCGCGATGCCTCGTGAGTCCGTATGCGAAAGTCGTCGTCCAGCCTTCGGCCTTGGGGCGCGATGCGTGCGCCATTGGTTCGGCGGCGCTCGTCCTGCACGACTTCTTCGCGGGTCCTCGCGCTCGCGTCACGTCGCGCGCCACGATGGGCAAGTGAGGCCGCGCCGGTTGCGCGGCCTAAGAAGTGCGTGTTGCGCGGCCGCGGCCTGAGAAGCGCGTGTTGCGTGGCCGCGGCCTGAGGAAGCGCGTGTTGCGTGGCTGCGGCCTGAGAAGCGCGTCAAACCGCGCATTCAACTCGCGGCACAGGGCGAGCGGTGAGGGCGCCGTCACGTCCCGAACCAAGCAAGGGCGTCACGGCCCGTAGGAGCCATGTCGGCGAGAGGGCGCGAAGGAGCCCTGGGTTCCATTTCGCGAACGGTCGAACGCGTGCTCCACTGCGTGAAACATCGCATTCCGGCTCTGCGGCATGCAGATCAACATGGCCCCGAGGCCTAGTCCAATCCCCCCGATGACGGGCCATCCCCAATGGTCGTCTTCCTGACGCGCCATGAGCGCTCGATGACGTCGAGACATCTTCAACCACCTCGCGGTTAACGTGCCTCATTTCGCGCAGAACATGCGATTCCTCCGCGCCGCCTCTTGTGCACAAATCACGACCTGCCGCTTCCAGTTGACCCCAAAGACGAGCGGCCTCGCGCATGCGCGCAGGCGGGGACATCATCCCGCAAGCGGTGGGCACACTTCACAACGTGCAGGTGATTGTGTCCAAGTCTCGAACATTGTCGAACTTGCTCGAGGCTTTACGGAAACTTAACAAAAAGACCACGACATCTTTACGCGAATCATGTAGTTTCTTAACGATTCGATTCAATGGGGGATGAGCCGTGTCGAAGCGCAGTGATCAGCTGTTTGCGTTTCTGGTCGAGATCGCCGAGAACATCGCCCAGGCGACCGAGACCTTCCAGCGCGAGCTGGAGCAGGGGGGCGACTTTGGGGCGCTGGCGAGCCGGATGAAGACCTACGAGGACAAGGGCGACGAACTCATTTCGAAGCTCATTTCGCTGCTCAACAACACGTACATCACGCCGCTTGAGCGAGAGGACTACGTCACGCTCGCCACGACGCTCGACGACATCATCGACGGCATCCACGCGTGCAGCGTGCGGTTTACGCTGTACGACGTGACGGGATCGACGCCGACGATGATTGAGTTTGCCAAGGACATCCACAGAAGCGCAAAGGAGATCCAGGAAGCCATCCGCAAGCTGAACGAGCGGAAGCTTCTCCAGATTCGCGATCACGTCAAGGAACTGAATGTCCTCGAGAAGCACGGCGACCAGTTGCTCCACGCGGCGCTGCGATCGCTGTTTGCCGAGAGCAAGGACGCCATTGAGCTCATCAAGCTGAAGGAGATTTACGAAATCCTGGAGAGTGTGACCGATCGCTGTGAAGATGTGGCGGACGTGCTCGAGTCCGTGATTCTGAAAAACGCTTGAGGTGCGTCCGCATGCTGGCTGTCATCGTGCTTATCGTCATTCTTGGACTGGTGTTCGATTTCACCAACGGATTTCACGACACGGCGAACGCCATCGCGACGAGCGTATCGACGCGCGCGTTGTCGCCGCGCGCCGCCGTGCTGTTGGCAGGCGCCATGAATCTGATTGGCGCCATGACCTTTACCGGCGTGGCGAAGACGATTGGCGGAAAAATCGCCGATCCGCTGAAAATCCCGCACGGCACCGTCGTCGTGCTGTGTGCACTCGTGGCCGCGATCTTTTGGAACTTGTTCACGTGGTACTTTGGCATTCCGAGCTCCTCGTCGCACGCCCTCATCGGCGGTTTGACCGGCGCCGTGATCGGCGCGGCGGGATTTCACGCCGTCGATCTCGCCGGGTTCACCTCGATCATCGAGGCGCTCATCACCTCGCCCATCTGCGCCTTCGTGCTCGGCTTCGCCGTGATGCTGGCGTTTCGAGGCGCGTTTGGCTGGAGGTCACCCCACCGGGTCAACCGAGTGTTCCGGGTGCTTCAGGTCTTTTCGGCGGCCGCGCAGGCATTCATGCACGGCACGAACGATTCGCAGAAGACGATGGGCGTCATCACGTTCGCGCTCATCGCGGGCGGTTACCAGCACACGATGCACGTTCCGCTGTGGGTGAAGACGCTTTGCGCTGTGGCCATGGGGTTGGGCACTGCGTCGGGCGGTTGGCGGATCATCAAGACGGTCGGATCGAAGATCATCAAAATCGAGCCCATCAACGGGTTCGCCTCGGATTTGACGAGTTCGATCATCATCTTCGGCTTCACGCTGTTCAAGTTGCCGGTCAGCTCGACGCACGTCATTTCGTCCGCCATCATGGGCTCGGGCGCCGCGAAGCGGGCGCGCGGGGTGCACTGGAACGTGGCCGGGCGCATCTTGGTGGCGTGGCTGGTGACCATTCCGATGTCGGGGCTCATCGCAGCGGCGCTCACGAAGTTGGCGCTCGTGTGACCGCGCGATCCGTGAAAAAAGGGACAAGCCCTTGTACGGGGCTTGTCCCTTTTTTGATGCGCCGGCCAGCTGCGGCGTTAGGGGCGGTCGAGATCGCGCCTGACGTTTAAGACAAGCGTGGTCACGCCCAAGATCAAGGAAACGATGGCGGCAGCCAAGCTGATGAAGTCGGCCGTGGTCCATCCCATCCCGAAGTTGGCGGGCGCCTGGGGAGTGGCGTCGTTGGCGTCGCCCGCGGGTGCGGGGGCGCTCGGCGAGCTGGCGGTATCCTGCGCACCCGCGGCGACAATCTGGGTGGTGGAGTGAGGCGTGGGACTCCCTGGCTCGCCCGTCCACGGGACGATGGATCCGTCGCGATAGTATTGGAACGCGTCCCAGGCGTATACGCCGGGTTGTTTGGGGTTGGTGGCGAGGAACGAAAAGGACTGGAACTGGCCCGGCTGAATGCCTCCGTTCGTCGCTTGCCAAGTCACGAGCGTTTGGCCGTTCACCTGGCTTTCGCTCACCTTCCACCCCGGCACGGGCTCGTAGGCCACCCACGACGCGCCCTTTGGCAGCTTGAGCACAATTTTCACCGTGGGAACGGACTTTTCGCAGGGCACGCGCATGGTGTATTGCTCGAAGCCGCCTGCCGTCGGGGGGTTCGGGGTGTCTGGGCTGACGACGACATGCGCGGATGCCGTGGTCACGCCCACGCACAGTGCGGCAGCCATTCCGGCCATCCCGCTCAACCAGCGCAAGCGCGTGATTGGGTTTGCCTTCCGAATCTTCACTTTGTCCCGTCTCCTTTCCGCTTCGCGAGCTTTGGGCTCGAGAGTTCGCATGATCCTTGTCCACTACACGCCCGTGTGAATCGGGAAGTCGAACGTCAAGACCTCAAAATCCGACGTCAGCACCTGGACTTCGGCGTCCCACGCTCCGCCGCCCGACAGCGCGAGCGACCGCGCACTGTAGGTGCCTGGGGCTTTCGGCGCAAGCACGACCGGTGAGGCATTCGCGGACGTGTTCGGCTGCGAAAGGATGAGTTCCACCTGCTGGATGGCCGTGTCCGGCTCGCCCTGGTGGCGGACGTGCACGACGAACCCGTTGGCGCCTGCGCGGTTCGGCGTGATCGACAGTTCGACTTCATAGGGCCCGGCTCGCTTCACGCCGTCAAACGGCCCGGGCGCGATCTCGGCCGTGGGCAAGTTGCTGATGGCGGCCGTGATCGCGAAGATGACGGCGCTCGCCGCAAGTTCGAGGCCCATCCACGTGCGATACGTGGACCGCCTCGGCCGCGGCGTGAGCGCGTGCATGGCGGCAAGGCCCAGCATGACGAGGAAGAGTCCGGCTTTCGCCAATAGGCCCTTGCCATAGCCGGTATGAAAGAGGGCGTATTCCGTGGGCACGTGCAGGAGCGCCGAATACACGCCGGTGGCTGCCAGCGCGAGGACACAGGTGAACGCCGTCCAGCCGAACGAACGGATGGCCGCGCGCAGCTCGGCGTCGGTCGGCGACGGGATGCGGTCTGCCTGGACCACCAGCGCCACCATCTGCGCGATGCCACCGACCCACACGCTCGCCGCGAGGGCGTGCAGGGCCACGGCGAGGACGGGCAGCGCGGGATGGGGTTCGGCCACAGCATGCCCCTGCATCGCGAGCGCCGCCGGCATGGCGAACAGTGGGGCGATGGCGGCCAACGTGCGCGCCTTCGATTTCGCTGGCGACAGCGCGGCGAGGATGGCCGGAATCACGGCGGCGAGCATGAGCTCCACGACCCACAGGTAGCCGAAGCGGGTAAAGTTGAGCGTCCGCGCGAGATAGCGCGGCTCGTAAGCGGCCAGGCCGTGAAGCCCCCAGGTGATGGCGGTCTCGAGCGGTAGGTCGAAGAGAATACCTACGACGAGGAGGGCGTGGCCAACAAGCGCCAGGCGGCGGCCCACGCGGTTTTGCGGGATGGGCAGAGCGCGCCTTGCCACGAGAAGGCCCACGAAGCCGCCGAGGGCTAGCGCCAGCCCTGCGTAGATGAGGACGCGATCGGCGAGCATCCAGAAGCCGGGCTGATAGCCTTGTTCGGTCGTGCCGAGTTCGAGCGAGCGGAGATCGATCCCGACGCCGAAGGGAAGGGTCCCCGACACGAGGTGCCCGTCGGCGGAGATGACCTGCCAATGGACGGTGTACAGCCCTTTGGGCAGGGCCTTGGGTACGGAGACATCGAGTTCATCGGCGCGCGCGGGGTTTTGGTGACCGTCGCCGAGATCGACGCGCTGGTTGTCGACGTTGGTGACGGTGAGGCCTCCCGGCATCAGTTGGACGGGCTCGTCGAAGACGAGCTGAACATGCCCGGGGGAAGACGGAAGGGACTGGCCGGGCGCCGGAGAAGCGTGGACGACGTACGCGTGGGCCGCGACACAAGGCGCGTGAAAGAAAACCGTGCCGACAAGCGCCATCAAGGCGACGGGCCAGCGTGCCAGGCGGGCGAGGCAAAGCCTCCAGGACATGTGAGTTCCTCACCTCCTCAAAATGAGTTCAAAAACCGTACATGCCCAGTATGCGGCGAGACGTGCGGCGCTGAAACGCAGAACGGCGTGCGTTGTTAACAGTTACATGACCGTTTTTTGGCGAAATGGTGAAGCGGACAGAGAATGGGTGAAACAGATTCTGCCGGGGGATCGTCTACTTCGCAGGAGGTGGACATCGATGCGCGCGAAATGGTTCACCGTGGGTTGCGTCGCACTTTTTCTCATCTCGGTGGTCTCCGTATGGATGTTCGCGGAACAGTACGTGCTCGCAGCGTACGCGAACGCGGGAGTATCTCAGGCGCAGGGTTTCAATCCCTGGGGGGCGTGGCTCGTCTTGGCTGTGTTCGTGGGGTCGGTGTCTGCGATTGGAGCCGCTGCGATGTTCGTGCGCATGGCCTGGCGGGACTGGCGCCAGTGGCGTTAGGCCGAACGGTGGAACCGCGCAAGGTCGCCCGCGGCTCGCTCTGCGTCTCTCGATAAGCCCGCTCGCCCCGAGCGGGCTTTTCATGAAACGCATTGTCGTCCTCATTGACATCCATATCGTATTCCTATATTGTAATGCTAGATTGTCAGACAAAAATGGGAGCGTCGTTCCGCATGTAGGAATGGAGCCGTTGATCGGTCAGGAGCTGCGGGGTAGTTTGAGAGGCAGCGAGGCGATTTCGACGTGGAGGAGGCCGATGATGCGATTGCAGTGATTGAAAACGGTTGCAGTTGCGGTGGGTTTTCGCACTCGTGCGGTTGACAAAAGAGTCGACAATCACGACGAGGAAAGGGTGACGTCCAAGCATGGATCAGGGACCGCAGAAGCCGTTCTGGCGCTACGAAAACGGCGTTGTCCTCATGATGTTCTTTACGTTTGGCTTTGTATTCATGGAGCGCCTGAGCGTGGTCTACCTATTCCCGTACCTGGCGCCGGACTTGAAGTTGAACGACGCTCAGCTCGGTTTGATCGTGTCCGTTCTCGCCATCTGTTGGGCACTGTCGGGGTTTCTGTTCGGAACGATTTCGGACTTTTTGGGCTCGCGCAAAAATGTGCTTGTGCCTATCACGCTGGCATTCTCGCTGTTGTCCTTCCTCACCGGTCTGGCGAAAAACTTCGGGCAGATGCTTGGCGTTCGCGCGCTGATGGGCGTCTCCGAGGGACCCGTGCTGCCGATTGCGCAGGCCGCGGTGATGGCCGATTCGACCGAGGCCCGGCGCGGTTTCAACATGGGCTTCGTTCAAAGCGCGCTTGGACTCATCGGCTCGACGTTTGGCCCGCTCATTCTGACCTGGGCCGCGTCCAACTACTCTTGGCACGCAGGCTTTTACGTCGCCGGGATTCCCGGACTCATCATGTTTTTCGTGCTCCTGTTCTGCATGAAAGACCCAAATAAGCGGATGTCGAAAGAAGAGTTGGCGAAGAGCGAGCACCGGTTGCATAAAGAGGACTTTCCCGTGGTGTTCCGCACCTGGAACATCTGGTTCACGCTCTTCATCGCCATCCTCATGATGACCTGGTTGTTTGCTTTCACCTCTTTCGCTCCGACGTTTCTCGTCGAGTACGATCGCTACACGGGCCAGCAGATGGGCCTCATCTCTGCGGCCATGGGGCTTGGCACCTTCTTCTGGGGATTCATGGGTCCGTTCATCTCAGACAAGTGGGGGCGCCGGCCGACCTTGGTGCTGTTCTCGTTCATCGCCGTCCTGTCGCCGCTCGTCCTCATCTTTGTGCACGGCTCCGTCCCACTGATGTGCTTGCTCGGTTTCTTGACGTGCGCGGGGCAGGCCTGCTTCCCGCTGTTCATGGTCGTCATCCCGGGTGAGTCGCTCTCGCCGAAATACGTCGGCACCGCGGTGGGCCTCGTCCAGATGGTCGGGGAACTCATCGGCGGCGCGGTGATGCCGACCGTAGCAGGTGTCGCTGCCGATCACTTCGGCTTGCCTGCGCCGATGTGGATCGCCGCGGCGGGGGCGTTTGTAAGCGGCATCATCGCGTTCTTCATCCGCGAGACGGCACCGGTTCGCCTGCGCCGGCGCGGCGAGGTGGCGAAACAGGCTGTACAGCTCTGACTACGAGCGGAACGCCACAGGGCTGCCGTCTTACAAGCGGAGCGCCACGGGGCTGCCGTCGGCGACGCGCACGGCAGCTCGAGTGGCGGCGCTCTCCATCGCGGCATACATCATCCGCGCGCTCTCGATGTTGTCGGCCGCCTCGGTTTCCGAGGGGCGGCCGGATCGGAGCGCGGCCAGCATTTCGCGCAGGCAGGCCGCATGGCCCACTTCCGGCATCGCATCGACGTCGATGGCCACGCGCCGGCACGGCCGAAGAAAAGCCTCTTCCGCCTCCACGATGTCCGCCTCAGGCTTGCCCTCGCCGTCCCACAGGATGGTCCCTCGGCTCCCGACAATGCGCCACGCGGACTCCCAGGACGTCCGGAATCCCTCTGCGGACCAGCTGCCGCGGTAACTGAACACGGTGCCGCCCTCCATCTCAAACGCACACACCGCGCTCGATGCCCCTTCGTACCAGGAGCTCGCCGGGTTGAAGGCCAGGCACTGCGCGGTTTCCGCCCTGGCGCCGCCCAGCAAAAACCGCGCTTGGTCGAACGTGTGAATGGCCATGTCCAAGAGCAGGGGATGCGCCATGTGATCGCGAAAGCCGCCAAAATGGGCGCCGATGAAGAAATCCGCATGCACCTGCTCCACGCGCCCGATCATCCCACTTTCGATGGCCCGCCGAATGGCGCGCAGGTTTGGCTCATACCGCCGGTTCTGCATCACTAGGTACCTCCGCCCCGAGCGCGCCAAGGCGGCGAGTATCGCGTCTGCGTCTTGGCGGGTGGGCGCAAACGGTTTTTCGGCGATCACGTCGCACCCGCGCTCGAGCGCGGCCACGACGATGGCGCGCCGCGCCTCCGGAATGGCTGTATCCACAACGACATTGGGCGCGGCCTCGCGAAGCATCGCGTGGACGTCGTCGTAGACCGGCGCGTCTAGCCTGTGCCTCTCGCGAAAGGCGTGGGCCCGGTTCGCGTCCACGTCGACCAACGCGACCCATTCCACGTCCCCCTCGTGCTGGAGAAGCTCTGCCCAGGTGTGGGCCATCTGTCCACAGCCCACGAGTGCGGTTTTGAACCGGGCCATCGTCTCCCTCCTCATCCGGCCGTGATGGACAGCGATTCGAGGTCCGACGGAGGGACAGGGCGGGCGAAATAAAAGCCCTGGGCCTCGTCGCAGCCGAGTGCCTCGATGACGGACAGCTGTTCCTTGGTCTCCACGCCCTCGGCGACGCAACGCATGCCAAGGTTGTGCGCGATGTCGACGATGCTCGCCACGAGCGCGCGCGCCTTGCCGCCCTCGACCGCCCGCTGCGTGAAGGCGCGATCAATTTTCACGACGTTGAGCGGCAGATGCGTCAGGCGGCTCAGCGAGCTGTAGCCCGTGCCAAAGTCGTCGAGCGACACCTCGATGCCAAGCGCCTGGCAGCCGGAGAGGAACCTCTCGGCGCGATCGGCGTCCATCATGGAGCTCTCGGTCACCTCGATCTCCAGGTAGACGGGCGGCAGCTGGGTCTCCTCGAGCACCTCGCGGACCACGTCGAGAAAGCCGTCGGTCAGGACCTGGTACGGCGACAGGTTGACGGCCACGCGCAGCGGCCGACCGGCGTCCAGCCAAGCCTTGGCCTGGCGGCACGCTGTCCGCAGGCACCATTCGCCGATGGGCACGATGAGGCCCGTCTCCTCGGCGATGGGGATGAACTCGCACGGCGGCACGTATTCGCCGTTTTGGCGCCGCCAGCGCAGGAGCGCCTCCACGCCCGCGATGCGCTTGTCGCGCACATCGATTTTCGGCTGGTAATAGAGCTCGAAGTCGCCGCGCTCCGCCGCAGTGCGCAGTTCTTGCTCGAGCTCCAGCCTGCTCTTCGCGCTCTGCGCCGTGCGCTCTTCGAACAACCGGTAGGTGCTTCGCCCCTCGGCCTTCGCCGTGTACATGGCGAGGTCCGCGTGCCGTAACAGCATGTCGCGCGTCAACCCGTGCTGCGGAAAGCTCGCAATGCCGAGGCTCGCGGTCATGTAAAGGGGCCGGTCGCCGACCCGAACCGGCTTGCGCAACCGCTCGAGGATGGCGTCCGCGATGGCGATCGCGCGATGGATGGGCTGGCGAAACAGCGTGATGGTGAACTCGTCGCCGCCCATGCGCGCCACGAGCGCATCTTGACCCGCCGCGTTCTGCAGGATGCGGGCGATCTCTTGGAGCAGCTTGTCGCCGAACTCGTGTCCGAGCGTGTCGTTGACCGATTTGAACCGGTCGAGATCGACAAACAAAATCTGCAGCTCGTCTCCCGGGCCGGCGTCCGCGATGAACTGGTCGACCCGCGCCTCAAAATGGCGCCGGTTGGCGAGCTGCGTCAGCGTGTCGTGGTAGGCGAGATAGTTCATGCGCTCTGCGGCGTCCTTTTCGGCCGTGACGTCCCGCGCCACGAGAAACACGCCTTCGATCTCGTCGTCCAGCACGATGGGGATGTGCGTGGCGCTCATGTGGCGCGGCTTCGCAGGGGCCCGGAGCAGGAATTCGCCGTTCGTGGTGCGCCCGGCAAGCGCCTGCCGGTAGTCGGCGAACACCCGCGGTCGATCCCGCCGATCGACCATGTGGGCGAGCGCGCGGGTGGAGCGGAAGCCCTCGGGCGGCAAGAGCTCCTTCGCGCGGGGGTTGAGATCGACGAGCGCGCCGCGCGTGTCGAGCGCGACGATGGCGTCCGAATGGTGCGTGAAGAGCGAGCGGAATCGCTCGTCCGCGAGCCGAAGCTGCCTGCGGTCGGCCTGCAGCCGCCGGTCGAGCATCACCGTCGCCATGGCCGCGATGAGAACGACCGCGCTGAAGACGGCCACCACGACCGCCAACGGGCCGCTGTACGGCATCGGCGGCTTCGATGTGTGCGCCGGCAGCAGGAAGACGGTCGCCCACATGCCGGTGTAATGCATGCCGGCGATGGCGATGCCCATCACCAAGGCGCAGCCCACGCGCGCCACCTGGGCGATCCAACCGCGCGCGGTGGCGAGCCGAAACGAGAGCCAGAGCGCCGCGTACGACGCCACGACGGCAATGACGACCGACAAGGCGAACGGGCCGGGGCGGTAGAAGAAGTCGCCGCCCTCGACGTGCATCGCGGCCATTCCGGTGTAGTGCATGAAGACGATCCCGGCGCCCATGAGGACAGCGCCATAGGCGAGCTTGGCCGGCGAGGCGGAACGCGCCACGACGTACAGCGCGGCTCCGGGGCCGAGCATCGCAAAGAGCAGCGAGAGCGCGACGATGCCCCAGTTGTAAGACATCGGCGCGGGCAACATGAGGGCCAGCATCGCCACGAAGTGCATCGACCAGATGCCGATGCCCATGGCCACGCCGCCCAGCGCGACCCACCCGAGTTGGCGGCTCGCCCGTGTCTCGAGGACGCGGCGGCCGAGATCGAGCGAGGCGTACGCGGCGAGGGCGGCGACGACGTACGAAATCATCACGAGCGTCGGAATATACACCTGCGAAACGGGGTGCAAAATGGTTCATCATCCTTTGTGCGCAATCAAAGCGTCGCCCGATGAATTCGCCATCCGCCGCCGGAATTCCTTCGCCGCACCCGCGCGCTTAGCCGCGCACCAGCCGAGCGGGGGCAAACGTGAAGCTCACGCCGACTTCTCCGGTGAACGGCGAGGATTTGCCGCCGATTTGCGCGAAGCTGCCGTTTGGCTCGAGCGCCCACAGCCCGCCGAGATCGCCTCCGTTCGTCACTAGCACGCCCTGCGCTGACCAGGCGAACTTCGGCGGGGTGGCGTTTCGGTCCGTCGCGTGCGTCTTCGTCCACACGGGCACCCAGCGCCCCTTCACCAGCTCGAAGATCTGGCAGCGCGTGGCGTCGCTCACCGTCAGCACGCCGCTTGGCGACCATCTGAACTGATAGATCTTATCTGCGCCGATATCCGGGCCCGCGCCCTGCACCTGCTGCCAGTGTCCGTCGGAAAACTGCCACAGTCCGTTTTGCGATCCGGCCTTGCCGCTCACCGTGAGGACCCCCGCGGGCGACCACGCGAACTGACCCACGTCCTCCACCGGGCAGGGCACGCCGCCAGGTTGGACGAGCCGTCCGTTCTTCTCGATCCACACGCCGTGGGCGCTCGTCCCGATGGCGAGATCGCCCTGGGGATCGAAGCCGACGGTGAGCGAGTCGGCCGCAAACGGGGCGTGATCGCTCGTCACGGCGACAAATCGGCCGTTCTCGAACTGCCAGACCGTGCTCGCCCCGTTCTGCGGCACTGACACGGCGGTCAGCACGCCCTTCGGCGACCAGGCGAGCGACGTGATGTAGCCGAGCGCCGCGCTGCCCGGAAGCTGCTGCCACCCAGCTGCAGTGCGCTTCCAAATGCCAGCCAGCGTCCCGTCGTCCGGCACCACGTACAGGGTGCCATCCGGCCCAAAGCTGTGCAGTTGCACGTCGGTATCGTTGTGAATGGAGACGAGATGCCAACCCTTGTGGTAGGTCCACAGCATGTTGGCGGACGACATGCCCGGCGTCGACGCGTCGGGCGATCCGCTTGTCACCGCGGCCACCTCGCCCGTCGGCGACACGTCGACCGACTCGAAGATGGTCGAGGGCGCGCTCAAAATCGAAGATGCTGGGAAGTAGATCCACTTTCCGTTCGCGTACTCCGCCACTTCCGTCGATCCACAGGCCACGAGCGCGCCAGGCGACGCGCCTTCGGGAAGTTGGTCGTCGGTCGCTGTCGAATGGGGGGAGACAGGCGTGGCGAGCGGAGTCCCGCACCCCGCGAGCGCCGCTACAGCGCCGAGCGCAACGAAGGCCGTTCGAAGGCCAGGATGCACGCAAATCACCTCGTCCCCATTATGCTCGCCGGCCAAAGCCGGTCGCAAACCGTTTCTATCCGTGAGGGCCAGGTCTCAAGCGTTGTTCGAAAAAAGATCCGATCTCGTCGCCCCTGTTCGACACGAGAGATCGGATCTCGGAGCCCGGATTCGACACGGGTGATCCGATCTCGGAGCCCGATTTCGACAAGGGAGATCCGATCTCGCCGACACCGTTCGCGCCGAAAGCGCAAGGCGCTCGGCGCCCGGCGCAGCGCACGCGGCCGCCGTGTGGCACAATGAGGATGAGATCACGAAGTCGCGCATGGCGCGACAAAGGTGTCGCGAAACGAGGTGCTTGCATGACCAGGGTTCGCTTTGGAATTCTCGGATGCGCGGACATCGCCGTCCGCAAGCTCATTCCAGGGATTCTCGCGTCGGAGACCGCGGAACTCTATGCCGTCGCCAGCCGGGATCGCGCAAAAGCCGAGGAGGTGGCCAACCGCTTTGGCGCCCGGCGCGCCTACGGCAGCTACGACGAGCTGCTTGAGGACCCGAACGTCGATGCGGTGTACATTCCGCTGCCGAATCACCTGCACAAGCCGTGGACCCTCAAAGCGGCCGCTCGCGGGAAGCACGTGCTGTGTGAGAAGCCGCTCGCGCTCGATGCCCGCGAGGCGCAGGAGATGGTCGACGCGTGCCGTGCGCACCAGGTCAAGCTCGCGGAGGCGTTCATGTACCGCCATCATCCGCGCTACCGGCGCGTGCTGGAGCTCGTCGCGCAAGGCGCCATCGGCCCTGTGCGCGGGATTCGCGGTTCGTTCACGTTCAACAATGCGGCCGATCGCGGCAACATCCGCTACCGGCGCGACTGGGGCGGAGGCTCGCTCTACGACGTCGGCTGCTATCCCATCTCGGCCGCCCGGCTCATCTTGGGCGAGGAGCCGGAGGCCGTCGCGGCCCACGCCTTCTTCTCCCCCGAGCACGACGGCGTCGACATGTACCTGTCCGGCCTCGTCGAATTTGCCAACGGCGTCTCCCTCATCTTCGACTGTGGCATGTGGGCAGCTGCGCGGAATGAGCTGGAGGTCATCGGCGCGGACGGGCGGCTCACGCTGGAGCGCGCGTTTCTCGGCGAGCCCGTGACGCTTCGCATCGAAGCCGGCGGCGAAGCGCGCGTCGAGACGTTCGAGCCGCTCGACCCCTATGCGCTCGAGGTGGACGATCTCGGCCGCGCCATCCTCGAAGGCGCACCGCTCGCCTTTCCCCCGGAGGACGCGATCGCCAACATGCGCGTCCTCGAAGCGTGCCTCGAGTCGGCGCGCACGCGCCAGCGCGTGAGGGTTGCGCGGTAAGGGGACGCTGCCTCAAGTCGCCTCACAGGCCCGCGCCCAAGCGGGTTTCACGCCCATGGAGGCGAGCGGGGCGCGCGGCCGCCTCCACGCACCCCTCGCATCAAAAAAGCCGCCCCACGCGGGCGGCATCCCCTACATGCCTTTCAGGCCATTTCCCATGAGCGATCCGGCTTGAGGTGTGCGGCCAACAGCCGGCTCTGTTCGCGGTGCTTCCGCCGCGCCTCTGCGCGCGCCGGGGCGCTCTCGTGCAGCGCCTTCTCCTCCTGCGTCTCCGGAATGACGGGCGGCACTGGAATGGGCTTTCCGTCCTGATCCAGCGCGACGAACGTGAGGAACGCCGTCGCCGCAATCTTCCGTTCCCCCGTCCGCAGGTGTTCGATCACGACCTTGACGAACACCTCCATGGACGTGCGCCCCGTGGACGTGACGTACGATGTGAGGCATACCGAGTGGCCTTCCGTGATGGGCAACAGGAAATCGACGCTGTCGGTCGACGCCGTGACGGTCTGCGCGCGGGCGTGCCGCTCCGCCGAGATGGAGGCGACGTCGTCGATATAGGCCATCAGCTTGCCGCCAAACATCGTGTGGTGATCATTCAGGTCACCGGGGAAGACGCGCAAAATCTTCGTGGCGCGCGATTCCTTGCACGTCTTCGGTCGAAGCCGCTCTTGTTCATCCATCCCCATCACCCCTCGTCGAGAACGAACCCTCATGACGCTCTCGATCCTAGCAAACGGGGTGCGCTTGTGGCAAATCGTGTAAGCGCTCTCGGGGCCGAACGGGCGGCGGATGTCGAAAAGACGCCACCAACCCTCAGTCGGCACGGGCGGGCACGTCGCCCGCCGCGGTGCGCCGCGCGAAGATCCGCTCGACCACCCGGGACAGCACGTAGGCGAGGGCGGCGAGGCAGGCCACGAAGAAGCCCACCGGCCAACCGAGCGAAAACGAGAGAAAAAGCGAGAGCCACGCGATGACGAGCGAGATCGCCATACTGAGGACGATGGCCTGCCAAGGTCGCCGAGCGAGCTGGCGCGCCGCGAGGGCGGGCCCTACCAGCAGGCTGAAGGAGAGCAGGGCACCCACCACGGGCATCATGGCGCTCGTCGCAAGGCCGAGGCTCACGAGCAGTGCCCAGTCGGCCGCCCGATTCGACGCGCCGCGCGTAGCCGCAGCCTCCCGCGACACGGAGGTGAACAACAGCACGCGGTGAAACGCGGCGACGATGAGCACGGCCGCCATGGCCACCAAGCCCGTCTCCCGCACGCCGCTCGCGCTCACGCCGACCACCTGTCCAAACAAGAGCGACATCGCGTCTTCGGCGTACAGGTTGCCCAGGGAGAGGAACAGCGCGCCGGTGCCAAGCCCCAGTGCCAGCACGAGCGCGGTGGCAATGTCCCGCCGATCGCGCTCGGCCAAGGCGCCAATGCCAAGCGCCGCGATGGCGGAGTACACGCTCACGCCGAGGAGGGAATTGACGCCAAGAAGCAGGGCCCCGCTCGCGCCCGCAAACCCGATTTTCGGAAGGGCATGCGCCGCAAACGCCGTACCCCGAAGCACCACATAAAACCCTATCCAGCCGGCGGCGAGGGCCACAAAGGTTGTCGCGACGAGCGCATGGCGGGCAAAGGGCAGTGCGAGGATCATCCACGGGCTCATGGGATCACGACCTCCACTTTTGGCCGCCCATTCACGCGGGCGAGAGCCGACGAGGCGGCGTACGTGAGAAACACCAGGGCCGCCACGAAGAAGCTCACCGGCCAGCTCGTGTGCTGCGGCAGCCAATGGTAGCTGTCGTACGACAAAAACACGCTCGCGGCCACCGTCAGCGCTCCAAGAAGGCCGGCCACGACGCCTGCGACGAGCGTGTTCTTGGTGAAGCGCGCTGCGGTCGCCGCAGGTCCCACGATGAGCGCTGTGGCGAGGAGAGATCCTGCGACGAGCGCATCGGTCTCGACGGCCACCGCGAGCACCACCATGAACGCGATGGACATCGCGCGCACCGGGACGCCGCGCACGCGCGCGAGATCGGGGTTGACCGAAGCCAGGGCGAGCGGGCGCCACATGGCGAGAAGCGCCAGCGCGCAAAGCGCCGCAGCCGCCGAGATCCACGGCACAAGCGACGGATCGAGCGTGAAAAGGGAGCCAAACAAGACGGCCATCGATGCGTTCGCGTGCGCGAGCTGCGCGTCCAGATAGAGAAAGAGCGCGCCAAAACCGAGTGCGAGGGAGAGAATGACGCCCGTGGCGAGATCGCGCTCGCCGCGGGTCCGGCCTCCCAGAAGCTCGATGCCGACGGAGGCCACGACGCCGAACGACAACAGGCCAAACCAGCCGTTCATGCCGATGAGGTAGGCGCCCGCACCGCCGGTGGTGCCGACGTCCGTCAGGACGTGGCCCGCGAAGGATTGGCCTCGCAGGATGACAAAGGCCCCGACGAGGCCGGAGAGAAAGGCAATTTCGCATCCCGCCACGAGCGCGTGCTGCACGGGGGCGCTCGCCAGCGCTTCGCCGATCCAACCCCAGTTCACGGCAGCACCACGCTCGCCTCAGGGCTGGCCGCAGACACGGCGTGCGCGTGCCCGTCCATCGCACCCGCCGCGACGATGATCCGTCCGCCCGCACGCAGCACTTCGACGGGATACCCATAGAGACCCGACAGCACCTCCGGCCGCAGGACCTGGTCAATCGTGCCCATGGCCATGCGGCCGTTGGCCAGGTAGAGAATCTGGTCGACGCGCCCGATGAGCGGATTCACATCGTGCGCCACGAGCAACACGGCCATGCCGCCCTCGTGCGCCAGCCGTTTGACCAGATCCACCACCTGCTGCGTCGAGGCGAGATCGAGGTTGTTCAGCGGCTCGTCGAGCAGAAGGACGCGGGGTCTCGACACGATGGCCTGCGCGATGAGCAGCCGCTGGCGCTCGCCGCCCGACAGCCGACCGATGCGCCGATCTGCGAGGTGCAGGGCGTTGACTTCCGCAAGCGCCGCCTCGATCGCCTCGCGCCGGGCCCGGCTCGGAAGCGGGAAGCCTAATCGATGGCCATCCAGGCCCAACCCGACGAGATCGCGCCCGGTGAGCGGGACATCTTCGTCCATGTGCACCGCCTGCGGCACATAGCCAATGAGCGGTGTGCGCCGCCTGATGGGCTTCCCGTCGATCTCGACCGCCCCTTCTGTAGGGCGGACGAGGCCCGCGATCGCTTTGAGCAGCGTCGACTTGCCCGCGCCGTTCGGGCCGAGCACGCCGACGAACGATCCGGCCTCGATGTCGCCGGTCAGCTGCGCAAACACCCTGCGCGATCCATACGATAACGTGAGGTTGCGAAAGGAGATGGCGGGATTCACGAGATCGCCTCCAGGGACGTGCCGTGTGCGAGCGCGTTGTAAATCGCGTTGGTCTCTTCGAGCATCCACTGCTGATACGTCAAGCCGTTGGGCTCGGTCTCATAGACGGCGACGGTCGGAATGTGCTCGCGCGCAGCGAGATTCAAGAACATCCGGGTGACGTTGGTGACCACCTGCTTGTTGTAGCAAAACACGCCCACCTCGTGATGCGTGAACAGCGCGGTTTGCAGTGCCACGTCCTGGGGGGACGGGTCCGTGCCGTTCATGATGGCGGCCTGAAACGCCCACGGCGTTTTCACGTCGAGCCCCGCCTCTTGCAGCAGATAGTCGGACACAGGCTCGGTGACCGCGGCGCCCCGGCCGTGGAAGGTGCGCTTCAAGCGCGCCACCGCCTCGTCCCAGGGCTTGAGCGACTGGATGAACGCGCGGGCGCGCGCGTCAAAGTAGGCCGCGTGGCTGGGATCCAGTTTGCCCAAATCACGGGCGACCATCGTCGCCAAGCGGGGCATCGTGTTGAGCTGGTACCAGATGTGTGGGTTGGCCGTGTTCGCCTGGTACCCGAGTGCTTCGCCCGCGTCGAGGACGATGCGCTTGGCGTTGGGCGAGGCCTGCTCGAGCTTGTTCATAAACTCGTCGTAGCCGAGCCCGTTTTGGACGACCAGGTTGGCCTCGGCCACCGCGATGGCGTCTTTCGGATTGGCCTCGTATTCGTGCGGATCCACCGCGGGATTCGCCATGATGGCGGTCACCGACACGTACGGGCCGCCGATTTGGCGAATGAGATCTGCGTATTGGCTCTCGGCGCCGACGGCGCGAATCTCTGGTTTTGTCGCATCCGCCGCGGTCGCGTTCGAATGGTCGAGCCCGCAGCCCGTCACTGCTGCGGCTGTCGATAGGGCGGCGATGGCCGCCGCCAAACGCGGGCGCTTCATGATTCTCTCCACCCTCTCAAATCAGAACGATTCCGATTTAACTTGCCGAGAGGAGTATATCAGGTTGTGGGTCGTTTGTAAATCGGATTGATTTCGATTTATGATAGGGCTGAGAAGGGAGTTGCGTCCGGTGGACCATTCGACAGCCTCCATTCTGCAGGCTTTGAAAGAAGCGGGTTACAAATTCACAGGGAAGCGCCGTGCGGTGGTGGATCTGTTTGTCGAACACCGGGACCGATACTTTTCGGCCAAAGAGGTGTACGATCACGTCAGTCAGATTTACCCATCGGTCAGTTTTGATACCATCTATCGCACGCTTGGCATCCTCGTGGAGCAAAACGTGATCGAGCCGATGGAGTTTGCGGACGACCGGGCGCGCTACCGCCTGCAGTGTGCCAAGGGTCACCATCATCATCTGGTATGCCTGCGTTGCGGCGCGTCGATTCCCATTGAGGAATGCCCCATTGAACGCATTCGGCAGCAGGTGCCGAACTTCCACATTCAAGATCACCGCCTCGAAATCTATGGCTATTGCGATCAGTGCGCGGAAGGACGCTCGGAGGAGGAGCCGTGAGGCCCGCCGCGGCGTGGCGGGCCGGTGCGCTCCCGTGCACGTCAGACGCGAACCGCCGGGCATATGGGTCTGCGCGCAGGGACGGCCGGTTCGACGGGTGAAATGGAAAAGCCGCCCGCCGAGCGTTGTTCGCGTCGACAAGCGGCTTGGTATGTAACCCCGTTCTGCCGTGGGACAATCGGTTTTGCATCCCCATCTCCAAGGTGGGTATCCTACCGCCGGTTTCAACCGTCCACAACGCCGAGGCATGGCATCCGCAGACGGACACGGATTCCCGTAGGTCCTGCGTGGATGAAAACCAAAACTGCCCCACGAACATCACAGGAGCTTGTTGCTGTAGTATAGCACGGGCCGGAGCAAATGCCAAGCAGGATCGGCATGCCTATCTCTGGTTTGCCAGGCCGCAAGGCGAATGGCCTCTCATCGCCCCGTCGCGCCGTTCGCGGCGCGTCGCCCACCCTGAGGGCCATGGCCGTGCTGACGCCTCGAGCGCGCGCGGCGAAGGGCCGCCGTGGCCTGGACCGCGCCGTACCCGGCAAACAGCGCGAGCAGGGGCTCGATGGGAGCTCGCATGCGATCCCAGGCGGGAAAGATGAAGAAGAGCGCGACATAGTACGCGAGCACCAACAGCGGCCAGTACACCCGCGCATCGCGTGTGCGCCGCGCGCGCAGGATGGCCAAGCCGATGCCGACCGCGCACGCGGCGAGCATGAGAAGGTACGTGCCCAAATCGGCGAGGTACACGGCTCGCGCCAGGTCCGTGGGGACGGGAGTTGCGCTCGTGCCGATCGACCAATCGAGCGCGTTCGACACGCCGTTGAACAAGTGCCACCACTTGACGAATCCCATTTTCAACGTGTGAAAGGGATGCGCGAAGATGTACGCCCATGCGGCCCGGGCAGCGGCGTGATCGTCCGCGACCTCGTGAGCCACGTAGGATAAAAACGGATTTTGATGGGGGTTGAGCGGCCAAAAGTAGCCGCCGTTTGCGCGTGGGTTGTTGCCCTGCCACAGGTTCACGCCGCCGTTGGTCGAGACGAGCACGAAGGCGTGGAGGTCGAGGGCGTTGCGGACGGTGATGGGCGCGATGGCCAGGGCGAGGCCGGCGAGCATCGCCGCCGAAAGCCGCAGGGCTTTGCGCCAACCCATTCGGGCGAGCGCGAGATAGGCGAGCCAGGGCGCGGGCGCGAGCATGAGCACGGGGCGCACGGCGCACGCCAGCCCGACCACCAAGCCGAGCGCAAAGGCGCGGGCGAGGCGGACGTCTTGCGCGTGCCGAGCTGAACCCAGGCATACGGCAGACGTGAGCAAAAACGTAAACAGCATCTCGCTGCACAACACGCTCGACCAGGCGATTTGCGACAGGTAGCCGGCGAAGATGAGCCCGGCCACGAGTCCAGCGGACCGCTTCCAGAGCGTGGAGCCGACGACGGTCACGAGTCCAGCTGTCAGGCTGTTCAGAATGACGTTGGCGAGGGTGCCGCTCCAATAGCCGCTTCCAAAGAGCTTGTAGATCGCGGCGAGAAAGAGAGGGTAGCCAATCGGAAAGTAGGCGGTCGGCTTTCCGTCGTACGTGTATCCTTGTCCGGCCGCGATGGCCAGGGCGTGATCGCGATACCAGGCGAAGTCGGACAAGGGCGTGGGGTGCACGGCGGTCAGCCACATCAGGCGCAACAGAAGGGCGGCGGCGGTCACGGACACCGCGTCCAAGGCCAGGACGAGCGACGAGGTGCTGACGGCCGGGCGCCGAGCTTGTGAGTGATCTACCGTCATGGGGCCGGCTCCTTTCCCGAAAGGCCGCTGTCCGGGCCTTGTCCATCCTCCCCGATTGTACACCCGCGCGCCATGGCGGAAGATGGAACGGACGGTGGGTCGGCCCCGTCCGGCTGGGCGTTGCGGACGAGGGAAGGGAGCCAGCGCGGGGGAGGGTCGGCGCTACGTCTGCACCGCCTCGCGGCCTGCCTTGGCCGTGGTATCGCCTTCCTGTGCGCTTCGCCTGTGAAGCAGGGCGGCGCAGAGGATGCCAGCCGCGAGGGCGATGGCCGCGAGAACGAAGCTCGGCGCGCTCGCGCCAAAGCCGAGCAGCCACGAGGCGAGGGGCGGGCCGAAGGTCGGGCCGAGGAAGCGCGCACTGGTATAGAGCGAGGACAGGCTTCCCCGCACCTCGCGGGGAACCGCCGTGGCGAGGTTCGCGTCGACGGCCGTGATCGCCGTGCCGATGCCGTAGGTGCCGACGCTCGTCGCTGCGACCTGCCACCCCATGCCTCGGGCCAGCCCGGCGGCGCCAAACGCGAGGGCCGTGATCGCGAAGCCGAGCGGGATGATCACGCGCGATCGCGCCCTCGTGCGGGCGAGCCAAAGGCCCGTGACCAGGCTCGCGGCGCAGAGCATGGCCTGCGGAACGGAGAGGAGAAGGCCGTTTTGCCACTCGGGCACGTGTGCGCGGTCGGCGAGAGACTCGGACAGGCTGACGAGGCCGCCGAACAGGCAGAGCATGCCGGCGGCGCCGCTCACGTAGGTGGCGGTGAGGAGCGCCGCGTGCTGGCGAAACGCGCTTCGCCACAGGCCCTTCTTCGGTGCGCGTGCGACGGGCCGCAGGGGCCCGCGAACCATCCAGGCGATGGCGATCGAAAGCGCGCCGCAGAGCGCAAAGACGGCCCAAAATGGCGCAAAAAACGCCCAGGTGGCAAGAAGCGCCCCGAGCATGGGGCTGACGAGTTTGCCGACGGTGTTGCCCACCTCGGTGAGCCCCGCGGCGCGGCCGCGATCGCCCTCCGCGGCGAGATCGCCCGCGAGTGGGAGCGCGAGCGGCATGGCGAACGCGGCGCCAACGCCTTGCACGATGCGCCCGACGAGCACCCAGCTGTAGCTGTGGGCGATCGCGGCGCCGATGGCCGCGACGCACCCGCCGATGGCCGCCACCCCGAGCGCGGCCATGGCGATGTGTTTGCGGCTCGCGCGATCCGAGATGAAGCCGGCCACGGGCATCAGAACGACCGCGATGACCGAATACGCCGTGATGAGCAGGCTCGCCTGCGTCGGCGAGATGCCGAAGGCGGACTGCATGACGGGGATGACGGGCACCATCATCGAGTTGCCGAGGGTGAGGACAAACGGGATGAGGCACGCTGCGAAAATACCCATCCACAGGGGGCGCCGCATCGGCTCACCTCCCTTTCGCCTGGTGTGGCTCACTCGGACTCCGGCGCTTGCTCGACTTTCTCAGCCGGTCCTTGCGGCTTGCGGACGAACGCCTGGCGGACGAGCGCGACGGACATGGCGATCACGCCGACGAGATCGAAATAAGCGCCCGCCATGTCGGCAAGCGATCCGGGCGCCGACAGGTGGGTGAGGCCGCGCCAGAAGGCGGGGCTCAAGATGAGGTCCATCGCGAGCAGGACAAAGACGCCGTAGCCCAGCGCCGACCAGCCGGCCCAGAGGCACGCGGTGGCGAGGATGACGGCGAGGGGTTCGAGCCGCAGCACGCCCGTTTGGGGCATGACGGCGCAGGCGAGGCCGATGGCAAAGGCCAGCGCACCGAATAATTTGGACCGGCGCGGAAGATGGTCGTCGCGGCGGATCCATTGGACGAACGGATGCATGGAGGCACCTCCCAAAAGCGAGATGCGTGACGATGTTCCTCTCCACAAGGTTGGCTCAATTCCACATTTTCATGCCGGACTGGTACAATCACTTCGAAACGCGCATGTTCCACTTGAGGAAGGAAGGCGTGAGGATGTCCGCCGCGGAACGCGAAGCTCGTCCCCTTCAGATGGCGTTTGTCGGCCCCGGCCGGACGGCCGTCGCACTCGCCCTATCGACCATGCGGATGGGTCACAAGGTGGTGGGCGCCGCCGGGCGCGATCCGAAGAGCGCAAAAGCCGAGGCGTTTGCTCGGATGACGGGGGCTTTCGTCTGCGGCATGGAGGACGCCCCAGGCCTGTTGCGGGAGGCGGACATCGTTTGGATCACGGTGTCGGATGGCGCCATCGCTGCGGTGTGCCGTAAGCTCGCGGAGGCGGGGGCGTGGCAGCGGGGGCAAATCGTCTTCCATACGTCGGGCGCGCTCACGAGCGAGGTGCTCGAATCGGCCGCCGTGCGAGGGGCGAAGACGGCGAGTGTGCATCCGCTGCAGACGTTTGCCGGCGATGAGCGCGACGCTTTGCGGCTCCAGGGCGTCGCCGTCGCGGTGGAGGGGCACGCGGACGCCGTTCTCCTGGCCTTTTCCATTGCGGAAGGGTGGGGCGCGCGCCCCTTCGCCATCGCGGCGGCGGACAAGCCGGCGTATCACGCCGCGGCGGTGCTTGCGTCGAATGCCGTGATCGCGCTCATGGCCACCGCGGCCCGCCTCGCCCCGCTGCCGGAGGGCGTGAAGAGCCTCCTGCCCTTGGCGCGCCGCACGCTGGAGAATCTGGATTCGCTCGGCGTTCCGGCGGCGCTGACCGGACCCATCGAGCGGGGCGACACCGAGACCGTCGCGGGGCACCTCAAGGCCCTCGAGCGCGATCCGGCCGCGCGCCGCGTCTACCTGGCGCTCGCGGCGGCGACGGTGCCCATCGCCGTGGCGAAGGGGTCGCTCGAGCCCGAGGCGGCCCGCCGTTTGTCACAATGGTTTGCGGATACAGGGGGAATGTAGATGGCACGCACCGTGACCGTGCGCACGCTCGCCAACATGAAGCGGGCAGGCGAAAAAATCGCCATGTTGACGGCATACGACTATCCGACGGCCAAACTTCTGTCTGAGGCCGGCGTGCACGTGCTCCTGGTTGGCGATTCCCTGGGCATGGTGGTGCAGGGTCAGCCGACCACCGTGCCTGTCACGCTCGACCAGATGGTCTATCACGCGAGCCTGGTCTCGCGCGGCGCCGACGGCGCGATGGTCGTCGCGGATCTGCCGTTTCTAACCTACCAGGTGTCGTCCGAGGAGGCGCTTCGCTCCGCAGGCCGGTTGATGCAAGAAGGCGGCGTGCACGGCGTCAAGCTGGAAGGGGGGCGCGAAATCGCCAAGACCGTTCGCCGCCTCGTCGACGCCGGGATTCCCGTCATGGGCCACATCGGCCTGACGCCGCAGTCGGTGCACGCGTTCGGCGGATTCGCGGTCCAAGGCAAGACGGCCGATCGCGCCCTGGAGATGATGGAGGAGGCCCTCGCGCTCGAGGAGGCGGGCGCCTTCAGCCTGGTGCTCGAAGCTGTGCCGGCAGAAGTCGCGGCCGAGATCACGCGCCGGCTGAGCATCCCGACCATCGGCATCGGCGCTGGTCCGCACTGCGACGGCCAGGTGCTCGTGTTTCACGACTTCATCGGCTTCACATCCGGGTACATTCCGAAGCACAACAAGCGCTACGCGGACGTCGCGTCGACCATTCGCGAGGCCGCGCGCCAGTACATCGAAGAGGTGGCGCAGGGCACATTCCCAGGCGAAGAACAGACCGTCCATCTGCACGACGCCGAACTGCGCCTGTTCCAATCGATGCTCGAGCGGCACGGAGGTGGCCCGCGTGGCTGAGCGCCCTGCCCTCCTACGCACCATCCCAGACGTCCGGCAGGCCGTCCGAGCGGCGCGCCAGGAAGCCAAGCGCGTGGCCCTCGTTCCGACCATGGGCTACCTGCACGACGGCCATCTCGCCCTTGTCGCGCGCGCCAAGGAAGAGGCGGATTTCGTCGTCGTGAGCATCTTCGTCAACCCGCTTCAGTTCGGCCCGAGCGAGGATTTCGCGAGCTACCCGCGCGATCTCGACCGCGATCTCGGCCTGTTGCGCGAGCAGGGCCTCGCCGACGCCGTCTTTGCGCCGAGCGTGGAGGAGATGTATCCGCAGCCCATCCGCACCCAGGTGTCGCTGCCCACGCTCTCCGACCGCCTGTGTGGCCGATCTCGCCCGGGGCATTTCACTGGCGTCGCCACGGTCGTCTCGAAGCTGTTTCACATCGTCCAGCCCGACGTCGCCTGCTTCGGGCAGAAGGACGGTCAACAGCTCGCCATCATTCAGCGCATGGTCGCGGACCTCAACCTGCCCATCCGCATTGTCGGCGTGCCGACCGTGCGCGAGCCCGACGGCCTCGCCAAGAGCTCGCGCAACGTCTACCTCACGCCCGAGGAGCGCGAGCACGCCGTCGTGCTCTACCGCACGCTCAGCTGGGCCAAGGAACGCATCCTCGCCGGCGAGCGCCGGGCGGACGTCATTCGCCAGGGCATGCGCGAGCGCATCGAGGCCGACCCCGTCGCCCGGCTCGACTATGCCGATCTCGTCTCGATGCCCGATCTCGAGTCCATCGAGCGCATCGAGGGCGACATCATGCTCGCCGTGGCCGCCTACTTCGGCAAGGCGCGCCTCATCGACAACTTTCAGATGCACGTCCAACCGTGAGGTCTGCCGCCGCGTCCTCCCTTGCTCGCGGCACGCCTTTCACATACAATGAGCGGCGGCTTTTATCGTTTTGGGAGGAGGGCGACAGATGCATCACACAAACAGGCGCATGGTTTCGCTGGCCATGATGCTCGCGGTGTTTCTCGTGGCCATCGACGTCACCGTCGTCAGCACGGCAATGCCGCACATCGTCCGCCAGTTGCACGGCTTGAACTTATACAGTTGGGTTTTCGCCATCTACACGCTCACGACGTGCGTGACGACACCCATCTACGGAAAACTCGCCGATCTGTTTGGCCGCAAAACCATCTTCTGCATCGGCGTCGTGCTCTTTGTGGTCGGCTCCGCCCTGTCCGGGCTGTCGCAGACCATGGCGGAGCTCGTCTGGTTCCGCGCATTCCAAGGGCTCGGCGCCGGGGCCGTCATGCCCGTGACCTTCACCATCATCGGCGATATCTTCCAGGGCGAAGAACGCGCTCGCATGCAGGGACTGTTCAGCTCCGTCTGGGGCGTCGCCGGACTTCTCGGCCCGTTGGTCGGCGGCCTTTTTGTCGATCACGTCAGTTGGCGATGGATCTTCTACATCAACGTGCCCGTCGGAGCCCTCTCGCTCGCCCTCGTCCTCTTGTTCCTGCACGAGCGTTTCGAGCGCCGACCGCACCGCGTCGACATCTGGGGCGCCCTCGTGTTTACGGTCGGCGTCTCGGCTCTGTTGTACGCGCTGCTCAATGGGGGAAGCGCGTACGCGTGGAACAGCGCCGTGATCGTCTCCCTGTTTGTCGCAAGTGCCGTGTTCCTGGCGGCGTTTGTCTGGATTGAGGCCAAAGTCGCAGAGCCAATGTTGCCGCTTCGGCTGTTGTCGAATCCGGTCATCGCCGTTTCGGACGTGCTGGCGTTCTTGGCCGCCTTCGTGCTCATCGGCGGCAACGTGTATCTGCCCATGTGGATTCAGACCATCCTCGGCCACAGCGCCACCAATTCCGGGCTCACGCTGATGCCCATGTCCCTGGCGTGGCCGCTCGCTTCGACGCTGTCCGGCCGGTACATGTACCGCGTGGGCGCGAAGCGCACCACCGTGATCGGCACGATTTTGGTGGCCGTGGCAGCCGCTTGGCTGCTTGCCATCCAGCTCGGCACGCCGTATTGGTTCTTCGTCGGCGTCATGATTGTCATGGGACTCGGCATGGGCTACCTCAACACGCCGACCACCGTCATGATTCAATCGGTCGTCACGTGGCAAATGCGCGGCGCAGCGACGGGATCCAACCAGTTTGCGCGAGCGCTTGGGCAGACCATCGGCGTGACGGTGTTCGGCAGCCTGTTCAACAGCATCACGGCGGCCGACGTGCGGACGGGCGCTCCGGCCGGCGTCAATCGCCGCGATCTCACGCAGATCCTGAACAACCTGTCGGGCGGGGGGCAGGCTGTAGGCATTCCGCCAACCATTAAGCAATTTGTCGATCACATGCTCGCCCACGCGCTGCACGACATCTTCCTTGCGATGTTCTGCATCAGCCTCGCCATCGTCGTGATCGCCTGGTTTTTGCCCTCCCACGCGAGGCTTATGGAACAACAGGCAAAGGTTCAGGCGAACCGGGCGCATGCCTGATGGGAATCGAGGCACACTACCTTTGGCGATCACGTTCGATGGACGGGGGGATGGCGGATGGCCAAGGGCCACGAGCGGCGCCCGGCAGGGCACGCGATCCCGGCGCTCGAGGAATTGGGCGACGGGCAAAGCGTCACGAAATCGCAGGTGCAGGACGCGTATCAGGCCGGCACGGCCGACGCGTTTCTCTACACGCCGGATGGACACCTGCGAGATCTTCGAGCGACCATCGTCCCGGATGAGATCGAGTGAATCGCTTGGGGCCTGCGGCCGTGTGGCTGCAGGCCTTCGCTATGATTTCGGCCTTGACAGAACGGACGTCCCTCGGCCAAGGCCTCTTTTTGCGCCTTCAGGAGCTTTTATCCATGCCGTCTGCGTCTCTGCATGCACAGGATACGGTGTCCGCGCGGACACATCCTTGTGCAAAGCGAGGTGAGGGGCATGGAGAATGTCGTGGTTCTCACCATCGACAAGCGGACCAACCGCGTGGTGCGTGTCGTCAAGGGTGCGAACGCGCCGGACATCCACCGGGGCGAATGGGCTCGCGACGCCGTGTACACGCTCCTGACGCACGGGTATCAGGAGGTTTCGCAGGTCGACGGCCGCACGTACCTGGTCCTCGGCTACGCGCTGAACGCGTGTGCAGACGAGTGAGTCGAACGTTCATCCCGTGATCAGGGAAGAGAGGGAGCCAGCCGAGCTGGCTCCCGTTTTGTCTTGGGAACGCATGTGGCGGGCCGCATGGCTGCGTCGTGCGCGCCGCCCATCGATGTGACACGGCCGGAAACCGTGGTACAATGTGGCGCGAAGGCTTCACAACTCGTGGCCTGTTTGGGGGATGTTGGTCTGCACACGGAGAAACGGAGGGCGAAACGTGATTGAGCCAGGTTCGAAGCTCGTGATGGTGGGAGATTCCATTACCGACTGCGGGCGCGCGCAACCGGTGGGCGAGTCGCCGCGCGGGGGGCTGGGGAACGGGTACGTGGCTCTCGTCGACGCGCATCTGCAAGCGCTTCACCCCGCGTCGCGCATTCGCGTGATCAACGTGGGCACGAGCGGCAACACCGTCGCGGATGTGGCGAGGCGCTGGGATGATGAGGTCATGGCGCTTCAACCGGACTATGTGAGCCTCATGATCGGGATCAACGATGTGTGGCGCCAGTTTGACATGCCGCTCGTCACGGAGCGCCACGTCGGGATCGATCTGTATACAAGTACACTGCAGCGGCTGGTGAAGGCGACGAAGCCGCGCGTGCGAGAGATGGTGCTGCTCAGCCCGTTTTACTTGGAGCCAAACCGCTACGATCCGATGCGCAAGATGGTGAACGCGTACATCGCCGCCATGCGGGATGTCGCGGCGGGCGAAGGCGTGTTGTTCGTGGATGTGCAGGCCGAATTCGACAAGTTGCTCCGCGATGTCAACACGTGGGTGCTTGCTCCTGATCGCGTCCATCCCTACCTGAACGGCCATCTTGTCATTGCGCGGGCATTTTTGGCGGCCATCGGCGCGCTGTAGCGGGCCTTGCGCCCGGCAGCCAGGCGCCGGCATGCACGCTTTAGCCCCCCGGCAAGCTGCTTGGGAGCTGGCCTGCAGTGGGCACGACGTGCGCAGCGCCTTCCGCCACGACGTGGCCGTTGGTCAAGAGTTCCACGCGCCAGCCTGAGGTGGGAACATCTTGAACCTGCTCAACGACGGTGACGTACGAGGCTCCGCCTTGGGCATTGGCCTGAAAGGCCCCGATGGTGCGAGCGCCGCCTGAAGGGCCTGGCGCGGTGAGGAGCGCCACCTCGTAGCGCCCGCGGGGTGTGAGGTGCGTGGCCTCCAGGGAGACGCTGAGCGCCTCATCCTCGCGGTTGAACAGCAGCGTCGCGGATGCATCCAGCGCGGACGAGCCTTTCGGCTGGAGCTTGACCTCCGCAACGACCATGGGGGAAGATGTGCCGCTCGCTGCATGGAGTGGGAGCGGTGGTTGGACCGGTTGGGCCTGTCCACAGCCCGTGAGGGCGAAGGCGATGAGGCTCACGATGCCCCACGCCCGGATTCGTTTTGCCTTCATGGCGTTCCCCCAGAGGGCGGGCCTTGCGGGCAAGGGCTTGCTCGCCCTTGCCCTTGCCCTTGCTCTGCCCTTTGCGATGTCTTACCACGCGTACGCCTCGGGCGCAGGACCGCCGGGGCCGGGGAAGATTTCGTCCAAGCGCTTCAGCGCCTCGTCGTCCAGCTTGACTTCCAGTGCGCGCAGGTTGGCCTCGAGCTGCTCGAGCGTCCGCGGGCCGATGATCGGCGCCGTGACCGCCGGATTGTGCAAGAGCCATGCGAGGGCCACGACATCCTGCGGCTCGCCAATTTCATCGCACAGTTTCTTGAACTGCTCCAGTTTTGGCCGCAGCCGTTCGACCTCTGCCTTGGCGCGAGCCGACCGCTGACCGGAGCCCGTCAATGCGTTGCGGCCGAGGAGTCCTCCGGCGAGCGGGCTCCAGGGGATCACGCCGATCCCGTGGGCCTGTGCACAGGGAAGCACCTCGAGTTCCGGTTCACGGCACAGAAGATGGTATTTGTGCTGTTCCGACACCAATCCGAAGAAGTTGCGCGCCTTGGCCGCCGCCTGCGCCACGGCGAGATGCCAGCCCGCAAAGTTCGATGCACCCACGTAATCAATTTTCCCTTGATACCGGGCGACCTCGAACGCTTCCCACAGCTCGTCCCATGAGACGCAGAGATCGACGTGGTGCATTTGGTAAAGCTCGATGTGATCCGTCTGGAGGCGCTTGAGGGAGCCTTCCAAGTGACGCCGGATCTTGTAGGCGGAGAGGCCACGGCCATCGTTGGGGCCGTCGAGCGGGTCTTCCATCGGGTTGTACACTTTCGTCGCCAACACGACGCGCTCGCGCCGGCCACCTCCCTGAGCAAACCAGCGGCCGATGATTTCCTCCGTCCAGCCGCGGTGGCCCTGGCCGCCGTACACATTGGCCGTGTCAAAGAAGTTGATGCCCGCGTCGAGCGCCGCATCCATGATCCGGAAAGCCTCTTTTTCCTCCGTCTCAGGCCCGAAGTTCATCGTCCCGAGGCAGAGCCGGCTCACCTTGAGGCCGGATCGTCCGAGCGTTGTGTACTGCACTTGAGACCACACTCCCTCCCAGGATGTCCTCACGCTATGATTCATATCACTTTGCGGCAACGCTTTCAAATCGTTTGGGATGTTTTGAATCCGCTTCGCCCTGTAGGGCCGAAACGCGTTTCTGTTGACCTCGTTCGGGCGCCGCTCTGAATTGCTTCGCGTGGACGCGCGGCGCGCGGGTTGACGCACATCTGCCGAAACTGCAAACGGGTGTTTCGCTTTTTACAGGCCACTTGCGGCCTGGCAAAGGGCGCTTTAGAATGAGCTCTAACGGGATTCTTCGAGGCGTTCATGCTCTCAACCTCGAAAACGTTTTCGAGCATCGCGGTGGTTGGGCCGCAGGAGAAGGTGTTGTCCGATGACCACCATTTACGATATTGCGCGCAGGGCTGGCGTCTCTGCGACGACCGTGTCCAAAGTGTTGAACGGTTATCCCGATGTGAGTCAAAAGACGCGCGAGAAGGTCCAGCGCATCACGCGGGAGTTGGGCTACCAACCCAACGCCGCCGCCCGAGGCCTCGTCACGCGCCGGTCCATGTCCATTGGCGTCTTTTTTCAGGATGATGCCCGCATGGGCTTCCGGCATCCGTTTCTCCACGACATTGTCGCCAGTTTTCAGGATGTCGTCGGTGAAAGCGGCTATGATCTGCTCTTTTTCTCTCGAACCACGCCGCAGAATGCGCCCCAGAGCTTTGAGGCGCGCGCCCGGCATCGCGGCGTGGATGGCCTCTTCTTGCTGGGGATTCCCCGCACGTCACCCGGGCTCAGCGCGCTCACGCGCAGCCGAATTCCCATCGTCTCTGTCGATCTCGACCTGTTTGGTCCGCGCGCGAGTTGGCTGTCGTCGGACAACGTCGGCGGCGCCCGGCTGGCGGTCGAGCACCTCGCGCGGATGGGCCACACCAAAATAGGATTCGTCGGTGATCGGTATGGCACCAAGCCCGGCCAAGACCGCGCGCTCGGCTATCACATGGCCATGCAGGAACTCGGGCTGACGTTCCGGAGCGAGTGGGTGGCGGAGGGCGACTTTATGGAGGACTCAGGTGAAGAGGCCATGCAGCGGATCCTCGAGGCGCGCGAATGGCCCACCGCCGTCTTCTTCGCATCGGACATGATGGCCATCGGCGCCATGAAGGCGCTGCGCCAGAGGGGCCTTGTGCCGGGGCGAGACATGTCGCTCGTGGGCTTTGACGACGTCGAAATTGCTCGCCTCGTGACGCCTGCGCTGACGACCATTCGGCAAAACACGCGGGCCATGGGCGAGGAAGCGGCCCGCGAGCTGCTTGATCTCATGCAAAATCCCAATCGTCCGCCCCGAGTCATCACCATTTCGGTGGAACTGGTGGTTCGCGACAGCGTCGCTCGCCTCCCAGGCGGAGCTTCAGGCCGCTCGTGAGGGCCGCGCGGCCTTCTGCCTCGCCTTTCGCCACCGCGCGACCGACGCGGCGAGCAGGACGCAGGTCGCCACGGCGTACACCAACCGTGCCCACGCCGTGTGGCTGTCCGATCCGGCCAACAGGCCGTGCAAGGTCACGGCGGCGAACATCGGGAACGCCAGCATGTGAATCCGCCGCCACGCCACGGCGCTCAGGCGCTCGCGAAAGTACGAGGTGACCACGAGCAGCACCCAGGCGTACAAGCTCAAAACGCCAAGCGCCACGGCGGCCGGCCGGTACCTGTCGGCAAACGGGACGAGAAGTGCCGGAATGGTGAAGGGCACGGTCTTATCCTCATACAGCCCCCACAGGTGAAAAAACACAAACGGCAGCACCAGCATGGCGGAAAACTGGTGCAGCTGCGTGACGAGTTTTCGCAGCTTCAGCTTATCCCACGCGCCGCTTGTCGTCGTGACGCCGAGAAACGCGGTCAGCCACAGGAGCAAATACGCGGTCATCCCGGCGGATCGCGCCATGTACCAGTGCGTCAGGTTGGCGCTCGCGGGTGCGGGGTTTGTCCAGACGGTGATCCCGTACGACGCCAAAATGATCCCCAGGATGACGATCCACGTGTACACAAACGGCCAGCGCTGGGGCTTTGCCATCAATTGCATGCGATCACGTCTCCTTTCGTGGTGGCGATGAGATAAGCGGAGCAAAGGCCGCGATCGCGCGCGGACGCGAGGTAGCGGCTTCCCGCGTCGGCGCCGAGCAAGAGCGCCACCTTCGCGAGGACCTCCGCCGTTGTGAGCGCATCGGCGCAGACCGACACGGAGATCGCGTCCGTTTCCGCCGGGAGTCCCGTAAACGGATCGATCAAGTGGTGCAATTTCCGGCCGGATGGCGTCTGCCAGGCGCGCCGGTAGGTGCCGCTCGTGGCGACCCCGCCGTCCGTCAGTGTGAATGCGCCGATGGGCTCGTCTCCGCCGTACGGGTTGGCCACGCGGATCGACCATGGCTCGTCGTGGCTCGTGACCTGTACGTCGCCGCCAGCGGAGAGTGCGAAGCGCTTGAGGCCTTGCTCGCGCAGAGACGCTGCGCACCGGGCGACGATGTGGCCCTTGGCGATCCCGCCGAGATCGACCTCGTACCCTGAGAGAAGTCGCACGGTGTTGTCTGGACCGAACTCGATGGGTGGGTGAATGGGTGGAATGCGCCCGGATGTGAGAATGGGCTCGACGGAGACCTCCAAGTCCTCAAAGGTGACGCTGTAGCCAATGCGGCGCATCTCCTCTCCGATAAACGGGTCGAAGTAGCCGCGCGTCTGTTGGAACCATTGCGCCGCGAGCTTGAGCACGTGGTTGAGTTCATCTGGGACGGTCACCCAGGCACCTTGCGCCCGGTTCAGGCGCGACAGATCGCTTGCCGGATCGAACCGGGAGAAGATGCGCTCGTACCGCCGGATGGCGGCCTCGAGATCGCACGCCAAAAGTGTCAGTTCAGGGCCGGTAAGCCAATCGTTGACGTACAGTTCGACGTCCGTGCCCATGGCGCGAAACGCGGTGGACTGCATGGCCTTCACCTCACGACGCGGACGTCACGGGGCCCGGAAAGCTGGGGATGGAGCTGCCGGACGCGCTGCCGGATGAACTGCCGGACGAACTGCCGGACGAACTGCCGGATGAGCTGCCGGACGCGCTGCCGGACGAACTGCCGGACGAACTGCCGGATGAGCTGCCGGACGCGCTGCCGGACGAACTGCCGGACGCGCTGCCGGATGCGCTGCCGGATGAGCTACCGGATGAACTGCCGGATGAACTGCCGGATGAGCTGCCGGACGAACTGCCGGATGAGCTACCCGCAGTGAGCGTGCTCGTGGCGTGGGTCTTGACCGCCTGCTGCAACAGCGTGAGCGTGCGCTCATCCACGATGCCGGTCGGCGTGAGACCCTCGGCAGCCTGAAACGCTTCGACCGCAGCCGCTGTGATGGGCCCGTACGTCCCCGTGATGGCATAGTTAAAAAAACCTAGCGCGGAAAGCGATTGTTGCAGCGCCGCCACTCGGCTTCCCTTGTCCCCCTGCTGAAGCACGACGGGGTCGGATGCCGCTGTGGTCCGAACGGTGGCGCGGCCTGTCGATGTCGTCTCCGTGGCGCTCGTGTGGACGGACTGGCGCTGCGCCGAATTCGAGGCCGTGGATAGCGGCTCCTTCGCAACGGTATGCCATATCGTCAACATGCCTCCAAAGGAAAGGGCAGGCACGGTCCAGGACAACGTGGCGAGCCACCGATGCATCCTTCGCTCTCGCGCCAGTTTGGCAAGCTTCTTGTCATCTGGCGTCATGTTCTCTCCTCCTGCGATCTCGTCTTCGTCGTACGCAGTGTTCCATGGCAACTTCGAATTTGGATTGGAGCTGAGGGAAACGATCGTGCGGGGCGGCAGAGTTTCAGGCGAGAGCGTCGAGCCCTGGCGCGGTGTACAATGGACAAGGGTGAAAGCAGGAGGGAGTGCCATGGACGGGCTCGTCGTGATCGAGGTTTGTGCCAACAATCGGTTGGCAAAGGGCTGGCTCGACGAGGTGGAGATGCGGGTGCCGGGCACAGCCGTGATGGAGACGGACTGCGTCAACACGTGTGGGCTCTGTCAGGTGCGCGCGTTTGCTTATGTGAACGGGAAGCTCGTTTATGATGCGGAGCCAGAGGTGTGTGTGCGGAAAATCGAGGACGAGGCCCGCGCGCTGCTGCGCTGGCTCAACACGGCCGAAGACGAAGCAGGCGCGCCATGAGGCGCGCCGGAGGCACAGGTCACGATTCGCGACGCCAAAATCCGCGATACGTGGGTCTGCGCAGCTTGTGGCGGTATACGAATCGGCCGAGATCGAGCGCGAACGCAATCTTGCCGAGCACGTCCAGGATGGGTTTGAAGGTCCACCAGATCGTGAGCGCGACGAACGCGATCACGCCGAGGAACACGGCCACGACGGCCAAGAGGGCGATGAGAAGGATGGTTGCCACATGCATGGCGAACACCTCGCTTTCCGTTCGCTGAACGCGAACAAGCTATATTCATTGTACCGCAAGGGGCACAGGACTCAACCCGCCTGTGGCGAAGGATGACGGGGAGGAAAAGGATGGCGACGATCCGAGTCGACAAATGGTTGACAACCGCCGGATACGGCACGCGCAGCGAGGCGAAAAAACTGTGCCGCGCGGGGCGCGTGCGCTTGAACGGCGAGGCGGTGAAGGACGCGGCCAGGCACGCGGATCCGGACGTGGACGTGCTGGAGGTAGACGGTGAACCTGTCTCCTACGAGCCCCTCGTCTATTTCATGATGTACAAGCCTCCTGGGTACGTGTCGAGCACCGAGGACCCGCGCGATCCCGTCGTGGTCTCGCTGCTTGACGACGAGGACAGCTGGCGGGACGTGTTTCCGGTGGGCCGCCTCGACAAGGACGCGGAAGGCCTTTTGCTGTTGACGAACGATGGCGCCTTGGCTCATCGCCTGCTCGCGCCCAAGCGCCATGTGCCGAAACGCTATCTGGTGCGGGTGCGCGGCGCGCTGGGCGAGGCGGATGTGGAGGCCATCGCCAAGGGGGTCGTGCTTGACGACGGGTATCAGGCGATGCCTGCCGAGCTCGAAATCTTGCGCTCGGGCGCCGAATCCGAGGCCATCATTCAGGTGTACGAAGGCAAGTACCATCAGGTGAAGCGGATGTTCGCATCGCTCGGCAAGCGCGTCACGTTTCTGAAACGCCTGAGCATGGGCCCGTTGTCGCTCGATCCGTCCTTACGACCAGGCGAATACCGGCGTTTGACTCAAGACGAGATCGAGGCACTCATGGCCTACGACGGAAGATAGGCCGATTTTCGAAGCGAACCAGAGGTTCGCGTGGTACACTAAAAAGAAACCCTGGTGAGGAAATGCATGTCTGCGGAGGTGCAGAAGATGGACGTGGAAGATCAGTTTCGCCGGATGGTGGACCTGGGCATTGGGCTCATCACGTACAGCAGCGAGAAAATCGCGGAGGCTGCGCGGCAGTGGGCAGAAGAGAAGCGCATGACGCCTCAGCAGACGAAGGAATTCGTCCAAGAACTCGTGGAGCGCGGCGAGAAGGAGCGGGCCGAGTTTCAGAACTCGGTTCAGGAGAGCGTGCAGCGGGCGCTGACCAGGCTCGGCATCCGCGAGGACCAGGAAGTGTTGCGCGCGGAAATTCGGCAGCTGCGCGCGATGGTGGAGCGCCTGGATGCGCGTGTGGCGGAACTCGAGTCGCGGCTTGGCGCCTCGAGCGAACCCCAGGCCTGACGGCTGGCACATCCGCGCCACCTCTTTTTGAGCCGCAAAGGAGTAGACCATGGTCGGAGGACACATGCTCGGCAGACGGGTGCGCCATCTGTCTCGATACAAAGACATTGCGCAGATCTTGGTCGCGAATGGCTTCGGCTGGTTTATCGACGAGATCGGCCTGTTGGACCTTCTGTCGCTGCCTCGCCGCGTCTTTTCGGGGCGCGCAGATCGGGAATCGCTTTCGACCTACGAGCGCGTCCGGGTGGTGCTCGAGAAGCTCGGGCCGACGTTCATCAAGTTGGGTCAGATCGCGAGCCTGCGCGCGGACGTGTTTCCTCCGGAGCTCATCGAGCAGCTTGCCAAGCTTCAGGACGACGTGCCTCCCGTGGCGTTTGCGGACGTGCGGAGAATTGTGGAAGAGGAGCTTGGCCAGCCGCTCGGAGAGGTCTTTCGAGCGTTCGACGAGGAGCCGGTCGGATCGGCGTCCATCGGGCAGGTGCACCGGGCGGAGCTCATCAGTGGCGAAGAGGTGGCGGTCAAGGTTCAGCGCCCTGACATCCGCCGAAAGATCGAGATCGATCTCGACATCCTCATGGACCTCGCGCGGTTGGCGGAGCGCCACTTCGAATGGGCCGCGTACTATGAGCTGACAGGCGTCGTCGAGGAGTTCCGCCACACGCTGCTCAATGAGCTCAACTACACGGTCGAGGCCCACAACGCGGATCGGCTGCGGCGCGTGCACGAGGGGGATGCGCAAGTCCGCATCCCGGAGATCTACTGGGAATTCACCACGGCGCGCGTGCTCACCATGGAGTATGTGCGGGGCATCAAGCTCCAACATCGCGACGAGCTCGTCAGGGCGGGATATCCCACGGACGAGATCGCCCGGCGGGTGACGCGCGCCGTGTTGACGCAGATGCTGGTGCACGGCGTATTCCACGCGGATCCGCACCCAGGTAACCTGGCGGTGCTCCCGGACCACAGCATCCTGTTCATGGACTTCGGCATGGTGGGCAGGCTGTCGGCGGAGATGAAGCAGCACCTCGCCGCTCTGGTGATCGCGCTGATGCGCCGGGATACCCGTGCCATTGTGCGCGTGTTGAACCGAATGGGCGTGGTGCCGCCCGACATCGATGAACACCGGCTCTACCGCGACGTGGATCACCTGCGCGAGAAGTATTACGAAATCCCGCTCACGCAGGTGAGCCTGGGGGAGGCGGTGAGCGAATTGTTTGCCGTCGCGTACCGCCATCGCGTCCGCATACCGGCCGATCTCGCCCTCGTCGGCAAAGCGCTCGTGACCATTGAGGGCGTCGTGGAAGGGCTTGACCCTTCCTTTCGTATCCTCAACATCGCGGAGCCGTTCGGCCGGGCTCTGTTAAAGGAGCGCGTGCGGCCGCGGCGATTTGCCGCCTATCTCGCCCGCGGCGCCGTCGAAGGGCTGGAGCTCTTGAGCGATGTACCGCGCCACGTCATCGAAATTTTGCGCCACTGGCGACAAGGGAAAATTCGCATCGAGCTCGAAATGGCTGAGTTGGACATGCTGACCCGCCAGCTGGTCCGCATCGGGAACCGGCTGTCGTTCAGCATCACGCTGCTCGCGTTCAGCATCTTCATGACCGGGCTTTTAATTGCCACGGTGCTGAAGCGGTCGCCGGCGGGTCTCTGGTCGTTTCCCACGACCGAAGTCGGCGTCGCGGTTGGCTTGTTCCTGCTCTTTTTGCTGATCCTTTCGATATGGCGTTCAAACAAGTGATCGGGGAGCGATAGGCGGTGCGAGAAATCGAAGTGTTTCAGGTGGATGCGTTCACGGAGGAGCCGTTTACGGGCAACCCTGCCGGTGTCGTGATCGACGGGGGAGAGCTGCCTCGCGATCTCCGACAGCGCATCGCGCGCGAGATGAACTGCTCCGAGACGGCGTTTGTGGTCCAGTACGAGCGGGATCGGTTTCGCTTCCAGTACCACACGCCGGAGGCGGAGGTGGATCTCTGCGGACACGCGACCATCGCCGCGCTCCACCTGCTGCGCGAGCGCCAAGATATTATCGGCGACATCGTGGTTGAGACGCGCGCCGGACTTCTGCCCATGCGCATCGATGAAAAGGGGCCGGTGTGGATGCGCCAGGCCGAGCCCAAGTTTCGCGACGTCCCGGATGACGCGCGCCGCGCGCTGCTCGCCGCGCTCGCCATGGAAGAGGGCGATCTCGCCGATGAACTGCCGTTCGCACTCGCCTCGACGGGGATTTGGCAGGTGATGGTGCCCATCAAAAGCCGCGATCGCCTGTTTGCCCTGGCGCCCGATCAGCTGCGCCTCCGGGAGGTGTCCCGCAGTCTCGGGGCCATCTGCGTGCATGTGTACGCGCTCGATCCGGCCGAGGCGCCGGCGGTCGCGGTGGCGCGCGACTTCGCTCCGGCGGTCGGCGTGGCGGAAGATCCACACACAGGGACGGCGGCGGGCGCCCTCGCCTCGCTTTTGGTCGATCGCGGCATCGTCGCGGCGGAGCGGGAGCTCGCCTTTGAGCAGGGCGCCAACCTGGGGCGCCCGGGCCTCATCTTGGCGCGCGTGGAAGCGGGGCCGCCGATGCGCACGTGGGTGGGCGGGCACGCCGTGACCATGCTGCGCGGCGAAATGCGCGTCGCAAAGTAGTCCGCTGCAGAGCGCGCCTGCCGCGGTGGCCCGTCCGCACGCGCCGCGCGGGATGTCTCCGCCCGCCAAAGGGCGGGCTTCCGGCTCACGTCCGGGGCTCCCGGCTCACGTCCGGGGGCTCCCGCTCCGTGTCCGTCGAGGCCTCCCGGTCACGGGGCGGCGAGACGGCGCACCTCGTCGCCGTACCAGCGGCCGATGGCGGCGAGGGTCGCCTGCATGGCGGATGTGGGGCTGGCAGGGCCGTCGTAGACGGCATCTTCGGTCGACGCGTCCGTTTCGGCCTGCAGCACAATGCGAATGCCGCCGTCGCGCTGCCACAGGGTGATGCGCACGTGGCGCGCGGGTCGCCCGGGGTGGGCAAACGCAAGCCTGACGCCCTGATCGATCGGCTCGTGCGACAGGCGGCCATCAAATGTCGCCGCGATGTCCGCCGCTTCCCGCACGGCGGCAAGACACCGCGTCCAAGCCTCCGAGCCTTCCATGCCTTGCTGCATTGTCGTCTCTCCTTTGGGATGACGGGTGATGACACGGGAATATTGTAGACGTGAAGAGCCCAACGCGGGGGTGAGAAGATGCAAAAAGGCATCGTTTCTTGGGTCGATCCCGAGGGACAACGGGGGATGGTTCGCGTCCAGGGAGGCCACGACCTTCCCTTTGATGCTGCCGATTCGCCTGGACGAGCTCGCGTGCGCCCGGGCGATCACGTCGCATTTGACGTCATGCAGACGCCGGCCGGCCCGGTCGCATTGAATCTGATTCGCAAGCCATGAAGAGGAACATGGGGTGGTGGCTCGGGACGGAATCGAACCGCCGACACGAGGATTTTCAGTCCTCTGCTCTACCGACTGAGCTACCGAGCCGCATGGTTGCGGGGGCAGGACTCGAACCTGCGGCCTTCGGGTTATGAGCCCGACGAGCTGCCAACTGCTCCACCCCGCGCCGAAGAGAACGTGGAAAAACCGGAAGCTGAGAAACGTGCGCCCAGGCGCGTCTCGTGGCCTGGGCGCTTGCTGGTGACCCCAGGGGGATTCGAACCCCCGTTACCACCGTGAAAGGGTGGTGTCTTAACCACTTGACCATGGGGCCGAATTGGCTCCCCGAGCAGGATTCGAACCTGCGACCCTCCGGTTAACAGCCGGATGCTCTACCGCTGAGCTATCGAGGAAGATTGGGTGGTGGAGGTAGCCGGATTCGAACCGACGACCCCCTGCTTGCAAGGCAGGTGCTCTCCCAACTGAGCTATACCCCCACAAACGACGCGCCCCCGGCTGCGCCGAAGGGCGCGTCCTCGATGTGCCCTATTTGGCTGGGGAAGAAGGATTCGAACCTTCGATCGCGGTACCAAAAACCGCTGCCTTACCACTTGGCTATTCCCCAGCATTTGGGGTGAGTGATGGGATTCGAACCCATGCATGCCGGAACCACAATCCGGTGCGTTAACCCCTTCGCCACACTCACCACACGCCTGAACTTAAAGCAAACCCCAACGCTCTGCGTTGGGCTGGTGGAGGGGGCAGGATTCGAACCTGCGAAGCATTACGCAACGGATTTACAGTCCGCCCCATTTGGCCACTTTGGTACCCCTCCGCGACCTGCGCCGGCACAGCGTCGAATCCGAGCGCCGCGCGCACTGAGTACATTATCATGGCGGCCGCAGCGAAGTCAAGTCTTTGCGCCGAGATTTTTTACGGCCGAGAAGGCCAGCGCTGACGGCCTTTTCGTGGTAACATGAGGTGTGGAAACTGTCCCATTCGGGGAAATCCATGGTGTTCCTGCAAGGGAGCGTGTTGACATGCAGAGAGCCGTCGAGCTCGAGGTGGAGGGCCTCGTTCTGCGCGGCATGGAACACGTGCCAGAGGGCGCGGACCGCGAGCCTGTGCCCGCAGCGATTCTGTTTCACGGATTTACCGGCACCCACATCGAGCCGCATCAGCTGTTTGTGAAGCTCAGTCGCGCACTCGAGGCCGAAGGCGTGGCCGCGTTTCGCTTCGATTTCGCCGGGAGCGGCGATTCGGACGGCGAATTTCACGAGATGACCGCATCGTCCGAAATTCGCGATGCGAAAGCCATCCTCGATTGGGTCAGGCGTGATCCCCGCATCGATCCGCGGCGGGTAAGCCTCGTTGGGCTGAGCATGGGGGGCTATGTCGCCTCCATCGTGGCCGGCGACGAACCCGACAAGGTGGATCGCCTGGTGCTTTGGGCGCCTGCTGGCAACATGGCCGACATCGCGGACAAGCAGGCGGAGGCGCTCGGCGCCGCGGCCGACTCGGATGTGGTCGATCTCGGCGGCAATCTGGTGGGACGCAAGCTGTACGAGGACCTCAAGCAGATCGACCCGTTCGAGCGCGCCAAGCCCTTCCAAGGCAAGGTGCTCATCCTCCACGGGATGGAGGACGAAGCCGTCCCGTACGAGGTGTCCATCAAGTATCAGAACGAGGTCTACGGGGAACGAGCCCGGCTTCACCTGATTGAGGAAGCCGATCACACGTTCAACAACCGGCACTGGGAGGCCGAGGTCATTCGCGAAACCGTTCGCTTTTTGACAGACGTGGACCGAGGTCAGTGACATCGCCTGCAGGAGGTGGCGCGTTGGAACGGCTGTTCATACTCGGCGCCGGTTCAATGGCCGAGTCGTTTATCAAAGGGATTGTGGAAGAGGGCGTGATCGACCCGCGGGAGATCTTCGTGTGCAACCGGTCGCGCCGCGAGCGCTTGTTGGAATTGAGTGAATGGTATGGCATCACGCCTGCTGCATCCGTCGAGCGGGCGGGGGATGCCGACCTCATTATCGTCGCGGTGAAGCCGTACGACATGATGGACGCCTTGCGACAGCTGCGGCCCTACCTGTCGGAGCAAATCCTGCTGTCGTTTGCCGCTGGGATTCCCATCGACGCGATTCGCCGCGCCACGGGCGGCCATCCGTATATCATCCGCACGATGCCGAACGTGCCCGTGGCCGTGATGCAGGGGGCCATCGCGTTGTCCGCTCCCCCGACCGTGCCCAGGGACAAGCTCCGCAGGATTGTGGAGATGCTCGCGGGGCTCGGCCAGGTCGTCGAGATCGACGAGGCGCTGATGGATGCCGCCACCGCGTTTTCGGGCAGCGGCCCCGGCTTCATCAGCTATCTGCTGGAGGCGATGGAGCAGGCGGCGGTCGAACTCGGCTTCGAGCCGGCGCTCGCCCGGCGACTCTTGGTGCAGACGGTCATCGGCACCGCGCACGTCCTGCGCGAGTGGGATTTGAGCCCGAGCGAGCTGCGCCGGCGCGTGACCTCGCCCAATGGCACCACGCACGCGGGCGTGGAGGTCATGCGCTCGCGCGGCGTGTACGAGGCCATCGTCGACGCCGTGCGGCGCGCGGCCATCCGGGCGGAGGAGATGGGGCGGGAGTACACGCGCGAGGCCTGATGCGGGCTGCCGCGCCGCTGGGTCAGTCGCGCCGGTGCTCGGTGATGCCGGCCACCAAATCCAGCGCGTGCGGGAGAATGGGCGCGATGACGCGGAAGCCTTCTTCCACGGCGCGCGGGCTGCCGGGAAAGTTGATGATGAGCGTCTGGCCGCGGATCCCGGCCGTCTGGCGCGAGAGCATGGCCTGAGGCTTCGCGGGCCAAGCCGAGGCCCGCATCGCCTCGCCGATCCCTGGGATTTCGCGCTCGATCACGTCCCGGGTCGCCTCGGGCGTCACGTCGCGCGGGCCGAGCCCTGTCCCGCCCGTGGTGGCGACGAGGTGCACGCCTTCGAGCGCCAGCGCGCGCAAGCGGGCGGCGATGCGGGCGCGATCGTCCGGGAGCACGACGGCGTGGCGGACGTCGAAGCCGGCCTCGCGAAGCAACGACGCGAGAAGCGGGCCGCTCTCGTCGTGGCGCGCGCCGCGGCTGGCGGAATCGCTCACGGTGATGACGGCGGCGGTGCGCATGGGCATATCCATTTCATACCTCCTCTGACTTTCCGAATCTATACGCTTCCATGTTGAGCCTCATCTCTCACTGTGACACAATAGCCGTGGAGGTGGCAAACGTGGCACTGCACACGGAATGGATTCGATATGGCGCAAACGGCGAGTACCTGGGCTATCTGGCCCACCTCGACCGGCTGTCGGACGGGCAACCGGCCGTGATCGTGTTCCAGGAAATTTGGGGCGTGGACGAGCACATTCAGGACGTGACGGAACGGTTTGCCCGAGCGGGTTATGTCGCGCTGGCGCCAGACCTGTATGCCGAGGGGGGCAAGCGCAAGCCTGGCTTGGAGCCGGAGGCCATCGAGGCGGTGAAGCGGTTTTTGGACTCGGTGCCGCCCCAGGCGTGGCACGATGCCGCGGCCAGGGATCGCGCGCTTGAGACGCTGCCCGAGCCGGAGCGGACGACCGTGCGGCACACCTTCGGGCAGCTGTTTGGCGGACTGAATCTCGATGCGTACAACGCGCATCTTCTCGCGGCAGCGGCCTTCTTGCGGGACACCTATCCGATGTCCAAGGGCCAGCCGGTGGTCTCCGTCGGCTTCTGCATGGGCGGCGGTCTTTCCGCACGGCTTGCGACGCTCGATCCGAAGCTCGCCGGCGCGGTCATTTTTTACGGACAGGCGCCCGGCAAAGAACAGATTCCGAACATCCAGTGCCCGGTGCGCGGGTTCTACGCATCGCTCGATCCGCGCATCACGGACGCGGTTCCGGCGTTTGCCGAGGAGATGAAAAAGGCCGGCAAGGACTTTCAGTATCGCGTGTACGAAGGCGCGCATCACGCGTTTTTCAATGATACGCGCGCGTCGTACCACGCAAAAGCGGCGCGATCGGCGTTCGCAGAAGTCCTGACGTTCTTCAATCAAGTGACCGGAGGCGTATGAATCGGGCGCCAGACTCGGATTGTGGGAGGGATGGAAACGGTGACAAAGGCGCAACAGGCCTACGAGCAGTGGCTGCAGCAACCGCATCTGCCTGAGGACCTTCGCGCGGAACTCGAGCGCATCCGGGGCAAGGACGACGAAATCGAGGATCGCTTCGGGGCCGATCTCGACTTTGGCACCGGCGGCCTGCGCGGCGTGATGGGCGCAGGGCTGAACCGAATGAACGTGTACACGGTGCGGCGCGCCACCGCGGCGCTGGCCCTTCATCTCCAGGCCCGCGGCGAGGACGCCGTCAGGCGCGGCGTGGCCATTGGCTACGATGTCCGCCACAACTCGCCCGTGTTCGCGGAGACGGTCGCTTTGACCCTTGCGGCGTTTGGCATCCGGGCCTACCTGTCGCCCGTGGTCTGCCCTACGCCAGAGCTGTCGTTTGCCGTGCGAGATCTGGGGTGCGCGGCCGGCGTCATGATCACCGCGAGCCATAACCCACCCAAATACAACGGCTACAAGGTCTACAACGAGCATGGCGGCCAGATCCTCGAGGACGATGCGCGCGACATCAAGGCGCGCATGGAGACGATTCAGGACGTGTTCGCCATCGACCACCTGACGCGGGAAGAGGCAGAGAAGCGCGGGCTGCTCACCGCGATCCCCGCTTCCCTGCGCGCCAAGTACATCGAGACCGTCGTGCGCGAGGTGCGAGATCCGCGCATCCGCGACGAACGGTCCGGCCTGTCCATCGTCTACACGCCGCTCCACGGCACGGGCAACATCCCCGTGCGCGAGGCGCTGCGCGCGGCTGGCTACACGAACGTCCACCTCGTCCAGGAGCAGGTCGAACCCGACGGCGACTTTTCGACGGTCAAAAGCCCGAACCCTGAGGAGCAAGAGGCGCTTTCTCTCGGGGTGAAGCTCGCGGAGGATTTGGGCGCCCACCTCGTCATGGGCAACGATCCCGACTGCGATCGCGTCGGGATCGCCGTCCGCGACGGTTCAGGACGCCTTCAGCTGCTCACGGGCAACCAGGTGGGAGCGCTCATCGTGCACTACCTGTGCGAGCGACACCGCGACCTCGGGGGGCAAGGCCTTCCGCCCATCGTGTTCAAGACCATCGTGACGTCCGATATGGGCAAGCACATCGCGGAATCGTACGGCGTGCACGTCGAAGAGACCCTGACGGGCTTCAAGTATATCGGCGATCGCATCACGCGCCACGAGGCGGACGGGACGTATCGCCTGCTCGCCGGCTACGAGGAGAGCTACGGGTATCTCGTGTCGCCCATCGTCCGGGATAAGGACGGCGTGCAGGGCGCGCTGGTCATCGCGGAGATGGCGGCTTGGCACCTTGCGCACGGGCGCACGCTGGTGGACGTGCTGCGCTCGCTGTACGAAACGTACGGATGGTTCGGGGACAAGCTCGTCAACGTGGAACTGGAGGGGCACGACGGCGTCGACCGCATGAAGCGCGCGCTGAACGACCTGCGGCAGCGCCCGCTCGAGGTGCCGGGGCTGGAACTCGTGGCCGTGGAGGACTACCTCGCGCGCGAACGGCGGTTCCCAGCCTCCGGCCGCACCGAGCCTCTGACGCTGCCGGTGTCCGACGTGCAGAAGTTTATCTTTGAAGGCGGCCATTGGGCGGCCATTCGGCCATCGGGAACGGAGCCGAAAATGAAGATGTATTTTGGCGTGCGTGGCAGGAGCGAGGCGGAGCGGGATGAACTCTTGGACAAGCTCGTTCGGGCGCTCTCAGCGAGGGCGCGCATGGAATGACGACCTGGAAGCGGACGCTCGCCATCCTGTGGTGCGCGAACTTCTGCGCCGCCGCCGGGATGAGCCAGATAATCCCGTTCATCCCGCTCTACCTGGCGGAGCTCGGGCTGCATACGGAGCGAAGCATCGATCACTGGTCGAGCTGGGTGTTCTCTGCGCAGTTCGTGACGTCGTTCATCTTTCAACCGGTGTGGGGCTCGCTCGCGGACAAATACGGGCGCAAGCCGATGCTCCTTCGCGCGGGATTCGGCATGGGTGTGATGACGGCGCTCATGGGGCTCGTCGGAGCCCCATGGCAGCTGTTGGTCCTGCGGCTCGTGAACGGAGTGTTCTCGGGATTCATCGCCATGGCCATCTCGCTCCAGGCCTCCGTCACGCCTGCGGAAAACGCGGGGCGGGCGCTCGGCACGCTCCAAACGGGCAACATCGCGGGTTCGCTCATCGGGCCGCTCGTGGGCGGTCTTCTGGCTGAATGGTTGGACTTTCGCGGCTGCTTCTTCTTCACGGGCGCGATGCTCGTTCTGGCGAGCGTGATTGTGCTCATCTTCGTGCACGAGCCCAAGACACAGGGGCGAGTCCGGGTCAAGACCAAGGGCTCGTGGCGGAGCCTGGTTGGGCTTTGGCCCGTCTTTCTCGGGTCCTTCATGACGCAGCTCGCCATGATGAGCATCGAGCCCATCGTGACCATCTTCACGCGGAGCATCTACCAGGGCGTCCACCTGACGCTCGCCGCTGGGCTCGTGGTGGCCACGAGCGGCATCGCCAATCTGGTGGGCACGCCCACGCTCGGCAGGCTCGGCGATCGCGTCGGGCAGGAGCGCGTCCTCTTGCTCGCCTTCCTCGGTGCGGCTTGCGCGTTTCTCCCGCAGGCGCTCGCCCACGCGCTGTGGCTTTTGCTCGTCGGCCGGTTCTTGCTGGGCCTGTTTGTGGGCGGCATGCTCCCGTCCCTCCAGGCGCTTGTGCGCAAACTCGCGCCGGAGGACAAGCAGGCGACGGCGTACGGCCTCAACTCGAGCGCGACCTTTTTCGGCAATTTGGTCGGCCCGCTCATCGGTGGGCAGGTCGCCGCGATGTACGGCATCCGATCCGTGTTCTATGTCACGATGGCGCTTTTGTTGCTGAATGCGGCCGTGATCGGGTTCAATCGGCGCCGCTTGGTGCCACACCGCGCGGATGAGGTTTAGGCGGGCCCGAATGTGGTCATCATGGTGGCCATCTGGATGCAATCTGGAGGGTCATGCCGTGAAGGGCACTTGGGTGCGCGTGATCCACATCGTCGTGGCGAGCGTGATGCTCGCGTGCACGGCCGTCAGCCTCGCGGCGATTGCGCTTGAGCTGGCGGTGCACAGGCTCATCTCGTGAGGCACGGCCGGCGTGCGCGTGGGCGTGCGGCCGGAGACATCAAACGGAGCCCGTGAAACGCCGCGACAGGGGCAGAGGCGCAAACGCGCGGAACTCGTCAACAAGCGATGGGGGCATGGGTCAGTGGCAGTTCAAGGATTTGCCAAGGACGTCGTGGACGTGCTCGGCGTCAGGTTCCACCGCGTGACCATGGCGGAGGCGGTGGAGAAAATCCTCTTCTGGACGACGGACGGCGGCCATCACCTGGTGGTGACGGCCGGGCCGGAATTCGTCATGCAGTGCCAGCGGCAGGAGGCGCTGTTGCGCCTCGTGAACTCGGCCGATCTCGTCACGGCCGATGGCATCGGCGTCGTTTGGGCGGCCCGCCGAAAGGGCCGGCCTGTGCCCGAGCGCGTGACGGGTGTCGAACTCGTGCCGCACGTCTTGACGGAGGCGATGCGGCGCCATCAAGCGCTTCGGGTCTACCTTCTCGGCGCCACGGCGGCGTCTCTCGAGGCGTGTTTGACGCGGCTGCAAGCGTCGTATCCGACACACGCGTTTGCGGGCCATCACGGTTACTTTCAGCACCCGGATCTCGAGCGGATTCTAGAAGACATTCGAGCCTTCCGGCCCCATCTGTTGCTTGTCGGCATGGGTCAACCGCGCCAGGAATTGTTTTTACGAGATGTCATGGGCAAGCTCCCGCCGCTCGTCGGGATGGGCGTAGGCGGGTCCATTGATGTGTGGGGCGGGACCGTCCGCCGGGCTCCGGAGGCCTTCCGGCGCACGAATCTGGAGTGGCTGTATCGGCTCATCACTGAGCCGCGGCGTTTCCGCCGCCAGCTTGCGCTGCCTCGGTTCGCGTGGCGGGTGATCACGTCGCCAACGCGGCAGGACGGGCCGTGATCGCCGCGCTTCGAAAACATTGTCAAGGAAAACTCCTTGACTGCCCAGAGGCCATCGACTACGATAAGGTTTGTTTTGCGATGGACAAGCGGGATCCCCTGGCTTGCCAAATCCTCTGCGCGCCAAAGGAGGCTCCAGATTGGCACAGCGACGCCTGTTTACCTCGGAATCCGTGACGGAAGGTCACCCGGACAAGATTTGTGATCAAATCTCCGACGCAGTGCTGGACGAGATTTTGACATATGATCCGCACGCGCGCGTCGCGTGCGAGACGTCGGTCACGACGGGGCTCGTGCTGGTCATCGGTGAAATCACGACGAACTGCTACGTCGATATCCCGAAGGTGGTGCGCCGCACCATTTCCGAAATCGGCTATACGCGGGCGAAGTTCGGCTTTGATGCGGAGACCTGCGCCGTCATCACGTCCATCGACGAGCAGTCGCCGGACATCGCGCAGGGCGTGAATCGGGCGCTTGAAGTTCGGCACATGACGGATGCCGAGATCGACGAAATTGGCGCGGGCGACCAAGGGCTGATGTTTGGGTTTGCCTGCGACGAGACGCCGGAGCTGATGCCGCTGCCCATCTCGTTGGCCCATCGCCTGGCGCGGCGGTTGGCCGAGGTTCGGAAGAGCGGCGAGCTCCCCTATCTGCGCCCGGATGGCAAGACGCAGGTGACCATCGAGTACGAGGGCGACCGCCCCGTGCGGGTGGACACGATTGTCATCTCGACGCAGCACGACGAGCAGACCACGCTTCAGACGGTGGAGCGCGACATGGTGGAGCGGGTCATCCGCCCCATCGTCCCCGCGGAATGGCTCGATGAGCGCACGAAATACCTGATCAACCCGACGGGGCGGTTTGTCATCGGCGGGCCGCAGGGCGATGCGGGACTCACGGGCCGCAAAATCATCGTCGACACGTACGGCGGGTATGCGCGCCACGGGGGCGGCGCCTTCTCCGGCAAGGACCCGACGAAGGTCGACCGCAGTGCCGCGTACGCCGCGCGCTACGTGGCGAAAAACATCGTCGCGGCGGGGCTCGCCAAGAAGTGCGAGATTCAGCTCGCCTACGCCATCGGCGTGGCGCGGCCCGTCTCCATCTCGGTGGACACGTATGGAACCGGACAGGTGAGCGACGAGCGGATTGTCGAGATCGTCCGCGAAGTGTTCGATCTGCGACCGGCTGCCATTATTCGCGATCTCGACCTTCGCCGGCCGATCTACCGCCAGACGGCGGCGTACGGCCACTTTGGCCGCACGGACATCGATCTGCCGTGGGAGCGGACGGATAAGGCGGAAGACATCCGCCGGCTGGCGTTCCAGTGAGCGCGGGCGCCCGCGGGGCGCCGCTCGTGGGCCGGGGCTGACAAAAGTTTGCCGCCGCGCCAGAGGACCCTCACAAACACCGCTTTTGGTATCGAATGTATGTGACATCACCCTTACACCCCATGATGTGTGCCCTCCGGCGCTTTGCTGGAGGGCGTATTTTTTTTGCATTGGGCTGAGGCGCGAATCTGGTATCATCGTCATCGAGATAGGACATCCGGGGTGGCTTTGAACTAGGGGGATGGAATGAGGAGCGACTTACCCATTCGCGTCGCGATCGCGGACGACAATGCGGAATACCGCTTGACCTTGGCAGATCTGTTGGCCTACGAACCGGACATCGAGGTCGTGGCCGTGTGGGCGAACGGCCACGAGGTGCTGCGAGATCTCGAGCAGGTGCGCCCCGACGTGCTGTTGCTCGACATCACGATGCCTGAGGTGGACGGCATCTGCGTGCTCAAGGCCGCGCCGCTCATGACCTGGCACCCGAAGGTCGTCGTGCTGACCATGCACGAGCAATCGCCGGTGGTGCTGGAGGCCGTTCGCGCGGGCGTGAGCGGCTACATCGTCAAGGACGCGCCGATGGAGGATTTGCTTCGGGCCATCCGCGAGGCGCACGAGGGCCGGGCGATGGTGCACCCACAGGTCATGAAGGCGGTGCTCGGGGAAATCGAGCGATACGCCAAGCCCAACGACGGGTGGAAGGACCTGTTGACGGCGCGCGAGTTCGACGTGTTGTGCCAGATGGCCGCGGGCAAGTCGAACGAGCAGATCGCCGAGTCGCTGCACATCACGCTGAAGACGGCCAAGAACCACGTGTCGCACATCCTGGCGAAGTTAAACGTGTCGGACAGAAGCCAGGCGGTGTTGCACGCGTATCGAGAGCGGTGGATTCTGCCGGATCGCCTGACGTGAGGCGCGCGCGTAAGCCCCTTGGGACCTCGGCGCATACGCTGGGGCAAGGGGGTGAGCCCGCATGGGGTTGGGACTTGCATTCGCCGTGGCGATGCTCGTGTATGTGGCGTGTGCGTGGGCCGGTAGACTTGCGGGCGGAATATGGGCAAGACCCGGGCGAGGCGCGGAATGGCTGGTGCTCGTGGCTGAAGGGTGCGGCAGCACGGTCGAGGGCGTCCTGCGCATGGCCTGCGGCCGGTGGCGATCCCGCGTGACCCGCGTCGTCGTCATCGATGTCCATCCCGCCGACGAGGCGCGCGAGGTCGTCGAGCGGCTCGCGGCGAAAATGGCGTGCGACGTGGCCTACGTCGCGGTGAAGGACAGAGCGGAGGCGGAGCGAGAGGTCGCCGCCATCCGCCTGGGCTCGCTTCCCGACGTGCGCGTCCGCGTGATTCACGTGTCGGGGCGCGACGCTCGGGCGAGCGCCGCGCTGTGAAACGAGCCCGACGCGCGATGGCGGCCTAGGGGCTATCAGAACACGAAGGGAACCTGTGGGCGAGGCTCGCGGCCGAGGAGGTCGATCTTCTGCACGTAGCGAAGGGCCTGCTCAAAGTCGCGCGCCTCGGCGAGCCACTGAACGAGCAGCCGGCAGGCTCGCATCCGCACCGCCGTCTCTCCCCATTCTGGGAACGATTGCTCATACTCCAGCAGCCGCTGGCGAAGCGCCGCGCGGTCCTGCGGCCGCTGTAGGTACGCCGTTTCCAGGGCCAGCAGATCGAGCTTGAGCCTCGCTCGCTTGGCCGACACGTCGGCCGCCGGCGGGAGCAGCCGCTCGATGGACCGGGCCAGCTCCATCCAGAGCGCCGCGCGCTCGACGTCGCTTGCCTCCAGCCGCTCTGCGATCTCGTCCCCAAACGCGGCGAGCTCGCTCCACGGCGACACCGCGGTGGTGAGGTAGGCGCGCTGAAGCCGCGAAGAAAAGCCTTCCGCTTTCCCGAGCCGCGCGTCGAGAGCCGTCTCCATCTCGGCGAGCCGGCCGACGTAGAGGAGTTCCGTCGCCTGATCCGCGAGCGCTCGGGCCTGAGACGGGTCCGTCGCAAGGTGGCAGAGGGCCTCGTTCGCGAGCTTTTCGCACATGGCGAAGAGCGCCGAGCCCCCGTCCGCCCATCGCAGGGCCGCCGCAAGATGCGGGCGATCCGGCGGGGCCCACGCGGCCCCCGGGGCTGGCGATGACGGACCGGATCCTGCGGCATCTGGCGCGGCGGAACCTGGTGCCGACGGCTCTGGCGCCGCGGCCACAGGCGCAAACTCGGCGCGCAGGGGCGGCTGCGGATCGAGGCTCGTGCGCTTCCACGGCACATCGAAGCCTTCGTCGCGCGGGTCGAGATCGTCGAGGTGCAGGTACAATTGGAGGGTGAGCGCGCGAAGCTCGGCCGCCGGGATGGCGCGGCTCGCGGCGATCGCGTCCACGTGCGCCAGGGCGTCCTTCCACAGGCGAACGGCGGCCGGGACGTTCCCGCGGTCACACTCGGCGTACCCAAGCTCCCGCAGCGCGTAGAACGCGACGCGCGCGTCTCCTGACGCTTCCGCGGCTTCGGCGAGGGGCAGGAGGAGCTGCACCGCCTCCGCATCGGCCCCGTCGCCGCGCAGGGCTCGGGCGAGCGTCAGGCGGTACTCGGCCAGGCCGCGCGTGTGAAACGACGCCTCCGGCAGATGGGTCAACATGTGCCGGGCGCGCGAGTAGTGTCCCGCGGCGATATCGTACTGGGCGACGTGGATGGCCGCCTGCAACAGCCCATGCGGATCGGCGTCGCCCACCAAGCTGTCGATGGACGCTCCCAGGCGATCCGCCAACTGAATGAGAAGCGGGTACGGCGCCAGGGCCCGGCCCGATTCAATCTCGTTCAACCGCTCGGGACTTATGAGTTCTCCTGCCAGCTCAGCCTGGCTCAGACCGCGCGATGTGCGGAGGGTTCGGATGGTTTCTCCTATCGACACGTCCACACCCACTTCCCTTATCTTCCGAATTAAGTTTCACATATTGGCATGGATTTGACAAGATTCAAAGGAATTCTCCATCCTGATCGTGGCCGAGCGCGGCCGCTTCTTGTTACAATAAGGCCAGTACCAGTGAGCGGAGGGAAAACGTGTGCCTACCGTGTTGGTGGTGGACGATGAAGCGTCCATTCGCACGTTGGTGGAATACAACTTCAGTCGGTCCGGGTTCGACGTCGAGACGGTGGACGACGGCCTCGTGGCGTACGAAAAGTTGAAGCAGAGCGCCGCAAAGTATGATCTCGTCGTGCTGGACCTGATGCTCCCCGGCATGGATGGGCTTGAGGTCTGCAGGCGCCTCCGCCAAGAGGGCATTAAGGTGCCCATCATTCTCCTGACGGCGCGAGACGAAGAGGTGGACCTCGTCCTCGGGCTCGAACTCGGCGCGGATGACTACGTGACCAAACCATTCAGTCCGCGCGAGCTCGTCGCCCGCGCGCGAGCGGTCTTGCGCCGGATGGAGAGCCGGGAAGAGGATTCCCAGCCTGCCTCGGCGGGGAAGGTCCTGCGCGCCGGCAACATCGTGATGGACGTCGCGCGCCACGAGGTCCGCGTGCGCGGCCAACTCGTGGAGTTCACGCCGAAGGAATTTGAACTTCTGCAGTATTTCATGGAAAACCAGGAGCACGTGTTGTCGCGCGACCAGCTCTTGGACCGCGTCTGGGGATACAGCGCCGCCACGGATACGCGCATCGTCGACGTCCATGTCTCGCATCTTCGCGAAAAGATTGAGGATGATTCCAAGAATCCGAAGTACATTCGCACGGTGCGGGGCATTGGCTACAAGTTCACGGAAGGCACGTCTGGGTCATGATGGGGTTTGCCATCGGACTAGGGGTGGGCGTGTGCCTCGGAGCCCTCTTCGCCCTGTGGCAGATGAGCTGGTTCCGCAGCCTGCGCCGCTACCTGCTTGACGCCATGGACGCGATTGTGCAGGGGCGGTACGACGTGCGCATGTACGAGTACCGCAGCCGCCCTGCCGAGATCGCCATCTTCCGCCAGTTCAACCGCATGGCCGAACGCATCCAGGAGACCCTCGCCGACATGTCGCAGGAGCGCGACATCTTGCGCCACATCCTGCAGAACATGACCACCGGTGTCATCTACCTCAGGAGCGATGGCCAGGTGCAGATGGTGAACCACGCCGCCGAACGGCTGTTCCGCAGACCCGTCGAGCAGTGGAAGGACCGAGATCACTGGACGGTCTTTCGAAACTATCAGCTCGGATCCGCCATTGATCACGCCTTGCTCTTCGGCACGCCGTGGTCAGGTGAATTTCAAATCCGGGACGGCGTGACCGTCGCCGTGCGCCTCGTCCCCATCTCGGCCGCGCCTCGCATGCGCAGCAAGGCCGACGGCCGTCACGACGTCCTCATGCTCGTCAACGACGTGTCCGAATGGCGCCGCCTCGAGCGCATGCGCAGCGATTTCGTTGCGAACGTCTCGCACGAGCTGAAGACGCCCATCGCCGCCATTCGCGGGTTTGCCGAAACCCTCCTCGACGGCGACGTCGACGACGAGGCGAGGGAAAAGTTTTTGCGCACCATCTACGAGGAGTCGCTTCGCATGGGCAACCTCGTCTCGGATCTCCTCGAGCTCTCGAAGCTTGAGGCGAGCGACAGCCATGTCGATCCCGTCGCCGTTGACCTGTACGAAGTGCTCGTCCGCGCGGTCGATCGCGTTCGGCCCGTCGCCCAGAGCAAGGACATCTCCATCGAGTTGCCGCGCCCCCAGCGCCTGCACGTCTGGGCTGAGCCGGATCTCTTGCTGCAGGTCTTCCTCAACCTTTTGACCAACGCCATCCACTATTCGCCTCCCGGGAGCCAAGTCTGCGTCACCTGGGACGTGCTCGTCGATCGCGTCAAGGTGCACGTGAAGGACAACGGCATCGGCATTCCCAGGGAGTCGCTCTCCAGGGTGTTCGAGCGATTTTACCGCGTGCACAAGGACCGAAGCCGCGCCTCCGGCGGGACGGGCCTTGGACTCGCCATTGTCAAGCACATCGTCACCGCGCTCGGCGGCGAGGTCGGCGTCGAAAGCGAAGAGGGCAAGGGCAGCGACTTTTGGTTCACGCTCTCCAGGCTCGACGCCCGACCGTGATCGCCCCGGCCTTGGCGCCACTCGCCCCGCCGGGCGCGTGCGGCGACGAAGGGAGGGCCCCCATGCCACGCGCGTACACGATGCCGTTTCTCGCACAGCGCCTGATCCAACAGGCGCTGAACTGGATCTTCCCCTCCAATGAAGAACCCTGTCCCGTCTGCAGCCGCCCCATTCCGGCCAGGCTCGCCGACAGCCAGGCACCGCGCCCGGACGGCATGCGCACACTCTGCGCCTTCTGTCAGCAAAATCTCGCACTCGTGCCCATTCAGGCGCAGGTTCTGCGGCTTCGCGCAGCAGGCCGCCCCATGATCGTCGCGAGCGCCCTCGTGTACGACCACTTCGTCCGCACCCTCATCCGCGCGTTGAAGTACGATCGCGTCGTCGAGATCGCCCCCTTCTTCGCCTCGGCGCTCGCCGCCACGCGCGGCGCGCACCCGCCGGCGGACGTCGTGGTGCCCGTGCCGACGGCGCCGGATCGCCTCCGCATGCGCGGGTACGATCACGTCCTGCTCGTGGCGCGGGCGTTTGCGCGCGCCGACAGTCTGCCCCTCAAGCCCTGTTTAGCGCGCCTTGGGTCGTCTGGTCACACTCGCTCCCAGACCGCGAAAGACAAACTCCGCCGCCTGCGCGAGCTCGAGGGCCAGTTCGTCGCCATGGATGCAGGCGGCATCCGCGGGCGGCGCGTGTTGCTCGTCGACGACGTCATCACCACAGGCGCGACGATCACGACGTGCGCGCATGTGCTCTACGCTGCCGGCGCGCGGGAGGTGCATGCGGCCGTGATCGCGCGCGTGGAGTGACGGGGGCGCGTGGGCGGTGCGGCGGTGGCCTTGGATGGGCCGACCGCGTGGGCGATGCGGCGATGGCGTGGGGTAAGCGCCGTCAGGAAGGGCCAACCACCGCGCGGCAATGGCGTGGCAGGATTTTGTCGAGCGAGCGCGAATCATGACGGTGGAGGGATGCCTGTGGCCATCGCCAACTGCCGACGGTGCGGAAAACTGTACAACCGCGTGGGGCGCGACATTTGCCCCGATTGCATGAAGCAAGAGGACGAGCATCTCACAGCCATCCGGGCGTATTTGCGCCAGCACCCGCTGGCCAACATCTACGAGGTATCCAACGGCACCGGCGTGCCGTATGACGAGATCGTCCAGTTTTTGAGGGACGGCAGGCTTCTGTTGCGCAACAACCCGAACATGGTGTACCCGTGCGATCGCTGTGGCACGCCGACGCAGTCGGGCAGGCTCTGCGCGAATTGCGCGAAGGAGATGGCACGAGAGCTGCGCCCCGGCCAGCGACCTGATGGTCGCGATCGTAATCCTGGATTTTACAGCAAGCCTTGAACGGCATCGGGAGATGAGGCGTGATTGGACAACACGGTGTCACTAGATGCCTACATACCCTATATCCAAAGATTGGCAAGGCGTCTGATTCGGTATCGGAGAAGCGCGATGATAGATGAACAAGACTTGATTTCTTCGGCGATTACGGCTCTGTGGCAGCGATCACAACAGCGCGAGGTCGATGATCGATACGCCAAGCAAGTCATTAAATATGCAATGCTGACGGTGTTGCGCAATTCTGCACTCCTAAAGATGCCGAAATCCACCCCCATGGCACAAGCCATCCAAGCCTATCAGCGTGCTTGCGACGTTCAAAGCGCTGAGTATGTCGCTGTCGAAGATCCGATGGAAAGATGGGAAAATGAAGAACTAGTTCGTCAGGCGGCCTTAAAAATTTCGGAGTTGCGTCGAGAAGATCAGATCCTACTTTCCTTAATTTTTGTGGAATCCCTGAGCTTCCAAGAAGCTGCGGATGTTTTGAATCAAACGAAGGCTCAGGTCTACCATCGATATCAGTCTCTCCTTCGACAGCTTCGAACTTCGCTTGGCTTGGCGCAGTGAAGACGGAGACTCAGGCGAGCGCAGTAGCGTATGCGCAGAGGATGCTCACTGCGAAAAGAAGGTCTGCATGAAGGGCCATTTGTCTGGAACAGACAGATGGCTTCTTTCTATGTTGGCCGCATATCACGGCAGAAGGTAAGGCAACTTCGCAAAAAAATTTTATGAGCCCCGCGAACGATCGCAACAAACAGGACGTTGTACAGAGTGAGGAAGGTGAGGAACGAATGGTTTCTCCATCGGGTGCGCCTGGCCGAATCCCGGAGGACGTAAACACGCAGAGCGTAACCGCACGTGTATCGTCAACGAAGTTTGACCATATCCGCGACTTACAGCAGAAGATTGCCAGCGGGCAATATCAGATCGATGTCGATCGCATCGCGCAAGGCATGATTCAGCGAGGCGTGTTGAACAACAATGGATAAAGTTGAAATCGCCCTCACAAAGCTCGAATTGCTCACAGAGGAAATAGTAGCGTGCCTTCGGAATGCGGATGTGTCCAGTTTATTGGTCTTGATGTCAAGGCAATGTACTCTTATGGAGCAATTGGCCAAACAACAGGTGGGTTCCGAGCATCATGAGCGGCTCCGTCACATCGCAGATCTCGTGGGGTTGCAGCAACGGCTGATCGAGCAAGGACTCCATCTCTCGACTGCATTTCTAAATCGGCTTTATCAATACGTTCGTTTCTCAGAGTGGGCGTGAAGGACGGGAAAGGGAATGGGCATACCGACGTTTTCGCCGCTGTACGTAGGTTTATCTGGTTTGCAGGCGATGCAAGAAGCTCAGAGTGTCGTTGGGAATAACATCGATAACGCGAACACGCCTGGCTATGCTCAGGAGTCCGTCAACTTTGTCGAGGCCAGTCCCTATCCGCCCATCCCGGGACCCGGTCCTTTCGTTGGGGGGCAGTTCGGGCAAGGTGTGCTGGTGCAGTCTGTCACTCGCCAAGACGATTGGTTCTACGATGAACAGGATTGGGCGAATCAGAGCTCATATCAGATGTACACCACTTACAGTACTGTACTAACTCAGGTAGAAGGTATCGTGAATGAGCCCAGTTCTACCAGTTTGCAGAACGCGCTTGATCAATTCTTTTCCGCCTGGCAGACGCTTTCGACGGATCCGTCCAACACAGGGGCTAAGCAAGCCGTTATCTCGCAGGGGCAAGTGCTTGCACAGACCTTTAATATGGTGAGTTCTCAGTTGCAGAGCACACAGCAGGATGTGTTGAACCAGGTCAACAGCCAGTTTCAACAACTTCAACAGTATGCTCAGCAGCTGTCATCTGTCCAAACCCAGATTCAGAAAATCGCGCAACAAAATGTGTCGGGTTCTCCGGTGTCGAATCCAAACACATTGTTGGACGAGCAGAGCGCAATCATTGACAAGATGTCGCAACTTGCGAACCTCACGTTGAGTCAAAATGCGGACGGTACGATTTCGGTGAGTGTCGGCTCGGGACCGCAGGCCATTTCGATGGCGCAGATGGAAACGGGCGCGACGGTCTCTGACGCTGGTGGACAGTTGCAGCTTACCGTCGGTAGTCAGACGGTTCCCTTGTCCTCGGTTGTCCAAGGAGGACAAATTGCTGGAAACGCGCAGGGCTACGGGGAAATCTCGGGGTTGCTGAATCAGCTTACGCAGTATGAAGACGCCTTGGCCTCGCAGGTCAACGCAGCGCTCGGAAACCAAACCTTTTTTGACGCCCCATCAAGCGGAGGTTCCTTTGCGGTGGACGCTGGCATGACCGTCGCCACATTGCAGACCGGGCCGAGCGGTGCGTCTGGGGACAACCGTTATGCGCTCAACGTCGTCAATCTGCAAACGACTCCAACGTCACTTTCCTGGGTCGATGGGACAGGCTCTACGCAGACCGAATCAGGCACATTCGACCAATTGCTTGGCAGTATGGTTTCCCAACTCGGGACGCTCGCAGCGGGTGTGAGTCAGAATGCCACGACCGCGAACGCTCTGCTGCAGCAATCGACGCAACTTCGTCAATCGGTGTCGAGTGTCTCGATTGACGAGCAGGCGACGTACATGATCGCATTTCAAAACGCCTACGCGGCGGCGGCGAAATACATTGCGACCTTTCAAACCATGTTAAACAGTCTCATGAACATGGTTCAGTCATGACCCGTGTGGGGTGAGCTGCGGTGCGCGTCACCACATCCATGGAACAGGCTCAGTTTCTCTTTAATCTCGAAAACATCAACACGGCAATGCAGAAGGTTCAGCAGCAACTCTCGACCGGAAAGACGTTGAACCTGCCGCAGGATGATCCCGTCGCGGTCTCTCAGGATATGAGCTTGACCGCGGAAGTATCTCAGGTTCAAGCGGGGTTGTCGACGGTCTCTTCGGCTTTGTCTTGGATGAATGCAACGCAATCAGCCATGCAAGGCATGGTGTCGCAACTCCAGCAGATTCAGTCAAACCTTGAAGGAGCGTTGAATGGGCCCAATCAGAGTTCGGGGGATCTCTCCGGCTATTCGGCGACCGTGTCTCAGCTTGTGCAAGGCATTTATCAAATTGCCGATGAAACGGTGGGCAACCGGTATCTCTTTGGAGGACAGGCGGACGACACAGCGCCGACGACGTACCTTTTGAGTCCAGGAAGTTCTATCCCGAACGGGGCGGGTCCGAGTGCTTCCGCAGGAACGAATTACAATCCGTTCGATGATGCACAGGCGAGTCCACCGAACGTAAACGAGCAGATCGCTCCCGGGATACAAATACGGACGACCGTCACAGCATATGACATCTTTCTCACGACACCCCAAGGAGGAACGCGTAATCTTCGTGATACGCTCTCAGCGATTCAGTCCGACCTTCAGTCAGGAAATACTGGAGCCTTACGTCAAGATTTAAGCGACTTGCAGGCGAATTTAAATCAAGTGATCAACTTGAACGCTGCGCTCGGTTCGCGCATTCAGCGAATGACGGCGGCTCAAAACCAGATGACCCAATTTCAGACGAATCTCACGAACTTGAAGGGGGGGATTGAAGGGGCAGATATGGCGCAGGTGATGACGCAGTTCTCTACGGATCAAGTGATCTACGAAGCTGCGCTGCAAATGGGCGCCCAAATCTTGCTCCCATCACTCATCAACTATCTGCCTTCATGACTTTTGTGGTTCATAAAAAAGAAGCGCGCCAAAGCGCGCGCGGCCATCCGTCCCAACAGAAAACACTGAGAAGGAGGCAATACTCATGTCCCTGAACTTTAGTGTAAACAACAATGCGTCCGCCGCAAGCATTCTGTCCAATCTCCAGTACGTCAACAATCAAATCAACACGTCCTATCAACAACTTTCCACTGGTAATCGCATCAACAGTGCAGCGGATGATCCGGCAGGCTACGCCATTTCTCAACAAATGACGTCTCAGGTGAACGCCCTAAACCAAGCCATTCAGAATGCGCAGAACGGTATCAGCATGTTGCAAACCGCTTCTGGCGCCATGAACCAAATTACCTCCATCCTGCAGACGATGAACACGCTCGCGGTTGAGGCGGCGAACGGTACGGAGAATTCGACGGATCTGCAGAACTTGGACCAAGAATTTGTCGCGCTGCAGAAACAGATCAACAATATTGCCTCACAGACCAAGTTCAATACCATGACCCTGCTCGATGGTTCGTTTGCATCGACAGGTATCATCTTCCAAATTAATACCGACTCGACGACCAACTCGGAGCTGTCGGTTACGATTGCGGACGTCCAAATTTCGTCCTTGTTTACTGGCGTTTCGCTTGGCTCTGATGGCTATCTTCACATCACATCCCAAGCGGCGGCGACCGCGGCCATTTCCGTGGTCCAGGCAGCGATTACGTCGTTGTCCGCTTACCAGGCCAACATTGGTGCGGTACAAGACCAGCTGAATTACACGGTTTCGAACCTGCAAAATACGGCCAACAATCTTCAGAATGCCGACTCCACCATCACCAACACTGATATGGCGCAAGCTTATACGCAATTCAGCCAGGAGCAGGTGTTGCAGCAGGTTGGCCTGGCGATGCTCTCTCAGGCCGATCAGCAGCCAGACGCAATCCTGAAGCTGCTCCAATAAGATAGGCCCGAAGTGTGTTCATGCGATCCCGGCTTAACTTAAAGTCGGGATCGCGACGAGGAGGTGGGCGTATGAGTATGAATATTTCATCGAGTAATTCCAGCAATCTGCAAACGGCAGCAAGTTTACTGCAGCAGTTGAACACCATTTCAAATCCAGCAGGCACGGGCTTGCCTGTGTCACAGTATGTACAGGATTTGCAAGAGATTTTGCAACAAGAGCTGGAGGCACCCATTCAGAATCAGATATCCACGCTTCAGTCGCAGCAAAATGCGTACAGCGCTTTGCAATCAGCTTTGCAGACGTTTCAACAAGCTACCGAGACGCTTGCGAGTTTGCAGAGCTGGAGTACGACATCTGCCTCATCCACGAATTCAAGCGTGGCCACCGTATCCGTTTCTCCAGGGGCGAATGTGGGGACCTACAACATTCAGGTTACCCAATTGGCCCAGGCAGAAATGCAAGTGCAGACCGCAAATATGCAAACATCCGCTACTGGGACATCCTCACTGACTGCGGGGACTTTGTCTATTCAGCCCACCCAACTAAACAACGGACAGGCTGTTCAAATTTCCATTTCGTCTGGTGAGTCCCTTCAGGACATTGCGAACGCTGTTAATCAGTATACACAGCAGACGGGCGTTGCGGCGTCCGTGGTGTCCAACGGGCAGGGGGCATATTTTCTGGCGCTTTCATCTATTCAAACAGGATCCAATTATGGATTTCAGGTGACGGACACCGTGAGTGGTGGATCCGGGGGGCAATTTGGCTTTCAAACCCTCTCCAATGCTCAGGATGCGGAGATTGTTCTAGGCTCTTCGTCCGGGACATCATCTTCCGGCTCGTCTGGAACCACGGTCACGTTGACTTCATCGACAAATACCTTTCAAAACATGATTCCCGGCTTGACCATCAATGCGATTTCGACGGGGTCCACCACGGTCTCGGTTGTTCAGAATACAAGCGGAGCCAAGAGCGCCGTGACGACGTGGATGAACGCATACAATACACTCGTGGATACCCTCCGACAAGACACTGCATATACCGCGCCATCGTCTGGAGCAACAAATGGGAGCAGCCCGACCGTCGGCCCGCTGTTCGGGGATCCGCTCGCTCAGAGCATGGTGTCCGAATTGGCGTCACAAGCCATGCAAGCTGTCAGTGCAGTCAATAGCCAAATGAATTCGCTCGCCTCGATTGGAATTGTGTTGGATCCTAGCAGTGGCCACCTGGAGTTTCAATCGCCGAGTGGGTTTTCGAGTGCGGCCGGGACTTTGCCCGACGGGCAGCAAATGTTTGACCAAGCGCTGACGAACAACTTGTCGGATGTGGAGCAACTTTTCGGCGTGGTCAATACAACGGCCTCGCAAGCCATACCGACTTCGGGAGTTTTAGGGAATCTGTATAACTATATCAACGTGTTGCTGGAGGGAAACCCAAATGGCACCGGTCAGTCTCCTATCTCAACGGCTGTACAGTCCCTGTCCCAACAACAGTCGACGTTGCAAAACTATTTGAACACGGTACAGCAACAAATTCAGCAGCGGGTTCAGGAATACGAAGCTCAGCTCAACCAACTGAACGAGGTCATGGCGCAGATGCAGGCACAAATGCAACAGTTATCCGCGATGTTCGGACAGAGCTCGAATAAAACGACTGGGTGAGGAGGGCATCCATGACTCCGGGTGTATCTCCGTCTCTTTATGACCTGGGGAATCGTGTACTCGCAGCCCTACGAGCGGGCAAGTTCGAATTGGCAAATGAGCTCGCGCGACAATGGAGAGATGCCATAGACGCAGGCGCCCCGCACAGTTGGGATGACGGCCGCCGACTCCTCCTTCAAACAGCCGCTATTTTGGCGTGTATCGCGGAGGAGCGGAATCGGGTTCGAGCTCGAGTCGGGACATTGCGGCAGGCTGCACTCGTGTCGCGGGCGTACGTCACCCACATGTCAACCGAGACCCCGACGAGAAAGGACGTTGCGTGCGATGCGGTTGTCCGCCTGTATGATTGTCAAAGATGAGGCTCATGTCATCAAGCGATGCCTCGAATCTCTCCGCGATGTGGCAGACGAAGTCGTGATTGTGGACACGGGATCGACCGACGCAACGCGTGAGATAGCGGAGTCCTTTGGCGCCAAGGTCTACGAGTTCGTGTGGACTGGTGACTTCAGTGCGGCGCGAAACATGGCGCTTGAACACGCTTATGGCGATTACGTCCTTGTCATAGACGCGGATGAATTTCTGCCGAAGGACGACGGGCTCCGCTTGCGTCAAGCGGTGGAGCGCGGCGAAGCGGACGCATTCACTGTGGATATTATTAACTATCTTGGATCAGTACGACGTTTTATTCGTTCTCCTGGCGTACGTGTGGTCAGAGTGTTTCGTCGAGGCTTTCGCTACCGTGGAATCATCCATGAGCAAATCTTGCATGACCTCGTGGAAGCAGGAGCACACATTGAGATGCTCGATGTGGAACTGCACCATCTTGGTTATTTAGAGGAATTCATCAAATTAAAAAACAAGTCAGAGCGCAATATCCAGCTTCTCGAAAAAGAACTTGCTGATCATCCGGAAGATCTGTTCCATGTGACGAACTTAATGGCTGAATATGGAAGATTAGGACAAAACGGTGATATCATTCGTATAGGCGAACCGATGGTTGAGAAGGTGCGGCCGGAGCATTTTGCGCGGCAATCCCATCTCATTCTCCGCCTTTACAGAATGCTCATGACCGCGTACGGTGAGCTGGGAGATATGAACAAGCTGCAGGAATTTGGTACGCGAGCCATGCGGATTTTTCCGAATGCCGCAGACCTCCCTTATACCTTGGGTGTATATGCTCTCAAGCATCGGCGGTTGCGTCAGGCGCGCGCAGCTTTTGAACAGGCGCTGGAGATCGGAGAGCCTAAGGTGCATCTTGTGGATTCCGTTCCTGGCTCGGGATCGTACGCGGCTCATGCGAAGCTCGGGGAAGTGTGGGTATATCTGGGTGATCTCATTGCGGCTAGGCGTCATTTCTTTCAAAGTTTGCGTGCGTATCCCCGACAGGAGCGGTTGTACGCGTTTGTTGCGGGCGTCGTGCCGATTCGCGAACGGGGTGTTTATGCGCAGCTCAAGGAGATGGCCAGGCATGATCCACTCTGCTTGACGTTTGCAACTTGGGCCGGCGTGTTATGGGGCGTTCCAGACTCATTCGAGGACGTAGCCACTTTGCCCGTGATGCCCGAGACGGCAGCGATTGTTGCAAAACTGAAAGCAGCTGTGGCTCTGCGGCAGTCCGTCGATGCGAGTGCCTTTGCAGGCGACTCGCTTGGGCTTCGCGAATACAAGTGGCTTCAGTTGCTCGCATCGCTGGATCAGGAGATGGATATTCCAGAACTGGATTTCGAGGAAGATGCGAGATACCATGCGCTTCGCCCGTGGTTGCTCGATGAACAAGTTCCCAAGAAACTGGCGCCTCTTTTCGATGATCTCCTGCTTGCTTCGGCATACCGCACCCTTTACAAGTGGATGCCTAAAGCCGCGGATCGCGACGACTGGTTTGTGCATGCCGTGTGCTCGCCCTTGGCAGAGGGCATGAGTTGCGTCGACTGGAAAGGCGGACTACCTTGGGAGATAGAACTGCGGGCCATGCGTGCTTTCTCGAAGAAGAACTTCGAGCAAAGTGCCGTGGAATTGGAGCGAGCGCTCGACTTTGAGCCAACGGTTCGCAAGATTATCATTGAAACCGACTTGGCTCTCGTGTACCAGAATGTGCAGCACGCTCAGACCATTGTTCGGCAGGCCCTTATCGCATTCCCTTCGTCGGAACTTCTTCACGCTGTGGCAGCCAAGCTGCAAATGGCGAGCCGCCGCGTGCCTTCTTTGGATGAACTGTTGGAAGGTGATCTGGAAGTGAACCCGCATCGAGCGTATCAAGGATCGGTCAAAGCCATGCCGCTCAAGGCGAAAATCGTGAAGCTCCATGAGCGGGCCTGTGAATGCGTTGACGAGATCCGTAGGCTTGTGGAATCCGAAGATATTATGGGCGCTCGCCGCTACATCGAGTACGTTCAAGATATCACGGCGTTCTTACGAAGCAACCTTGACCTCACCTATGAGGCAGCCAGGGCAGCCGATGCATCTTACGCATATTACTACCGTATGCTTGTGGATTGGTATCTCCAACCTGCGAAGGTGAAGGAACAGTACGAAGAAATGCGAACGTTTTGGGCTTCCTGGGCGCAGACATGGGAGAAAGTGGAGGCGTGATCGAGCGATCACGCCTTTCGTGCGATAATGGCTATCTCTGTTTGAATGTTAAACTGGGGTCCGGTCTCTTCAAGGTTGGCTTGGTCCATAAGCTTTTGAAATTGCACCTCATCCACGATTCCCGATTCGATGAGCTGCTTCCGTCTGGCTTGCCACTGTGCCAGTAACACATGCTTAGTGCGCTTATCTGGCGTGGACTGATAGCGTGAAGTCGGCAGCACAAGCGTTTGCACAACGTCCATCCCCGCTTGATCAACCCAAGACGCCAGCTTGCGACCTACGGTGCGGTCGCCGCCCTGTGTAAATTGAAGTTCGATGAGCTTCGTCTTGACAGTTGACAAGGCTGGGGGATCTGGCGGATACGCAAGGGAGAGACCATCGTCCACGTCGATGAGACACAAGATTCCTCCCGTTCGGAGATTGCGGGCCGCTTGAACAACCGCTTTCTCTGGTTCTCGCAGGTGTTGCAGGACAAATCTCGCGCAAATCACGTCCATGGGGTACGGCAACTCGAACGTCGTCACGTCGGTTACGGTAAACTCAAGCACACTAGAGGGGTGTAATGCACCCGCTTGTCTGGCTAGAGCTTCGAAAGAGCGACACGCGTCTATGGCTTCGTGATTTCTATCCAATCCCCAAATGTGTACGGGATAAAGGCTGGCTAAATCGAATACGAGCGCGCCATAACCGCAGCCTAAGTCGGCGACGTATCCGCCATCCGTCAAGGGAAGGGTAGACAGTAGGGCCCGGCGTGTCGCGGACGTGTACACCGTTTGGAGGAGGAGCCACCGCTCTTCCGTAGGCACCTCGGATAGAAATTCATTCCACATCTGATCGAGTTTTTGAAGTCGTTTATAGGCGGGAAGAGTTGTTCCGTGCTCTGGTCGACTCATCTTGACACTCCCTTTGCTAAACTTGGAACAACGAAAACGATGCGCTGCACCATTTTGTTTTTGTGGAGTTCGCTCTATAATGGGAGCACCCCAAAAGGAGGCGTTGCCCATGAAGGTTCAAGTTCACGGCGACAACATTGCTGTCACGTCGGCATTGCACCAGTACGTCGACAAACGGATCAGTCGCTTGGCGCGATTCTTCGAGGGCGAGAATGACAAGCATGTCTACGTCACGATGGCTGTCGAAGGAACGGACCACCGTGTCGAAATGACGGTATATGCCTATGGTGTGATTTTTAGAGTAGAAGAAAAATCCCCCGATATGTATGCCTCCATAGACCTCGCAGCAGATCGACTTGAAGAGCAAATCCATCGTTATAAAGACAAGCTCACGGTTTCCCGAAGGCAGCGGTCTCGGACCGGACGGGAGAGTGACGCTTTGTATCAACAAAGGGTCGTCCTAGCCAAGACGGATGAACTTGACGTCAGTGATGAATTTCGAGTGGTTCGAGTCAAGCGGTTCGCGATGAAGCCTATGACCGTGCAAGAAGCCATTTTGCAAATGAATTTACTTGGCCATGACTTCTTCGTGTTCACCAACGCCGACACGGACGAAATGAACGTGGTTTACAGAAGAAAAAACGGCGACTACGGGCTAATTGAACCCGACGGCATATGAGCAAGTCGACTCAAGGGCGAAGCATTTGAGACGTCACCGAGCCCGTCTGCACGTCGGACGGGCTCAACGTTTCCTGGAGCGCTCTGACGAACTGTAAGGGTCATCGGGCGAGCACAGTATCTACAAAGTGGAGAGCCTGTGCCACCACTTGATCCATATTATAGTATTGATACGTCCCGAGGCGTCCAAGAAAATGCACGCGTTCCTCCTTGCGAGCAAGCGTCTGATACTGAAGGTAGAGTCGCTGGCTTTCGTCACTTGGCACGGGATAATACGGATCTCCGTCTGACTGTGGAAACTCGTACATGAGCACGGTTTTTGAATGGGATTGTCCAGTTAAGTGTTTCATTTCCGTAACACGCGTGAAGTCGTATTCGTTTGGCCAGTTGATGGTCGCCACTGGCTGCACAAACTCAGTGTCGTGATACGCGAGCTGAAAAGACAGCGATCGGTACGGGAGCTTGCCGAATCGAAAATCATAGTATTCGTCGATAGGGCCGGTCCACACCAATGTATCGTAGTCAATGCTGCCTCTCAACTCACGAAAGTCTGTCCCAAGCAGAATGTGAATGTTGGGGTGGCTCAACATGCGCTCCACCATCTTTGTGTATCCATGCGAAGGGATACCTTGATAGCGATCTGTGAAATACCGATCATCTCGATTCATTCGAATCGCAATTCGGCCACAAACCGAGGGTGCAAGAGCTTCTGGATTAAGCCCCCACTGTTTTTTCGTGTAGTTTTTAAAAATTTTTTCGTATACACGGGTGCCCATTCGACTCACAACGACGTCTCGAGAATTCTCGACGCGAGGCACAGCCACGATGTCCTGCTGGATGAGAGACGGTAGACGCGGCTCGTCAACACTGACATGATAGAGAGCGGCAATGGTGTCCAGGTTGACTGGCACGGGCACAAGCTGGCCGTCCACCATCGCTCGAACTCTATGCTGATAAATGCGCCACGACGTAAATTGACTCAGATAGTGAAAGACGCGCTCACTGTTGGTGTGAAAAATATGCGGACCGTATCGGTGAATGAAAAGCCCGTGCTCGTCGTATTCATCGTAAGCGTTGCCGGCAATGTGGCGGCGTCGCTCCACGACGAGGACACTCATGCCCAGTTGTCGCGCGGCCCGTTCTGCGACCGTAGCACCACATAGACCAGCACCCACAACGATGAGATCGAATCGCAACCGAAACCCCTCCGGAACCAGGATGGTTTTTCAAAGGAATAACGTGTAATTTATTCATTCGTAACGAGCGTGCACACGTCATATGAAGATTTGATGTTCAATGAGGAACATCGCGATTTGCCGATTCGAAAGCGACGAGCGCGCCAAATGACTAAACAGTCGCTCCCGAGTGGCGTCGCGCATCTGACGGGCAATTATTTGCTCTTCTGAGGACATCAAATGTGCATATTCGCTCAGAATAATCTCGGTCGCCCGACATTGATCGATCAAACTTGCGAGAGGGTCTTTTTGTGAATTACCTGCGTTGTGAATTCGATAATAGCCAAGGGCTTCAGACACGAACACGCACTTGGCGCCATGAAGCAAAAAGGATACGTGTCGAAGCCAATCGTGTGAGATACGCAAGCGTCGATCTTCAATACCACAGTCGAGAAAAAGTGAGCGACGGTAAATGGCGCGCGGGCTGATGTGCACGCCTTGGAGAATCATCTTTCGAAGGAGATCCGGGTTGCTTGGAAACGTGTGATCTTCTCCTCCAAATATAAAGCGAAAGGAGGGATGTCGTGGTTGTCCGTATAATCGAGTCTGCCGAGGTACGTCTCCTTCCAAGGCGAAAAGGTCAGAGAAGCCGATGTCCGCTCCGTTCATCTCCATCGCTTCAATGACCCGAGAACTGTACTGTGGCATGAGAACGTCGTCTGCGTCGAGGAACGTGAGGTATTCGCCATTCGCGTGTAAAAGACCAAAATTGTATGTATAGTTGGCGCCTCGATTGACGCCGTTCCGAAATAAGTGCACGCCTCGATCGCAGTAATGTTCGACAATCTGTGCGGTTTGGTCGGATGAACCGTCGTCAACAACCAAGATTTCCTTCGGCTCGTAGGTTTGACGTACGGCGGATTCCAAGGTTTCGCGTATCCACCGTTCCGCGTTGTACGCAGGAATGACGATAGACAAGAGTCTGTTTCCCTTCAATACAGTTCACTCCGTTTGTTGATCCGCGATGTTTGCAACCATTCTACCTTGATAATACACATTTCCTTGTGCGTTGTCTGCGGTTAGAGAATGGGGTAGAATGAGGCTTTAGAAGTTCACCGCACATGGGGGTGTGACCGTTCGGTGGGACTCCTCAAACAGGTCTTCAACTCGAACGAACGTGAAATTGCCCGATTGCGCCGCATGGTGGATCGGATCAACGCATTAGAATCCCAATTTGAATCGATGTCGGATGAGGAACTGCGCTCGATGACGGCCAAGTTCCGCGAGCGGCTCGCAAACGGCGAAAAGTTGGACAATCTTTTGTACGAAGCCTTTGCCGTGGTTCGCGAAGCCGCGAAGCGGGTGCTGGGTCAGCGTCATTTTGACGTGCAGCTCATGGGCGGCATCGTGTTGCACGAAGGCCGCGTGGCCGAGATGAAGACGGGCGAAGGTAAGACGCTCGTCGCGACGCTTCCGGCGTACTTGAACGCGCTGACCGGCGAAGGCGTGCACGTCGTCACGGTCAACGATTATCTCGCGAAGCGCGACGCGGAGTACACGGGGAAGGTGCATCGATTCCTGGGCCTCACGGTCGGCTACAACGGTCCCGACATGACGCCGGCGCAGAAGCGCGAGGCGTACCGCGCGGACATCACGTACGGAACCAATAACGAGTTTGGGTTTGACTATCTGCGCGACAACATGGTGATGTCGCTCGAGGACATGGTCCAGCGCAAGCTGCACTACGCCATCGTCGACGAGGTGGACTCTATCCTGATCGATGAGGCGAGGACGCCGCTCATCATCTCGGGACCGGCTGAAAAGTCGGCCGATTTGTATTTTCGCGCGGATATGCTGGTGCGCCGCCTGAAGCCGGGCGAAGATTACGAAGTCGACGAAAAGATGCGCACCGCCAACCTGACGGAGTCGGGCGTGAAAAAGGCGGAGCAGTTCTTCCGCGTGGAGAATCTGTTTGATCCGGAAAACGTCACCTTGATGCACCACATCACGCAGGCGCTGAAGGCACACGGCCTCATGAAGCGCGACAAGGATTACGTCGTGATCGGCGACGAGGTACACATCGTTGACGAGTTCACGGGCCGCATCCTGCACGGGCGCCGGTACAGCGAGGGCCTGCATCAGGCCATCGAGGCGAAGGAGGGCGTCAAGGTTCAGAATGAGTCGAAGACGCTCGCGACCATCACCCTCCAGAACTACTTCCGCATGTACGAGAAGCTGGCCGGCATGACGGGCACCGCGAAGACGGAGGAGAAGGAATTCATCGAGATCTACGGCATGGACGTCGTGGTCATCCCGACCAACCGACCCATGATTCGCACGGATCTCGACGACGTCGTGTACAAGACGGAGCGGGCCAAGTTCCGTGCGGTGGTCGAAGAGGTGGCGCGTCGGCATGCCAAGGGGCAGCCGGTGCTCGTCGGCACCACGTCCATTGAGAAGTCGGAGCTTCTCTCGCGCATGCTGCACGAGCGCGGGATCCCGCACCAGGTATTGAATGCCAAGCATCACGAGCGAGAGGCCGAGATCGTCGCGCTCGCGGGTCAACGCGGCATGGTCACCATCGCGACCAACATGGCGGGGCGCGGCACGGACATCATCCTCGGCGAGGGCGTCGCGGAACTCGGCGGCCTGCACATCATCGGCACGGAGCGGCACGAGAGTCGGCGGATCGACAACCAGCTTCGCGGCCGCGCCGGGCGCCAAGGAGATCCGGGATCTTCGCAGTTTTTCCTCTCGCTCGAGGACGACTTGCTGCGCCTCTTCGGTTCGGACAACATCAAGCGGCTGATGGATCGGCTTGGCCTCGAAGAGGATCAGCCCATCGAGCAAAAGATGCTCACCAATGCCCTTGAGCGCGCGCAGAAGAAGGTGGAGGGCAACAACTACGACCTCCGCAAGCACGTGCTCCGTTACGACGACGTGCTGAATAAGCAGCGTGAGGTCATTTACCGCCAACGCAGGCAAATCCTTGAACGGGAAGACCTGCGCGGCATTGTCGAGGGCATGCTTGAAGATCTGATCGATCACATGCTCGAGGTCTATTGCTCCGAGGAGCAGGTGCCGGAGGACTGGGATCTGCAGGCGCTCGTTCAGTACGCGGAGCACCACTTCCTGAACCCGGGCCAGGTGACGGTCGACGAGCTCCGAAAGCTGGATCGCGACGAGATCAAGGAACGCCTCCTTGAGCTTGGCAAGGCGAATTACGACAAGCGGCGCGAGGAGCTGGGCGAGATTATGCACCAGCTCGAGCGACTTGTCCTGCTTCGAGCCGTGGACTCCAAGTGGATGGATCACATCGACGCGATGGACCAATTCCGCCAGAGCGTGCACCTGCGATCGTATGGACAGGCGGATCCGCTCGTCATCTATCAGAAAGAGGGCTTCGAGATGTTTGAGGCCATGATCCATTCCATTGAGGAAGAGGTCATCCTGTACGTGTTCAAGGCGAACGTCCAGGCGGTTCCACAGCAGCCGGTGGCGCACGGCGCCGTGCCCGTTCAGGGGGGCTGAGGCGACCGAAGCAGGCGGTCCTCTCATGCGGATGAGAGCAGAGCGGCAGGCGGCGCCCTTGAAACGATTGCGCCCACGGGCGGAATGGTGCGTGGCGGCTGACCGCCGCCCAGCCTGCGCACGCGGCGGCCTGCCGTTTGATACAATAACGAGCGAAACACCGCAAGGAGTGATGGAGCAATGGCAGAGACGTACGGCGAGCTTCGCCAGGAACTGAAGAGTATGGCCACGCGGTTGGCGGACTTCGGGAGGTCTCTTTGACGTCGCGGGCAAAGAACACCGCATCGCGACGCTCGAGGCCCTGATGGCCGCGCCCGACTTCTGGGACAATCCCGACCGCGCTCAGAAGATCATCTCCGAGATGAACGGCGTCAAATCCGTCGTCGACACGATGAAGCGCCTCGAATCGCTTCATCAGGACGCCGAGGTGGCGCTGCAGTTGGCGCAGGAGGAGGACGATCACGACCTCTTCGCCGAGGCCAACCGATTGGCGGATCAGCTGAAGTCGGAGATGGACGCGTTTGAGCTGCAGCTCATGCTGTCGGGCGAGTACGACAAGAACAACGCGATCCTGGAACTTCATCCCGGGGCGGGCGGAACGGAGTCGCAGGACTGGGCGTCGATGCTTCTCCGCATGTATACGCGTTGGGCGGAAGACCACGGTTATAAGGTCGAGGTGCTTGACTATCTGCCAGGCGAAGAAGCGGGCACGAAGAGCGCTACGCTTCTCATCAAGGGGCACAACGCCTACGGCTATCTGAAGGCCGAAAAGGGCGTGCACCGCTTGGTCCGCATCTCTCCCTTTGACGCGTCGGGACGGCGCCACACGTCGTTTGCGTCGGTCGATGTGATTCCGGAGATCGCTGAGGATGACCAGTCCATCGAGATCCGACCGGAGGAACTCCGGATCGACACCTACCGTTCCACCGGTGCCGGCGGTCAGCACGTGAATACCACGGACTCAGCGGTGCGCATTACGCACATTCCCACCGGCATTGTCGTGACATGCCAGAGCGAGCGGTCCCAAATTCAAAACCGAGCCCGCGCGATGGAGATCCTCAAGTCGCGCTTGGCGGCGAAGCGCCGCGAGGAGCGGGAGCAGGAGCTCGCGCAGTTGCGCGGCGAGCAAAAGGAGATCGCCTGGGGCAGCCAAATTCGGTCGTATGTCTTTCATCCGTATTCGCTGGTGAAGGACCACCGCACGAATCACGAGACGTCGAACACGCAGGCCGTCATGGACGGCGAGATCGACCCCTTCATTCATGCGTACCTTCGCTGGGAACTCGCGCGTCAGCAGGCCCGCGAGGGCGATGCCGTGCGGGATGCGACATAACATCTGTCCAAAAATCGAAGACTAGGGCCGAGCGGGCATCCGCTCGGCCTCTGTATGTCCGTGACGACTTTGTGTAGAATGGAAGCGGACTGATATACAAAGAGGAGATGGAGTGCTATGGGAGTGGAGAGCCAGGTCAACACCCGCAGGCAGGTGCCGCCGCACGTGTTTGTGCTGTTCGGCGCGACGGGCGATCTCGCCCACCGCAAGTTGTTCCCAGCCCTGTATCAGCTCGAGAAGAAGGGGCTTTTGCCGGACGGCATGAGCATCGTGGGGACCGCGCGCCGCAGTTACACCGATGAGACGTTCCGCGGCGAGGTGAAGAAGGCGCTCGATGCCTTTGTGAAAGAAGGGATCGAGGCGGATGTGTGGGCGCGACTCGCGCCGCGCATTCACTACATCGCGGGCAACGTGGATAACGAAGACGACTTCCGCAAGCTCGCCGATTTCGTGGGCGAGATCGAGAAAGAAAAGGACCACGGCGGGAACCGCCTGTTCTATCTGTCGATGGCGCCGCGCTTTTTCGGGGAAACGGCACTCAATCTGAAGAAGGCGGGGCTCGCCGACACGAAGGGCTGGCGCAGGCTCATCATCGAGAAGCCGTTTGGGCATGACTACCAGTCCGCTGCTCAGTTGAACCAAGAGTTGTCCACCGCCTTTTCGGAAGATGAGATTTTCCGCATCGACCACTATCTCGGTAAGGAGATGGTCCAGAACATCGAGGTGATTCGCTTCGCGAACTCGATGTTTGGCCCGCTCTGGGACAACCGGTCCATCTCGTGCGTGCAAATTACGTCGAGTGAAACGGTCGGCGTGGAGGACCGCGCCTCGTATTATGAAACGGCGGGCGCGCTCCGCGATATGGTGCAGAACCACATGCTGCAGATGGTGATGATGGTGGCAATGGAGCCGCCGAGCCGCCTGCATACCGAGGCCATCCGCGACGAGAAGGTCAAGGTGCTGCGATCGCTCCGAGCCTACCGGGAGGACGAAGTGAGCCAGTACGTCGTGCGGGGTCAGTATGCCGCGGGCGAGATCGACGGCAAGGCGGTGCCGGGTTATCGCGAGGAGCCAGGGGTTGCGCCGGACTCGAAGACGGAAACGTTCGTGGCGGCGAAACTGTTCATCGACAACTTCCGGTGGGCTGGGGTGCCGTTCTACATCCGCACCGGCAAGCGGATGCCGAAGAAGTCGACCGAGATCGTGATTCAGTTCCGCAACATGCCGGAACACCTGTACTTCAATCAGAACGGGAAGCTCGGGCCGAACCTGCTTGTCATTCGCATCAACCCGGTGGAGGGCATGTATCTGCAGCTCAACGTCAAGCGCCCGGGCACCGAGAATGTCGTCGTCCCGGTGGCACTCGAGTTCAGCCAGCCAGCCGACAAATCGCCAGAGGCCTACGAGCGACTGTTGCACGACGCCATGCACGGCGACTCCACCTTCTTCACCCGCTGGGACGAGGTGGCGCTCGCGTGGAAGTTTGTCGATCCCATCGCGCACGCGTTTGCCGAAGATCGCGTGCCGCTCGACACGTACAAGGCCGGCACCTGGGGCCCAAAGGCATCCGACGATCTCGTCCAACCCAACCCAGGCCTGTGGTGGCCGCTCTATGGCAATGAGTCGCCCATGCAGGACCTGGAGCGTTCGGTCGGCCATCTCGTGGAGGTGCAGCGCTAAATGGTCAAGGTTTACGACGTCAGCATGCTCATCCACGAGGGGATGCAGGTCTATAAGAACAAGGACGAGAAGCGCCCCAAGTTCGAGACGACGTCCGACTTCACGACCGGATCTGCACATGAGACTCGGTTGCACATGGATGCGCACACGGGTACGCACGTCGACGCGGAGCTTCACATGATCCCGGGCGGCAAGACGATTGAAGCGGTTCGGTTGGACAAGTTGATTGGCCCGTGCCGGGTCATTGACTTGACGGGTGTCACGGACGGGATCGGCCGGGACGACTTGGAGAGCCATGGGCCGAAGGCCGGAGAGTTTCTCCTGTTCAAGACGAGAAATTCGTTTGAAGAGGCGTTTAACTTTGAGTTCATCTATCTGAAGGAAGACGGCGCGCAGTATCTCGCGGAGGTGGGCGTGCGCGTCGTGGGGACAGACGGGCTCGGCGTCGAACGTTCGCAGCCGAGTCATGCCACGCACGTGACCTTGTTGTCGAGGGAGATTGTGGTGCTCGAGGGGCTTCGACTCAAGGATGTTCCGCCGGGCGAATATTTCATGGTTGCGCTGCCGCTCAAGTTGACGGGAATCGATGCCGCGCCTGCGCGCGTCGTCCTGTTCGAGGGCGTGGAGGTCGGGCCTGTCACACTCGCCTGACGGAGCCGAGGGAGCATGGGCGCCGCATGGCTTCGAGCCATGCGGTGCGTTCCTTCGAGCAGTGACAACATGGTCCCTATGTGATATACTGTGAAAAGAAAGCGAGGGCCCATAGCTCAGTTGGTCAGAGCGGCCGGCTCATAACCGGTTGGTCCCAGGTTCAAGCCCTGGTGGGCCCATTATCGTTGGGGAGCGCCCCGAATCACCCGGTGACGGGACGGATTCGGGGCCATGTGCTTTTGAGAAGCTGAGACAAGATTCATGAGCCGAACATGCATGCGTATCCTGAACAGGAAAAGGCGTGGAGGTGAGCGAAGTCACTTGTGGTGCTTGCGCTTGTTGCGCGCGACCACAAGGACGCGTTGTCCCGGCGAAAGCACGATGACCACGGGCTTTGTTCGCTTTTCCATGATCTCATCGTCCTCCTTCCTTATAGAGTGATGCATTCTATGAGGTGTCCCGTGTGTTGTCCACGGCACATGTGCGAAGGGGTGGCCAAGATGCCGACAGGTGTTGGATATGAGCCCTCGTTCAGTTTCGCTTTGCGCAGTCCAAGTCTCTGGATTTGTCTCGGCGTTGCCGTGCTGTTGTTCGTGACCGGCATGTTCGCGCGCCGCATGTTTTTGCGACACGGCCGCGGTGGCTTGTTGGAACGGGTCATCCTTCCCTTTGCGCCAGCCTTTTTGATGGTGTTGACCGCCATCTACAACATCGTGGTCATTTTGCGAAGCGGTTGGCGCGTGGTTCACGGGATCCTTCAGATTCGCACGAGCGGCGGCATCGCCGAAGTGGATCTCGCGCGCGCTCATGCCGCTTGGGTGAGTGCCAGTGGTCCGTATGGGCTCGCCGAGCGCCTCATGGGCACGAGCGCGCCGGGCTATCAGGACGGCGTCTTTCGCTTGAATAACGGCCAAGTTGCGAACGTGTACGTCGTGCAGGGCTCTCCGACACTCGCTCTTTCCGATGGCCACAGGTTCGTGGTTCTCGGAACCCCAGGGGTGGATGAGCTTGCGCGAGCCGCGCACATGGGAGCGCTCGCACCGGCACCCGCGCTTGGCGCAATCCAGCTACATCCCGTCGCGGCCGCCCTCACGCTCGCCCTGACCACCGCCATCCTCATGGTTCACATGGCTTTGTGGCAAAGGTATCAACCGCGCGTGCCGGATCGCGTGACGTCGCACTGGGACGTGACCGGGCAAGCCAATGGATGGATGCGAAAGGATGTCTTTTACCGGTGGGGTATCGGCCTGAGCATCGCGCTCGGCGTCATCTTCACCTGCATCTCCGTGACGACGTGGATGGGCTGCTTGATAGGGGCCTTTGTGCAGCTTCTCCTGATTCTTGTCTGGGACATGGTTTGGCGGCACAACGTGCGAGCATCGGCCGCGTGAGGAGGGGGTACTTGTACCCACATCGTGCGGTACGCGGCGAATACCGCGTCGGAACGGCACCGCACGCCGTATCGTGGTGGTGATCCTCACGGAGGGAGGGACGACCATGTACGGCGGTTGCTTTGGTGCCTATACGCAGTGGGCCGTCGTGTTTCTGATCATCTTCGTGCTGTTCTTCTTGCTCGTGCCGGCCTACAACAACGCCTACTGACGAAGTGGGTGTGACGAGGCCAGGGTTGCAGGGACGATCACGGCCGTCGGCACGATGTGCGCAGGCTTCGCGCCATGGAGACGGCAGGCTGCGTTCGAAGCGGCCTGCCGCATGGTCCACACACGTGGCTTCCGCCCCGAACGCGGAAGGTTTGCACTTGAATCCATACCACGAATCTGGTATTGTCTATGTCGTGACGCGCGGGTGTAGTTCAACGGTAGAACTCCAGCCTTCCAAGCTGGCGGCGGGGGTTCGACTCCCCTCACCCGCTCCATAGGGCACGGGCCGCTTCTCCGGAATGGGGAGGCGGCCTTTTCGTTTGCCTCCGAACATGCCCTGACCCTTGGCCGAGCGCGACCTCTCGACCCTGCACAACATCGCGCTGAGCGCCGTGAGGCCAGATTTGCGCGGTCCTCTTCCCAGCCGCGTGCAGGCAGGTGAAGCCGGACGCCCTTCACGTGGGTCTTGACACCTATATACCCGTATGGGTATATAGGTGTCAGTACGGTATCCGCGGAAGTCAATGAACGCGAGGAGGGATAGGAATGCTATCGGCTCGGGATCAATCTGCCATCCGGGAACGGCTTGCGGATTTGCAACAGCCCGTGGTCATCAAGTTCTTCGAAGCGTCTCTCGGCTGTGCGACGTGTCCTGAGATTCGCAGCCTGTTGCGGCAGGTTGCTGAACTGTCGGATCAGCTCACGCTCGAGATCCACAACCTGTACGTCGATGAGGAAGAGGCCAAAACATACGGCGTAGACCGGGTGCCGGCCCTTGTGCTGACGGACGGATCGCGCAAGGACTACGGTGTCCGATTCTACGGGGCACCTTCTGGGTACGAATTTGCAACCCTGTTGGACGGGATTCGCATGTTGTCCAGCGGGGACTCCGGCCTGTCTCCAGCGACGAAAGCGCGCCTGGCGCAGCTGGCGAAGCCTGTGGACCTGAAGGTCTTCGTCACGCCGACTTGTCCATACTGCCCAGCGGCTGTTCGGCTGGCACACCGCTTTGCGATGGAGTCGCCTTTGATCACGGCGAGCATGGTCGAAGCCACCGAGTTTCCTGATTGGGCGACTCGATTTAACGTCTATGGCGTACCGAAGACGGTGATCAACGATTCGGAGGCCTGTTCGCTGGAGGGTGCCGTGCCGGAAGACGTGCTGTTGGAGCAGGTGCTGGCGGTGCAGGCGTGAGATTCCGTATCGGAATGGTGCCTCGGGATCTGGCAATTTCACCACAGAGGGCGCGGCCACGCGACCGCGCCCGCGGTGTGTCAGCGATCAGCTGGCCATTCGACGATTTTCTCCACCTGCCAGCGCGCGATCTCGCCTACGGAAAGGTGAAGCCTCTCTGCGAGTTCGACGTCGGACACGGGCACAGGTGGCCTGCGCCGGCGAAGTTGACCGAACCGCCGGCGGTTGTAGGTGGCCCAGCCGACGAAAAGGACGGCCGACAGCACCGTGACCGTGAGCCCGACGCGAATGACTTCGAGAGGCGTGGTCGTTGGCAGAAGTCCGAGCACGTACACGTCAAACTTGTGCCATCCGATGAGCCACAGAATGGCGGATGCAAGGACCTGCAAGGTCACTGCCGTGACCCAGAGCCACCCCGTGAGCGTGATGGCGGTCTCGAACCAGCGCTTCGGCCGAGTGGACCTGGCGCCGCGTCGCACAATGAGTTCCTCCCAAACGTCTTGATGGGAATTCACGCCGACACCCCCCTGTCAGGGCTGCTCCATGTGGCATATCGGCCGGATCGCGCCATCCACATGGCCCAGCATGCTTTGGGCACCGCCCACACCATGACAAACGCCCCGATGGCCCAATAGGCCGCGGGATACCAGATGGCGTAGAAGTAATAGCGCCATAGAGCGTCTCGCTCATAGCGCTGCTCAATCCACAGCGCGACGGACGACTGGATCAGGGACGTGAGGCCGAGCCACGTTCCTGCCTCGGCGACGTAGGTCCACGGAAGCCCGTGGGCGAGGCGAACGACGAGAATGTAGATGAGGGTCAAGACCCACAGATACGCCCAAACGATGCTTGCCACTTCCTCCAGGTAAATGGGAATCATGCGGCGGTTTCGCCACGTCCACAGGATGGAGGCGTTCCGAATGAGCACCTCGACGCCGCCCTGCGCCCAACGCGCGCGCTGGCGGAACAGGCTCATGAGGCGCTCGGGGGCCCACATAAAACAGAGTGCCCGCGGTTCGTAGCGGATGTCCCACGCTCGGCGTTCGAGCTTCCACGAGACGGCGATGTCGTCGGTGATCATGTCCTCATCCCACATGCCGCAGTCGACGAGAGCGCGCTTGCGGAACGCGGCGATCACGCCGGAGACCGTCATGATCTTCCCGAGGACGCGCTGTGCCCGCTTGATGAGCCCGATAATGCTCGCGTATTCGACCACTTGAATCTTGCCGAGCAGGGTGCCGCGGTTGCGAATGCGCGGATTGCCCGTCACGGCGCCCACGCGCTCGCTGCCCGGCGAGACAAAGTGCCAGACGAGGAAGCGAAGGGCATCCGGCGCCAAGACAGCGTCAGCATCCACGGTGACCAGAATTTCGCCGCGCGAGGCGATCAGGCCGGCGTTGAGCGCGTGCGCCTTGCCGCGCCGTACCGGCAGATTCACGACGCGCAGACGCTCGTCGGTTGCGGCCAACCGATCGAGGATGTCTTTCGTATTGTCCGTGCTGCCGTCGTTCAGGGCCAAGATTTCATACGCTGGATAATCGAGATTGAGCATGCGCTGGAGGGTGTCTTCGAGTACATCCCCTTCGTTGTGACAGGGAATGAGAATGGAAACCAGGGGTGTCTCGGGCAGCTCGGGCGCTTGAAAGGTCTGGTGACGCTCGCGGCGCCACGCGTAGACCAGGCCGCCGACCATCCAGACGATGCTCATGACAAAGGGATACAGAAATAAAAAACTGTGCAACATCAAATGCTCGCGCTCCTCACTCAACTCGGCTCTCGTGCCTGCTCGCATCCCTCGGCATACCCACGCGCGTTTGGGCGCCGGCATGCCCGGGTGGGGGCACGGTCTCGATACGAATATGCGTCCTGAGGCATCGTGCTCGTGGCATACGCCTTTTCCATCGCGGATTTTTCTTCACTTGAAGATACCGCTCTTCGCAATTCAAGAGGAATCCCACATCAATCCCATAATGGATCCATGTCAACCGCAAGGAGGATCGGTAGCGTTTGGCCTCCATTCGAGGATTGTCTTCAGTCATTTCGTTGTCGTAGAATACATATAAGAATTCAGAACAGTATTCCGTATCATAGAACGCGAGCTACGGGATGGCGCCCGTGCCAGCGCAGGAGGGATGTCACTTGGCACTTCAGACGAAGCCATCTCCGGCCGACATCGCGGACGCGCTTTGTCGACAAGTCGACGTGCGCGCGCGGGTCGCGCCGATGTGTGCCATTCATCCAGGTGAGTCGTCAAGAGATACCTGTGTCGTCGAGGCCGCGAGCGAGCACCAGGTCGTCGCTGCACTCAGCTATGCGCGCGAACACGGCCTCACCGTGTTGCCGTTTGGCACCGGACGCCTTCTGGCCCACGGTCCTGTGGGCGACGCTCCGGACATTGCCCTGTCGCTTCGACCCATGCAGCGCGTGACGGCTTTTTCTCCCGGGGACCTCGTCGTATCCGTCGAGCCGGGCGTCACGCTGGCGGAGCTGGCGCCGGTCCTCGCCGAGCAAGGGCTCATGCTGCCGTATGATCCGCCCGCGCCGTCCGACTCCACCATCGGCGGGCTGCTTTCCGCCGGCCTGAGCGGACCGCGCCGTGCCCTGTACGGCAGCCTGCGCGATCTCGCCATTGCGCTTCGTGTCGCCCTGCCCGACGGCCGAGTGATTCGCACCGGCGCGAAGGTCGTCAAAAACGTCGCCGGTTACGACATGACAAAGCTCTACATCGGCGCCTGGGGAACGCTCGGTGTCGTCACCGAAGTGACGTTGAAACTGAGGCCTCTGCCCATGCACCGCGAAACCGTCCTCGCGCGCGGCTCCATGCCGTCGCTCCTCCAGCTGCGGTCCCGCATCGCCCAGTCGACCCTGGTGCCAAGCCGCCTGGAGCTCGTCGCCATGGGCGCTGGCCCATCCGAGTTTCTCCTCGCCGTCGACTGCGATGAACCCAGGTCCTCTGCCAAGGCCCAGACGGACGTCCTGCGCGCCATGTCGGGCGATCTCGGCATCACCCTGGAGGCCGCGGAAGGGGAGCACGCGGACGCGTGGTGGCAGACGCTCACCGCACGAATCGCGCAGCCCTCGGTTTGTATCCGCTTACAGGGGCCGCCCACAGCCCTGCTCGCCGCGATGCCCGCTGTGCTCGACGCGGCCTCAGCGCTCGCCGACGCGGGCGGCGTCGCCGCGTGTGCCGGCGGGCTCACTGGCGTGGCGCGCGTCGCGTTTGCGCCCTCTCGCGCCGCATTCGACACTTCCGCGCCCTTGGAAGGAATTGCGCAACTCGCAGCGCGCTCTGGCTTGGACATGGTGGTGGAGCGGGCACCCGCGGAAATCCGCGCGCGGTACCAGCCGCAGCAGCCGCCCGCCGTCCTCGCCCTGATGCAGCGGTTGAAATCGACGTTCGATCCCGACAATCTCCTGTGCCCAGGTCGCTTTTTGGGAGGGATGTGAGATGGTGCAGGAACCAGCCGCTGTGGCCCACAAGCCGTCCGATTTCCGCTTTCCCGACGCGCCGGAGGAAGACAAGTACTCCGTCTGCGTGCACTGCGGCTTCTGCCTGGAGGTTTGTCCCACGTATCAGGCGTGGGGCGACGAGAACCACTCGCCTCGCGGGCGCGTGTTTCTCATTAAGGCGTGCGCCGAAGGCGAGCTGCCGCTGGACGAAAGCGTGATCGATCCCGTCTTCACGTGCCTCGACTGTCGGGCCTGCGAAACCGTGTGTCCATCCGGCGTGCAGGTGGGTGCGCTCGTCGAAGAGGCCCGCGGTCAGGTGTTCTACGCCCGCACCAGCCAGCATCAGCGCGATCCGCTCATGCACCTGTTCCTGCGCGGCGTGTTTCCCCGTCCGTCGCGCCTTCGGACCATCCGCAGGCTCATGCGATTCTATCAGAAGTCCGGGCTTCGCAAACTGGCGCGATCGACCGGGGTCTTGCGCGTCTTGCCACCGCAGGTGCGGGAGATGGAGGACGTCATTCCCGAGATCGGCCGCGGCCCGGCCATCGACGTCCTGCCGGAGGTCATGCCGCCACAAGGAGCCAAAAAGGCGACGGCCGCGCTGTTCACCGGATGCGTGATGGATGTGTTCTTCTCCGACGTGAATGAGGCCACGGCCCGCGTCATGCTGAGAAACGGCATCGAGGTGCGCGTGCCCAAGGATCAGATCTGCTGCGGCGCGCTGCAGGTGCACGCGGGCGATCGCGACATGGCCCGTGAGATGGCGAAGCGAAACATCGAGGTGTTTGAACGCTCGGGCACCGATTACATCGCCATCAACGCGGCCGGCTGTGGGGCGGCGCTCAAGGAGTATCCCGAACTTTTCCGCGACGATCCGGCCTGGCGGGATCGCGCAATTCAATTTTCGGCCCGCGTGCGCGACATCTCACAGCTCCTCGTCGAGGTCGGCTTCGATCCTCCGAAGGCCGAGCTTCCGATGAAGGTCACCTACCACGACGCGTGTCACCTGTGCCACGCGCAGAAAATCAAGTACGAGCCGAGATCGCTCCTCATGTCGGTGCCGGGGCTCACGCTCTGCGAGATGCCGGACTCCGACCGCTGCTGCGGCAGTGCGGGGATTTATAACCTCACCCATCCGCAGATGGCGAACGAGCTCCTCGAGCGCAAGATGGACGACGTCCCGCAGGGCGTCGAGGCCGTGGTCATGGGCAATCCCGGCTGCATGATGCAGATCCGGCTTGGCGTCAAGCGGAGAAACCAGCCTTTGCGCGTGATGCACACCGTCGAAGTGCTCGATCTCGCCTACCAGAGGGAGGGAGCGCGATGAGAGATGCGCACATGGACGCGCTGATCGAGATGGTCGGGGAGAGGCGCTGCCTGTGGCGGCCGCACCAGGTGAAGGCCTATGCGTGCGACGGTTACACGGCGGAAGAGGGGCTGCCGCGCGCGGTCGTGTTCCCCGAGTCGACGGAGGAAGTGGCGCGCATTTGCCGCTATCTCTACGAACACGACATTCCGTACCTCCCGCGCGGCGCGGGCACGGGCCTGTCGGGCGGCGCCACGCCGACAGGCGGAGAGGTCGTCATCAGCTTGGCGAGGATGAACAAGCTCCTCGCTGTCGACTTTGACAACCTGCGCGCCGTCGTGCAGCCCGGGCTCGTGAACCTCACGCTGACGCGCCGAGTCGCGCATGCCGACTGTTACTATGCGCCGGACCCGTCCAGTCAGTCGGTCTGCACCATCGGCGGCAACTTTGCGGAAAACGCAGGCGGCAGCCACTGCCTCAAGTACGGCGTGACGACCAACCATGTCGTGGCCGCGAAGGTGGTGCTGCCGAACGGGGACGTGATCGACGTCGGCGCGCCGTTTGGCGACGCGCCCGGGTACGATTTGCTCGGGCTTCTCGTCGGCTCGGAGGGGACCCTCGGCATCGCGACGGAGATCACGGTCCGCATCCTGAAAAAGCCTCAGGCCTTGCGGACCGCGCTGGCGTATTTCGATCGCGTCGCCGACGCGTCTGACACTGTCACGGATATCATTGGGGCGGGCATCATCCCGGCCGCGATCGAGATGATGGATCAGCTCGCGATGCAGGCCGTCGATAAGAGCAACTACCACGTGGGCTATCCGACGGACATCGAGGCGGTGTTGCTGATCGAGGTCGATGGCCTGGCGGCAGGCGTGGACGAGGTCATGGAACGCGTGGTCGAGATCTGTCGCCGCCACCAGGTGCGCGAGGTTCGGGTCGCGCAATCGGATGCGGAGCGCGCGCTCTGGTGGTCGAGCCGGAAAATGGCGTTTGGCGCCATGGGCCGGATTTCGCCCGATTACATCGTGCAAGACGGCGTGATCCCGCGCACGCGCCTCACGGAGGTGCTGCATCGCATTGACGAAGTGAGCCGCCGGCACGGGGTGAAAATTGCGAATGTGTTTCACGCGGGGGACGGCAATCTGCACCCGCTCATCCTGTATGACAGCCGGGTACCCGGCGAAGCGGAGCGCGCGGTCCGGGCCGGATCGGAGGTGCTGCGCGCCTGCGTGGACGCGGGGGGGAGCATCACCGGCGAGCACGGCGTGGGGATTGAGAAGATCGGCGAGATGGCCTACATGTTTTCCGAGGAGGAGCTTGCCGCACAGCGCGCGGTCAAGGCCTGCTTCGATCCGAAGGGCATCGTGAACGCCGGGAAGCTCATTCCGCTGCCCGGCCGGTGTGTCGAAGTCAAACGGGCGAAGGAGATTATCGAGGAGAACTGGCAGATTCTCGATTCCTTCCCGGACCAGGCGGCGGTTCAGGTGCGCGGGGCGTGGACTGCCGAGGCCGGCACCGAGGCTTCGACGAGCGCGCAAGGATGAGGTGAATGGCGTGGAAGACTACACCGTCAAATCGGTTGACAAGGCGCTTTTGTTGCTGGAGGTGGTGAGCGAACACCCCGACGGAATTGCCATCACCGAGCTCGCACAGTCCGTCGGCATGTACAAGAGCACGGTGCATCGCCTGCTTAACACCATGATGCGGCGGGGGTACATCGAACAGGATCCGGTGACAGGGCGCTACAAGCTGGGCTACACGGTGCTCGATCTCGGCATGAAGCTCTTGTCTTCCATCGATCTCCGGCGCGAAGCGATGCCTGCCCTGCAGGAGCTCGCGCTCGCCTCGGGCGAGGTGGTGCACCTGGCCCTCCTCGATCGGGGCTCCGTGGTGTACATCGAGAAGGTGGAAAGCCCAAACACCATCCGCATGCACTCGCGCGTCGGCACGCGGGTGCCCGTGCACGCGACGGGGCTCGGCAAGGCCATTCTCGCGTTTTTGCCCAAGCGCGAAGTGCAGGATATTGTGCGCCGCTATGGACTTCCGCAGCTGACGCCGCACACCATCACGGACGCGGACGCGCTTTGGGCGTCGCTGGAAGAGACGCGATCGACAGGGTTTGCCTTCGACGTGGAGGAGCACCAGGCGGGCGTCTGCTGCGTGGCCGCGCCCATTTTCGCCCATGACGGGCGCGTGATCGCGGCCGTGAGCGTATCGGGTCCGTCTCTGCGCATGACGCGCGAGCGCATGGTCGAGTTGGTCCCGCTTGTGAAGCGGGCGGGGGAGCGCATCTCGGAGCGCCTTGGCTATCGGCGCGAGCGCGTCGCCCCGTGAGCCGATGGACACGGCGAGGCTGCGCATCTCCGCTGACGCAGTCCGTGTCAGGGTGGCGCGCGAAGGTCAAGCTCGAGAACGACAGGTGAACATGGCGCAGCCGGGCACTTGAGGGTCGGCTGCGCCGCGATTGTGCCGAAGTTTCGAGGCGAGAAAAAGAGGGCGGGTCTCCGCGCGCAGTTGCGCACCGGAAGACGCGCCCTTTCCATGTGGGGACGGATACCGTGAAGGGACTCGCCGGGTCCGACGCCGGCTCCTTCAGGTCAAGTGCTCATAACCCGGCAGGGTCAGGAAGTCGACGAAGTCGTCCCGGGTCGAAATGTCGTCGAGAAGCTCGGCCGCAAGTGACGCTTGGCTCTTCGCAAAGGCCTCCTCGCCCATTTCCTCTTTCAGCTTTTGCAGTTCTTCCTTCAGGATCTGGCGGAAGAGATCGGCGGTCACCTTGCGCCCGTCGTCGAGCACGCCCTTCGGGTGGTGGATCCACTGCCAGATCTGTGCGCGCGAGATCTCAGCCGTTGCCGCGTCCTCCATCAGGTTGAAGATGGGCACCGCGCCGGAACCCCGCAGCCACGCCTCGATGTAGCGCAGCGCCACGGCCACGTTCGTCCGCAGCCCGGCTTCGGTGATGGTGCCTTCAGGGACGGCGACGAGATCAGCCGCGGTCACCTGGACGTCCTCGCGCAGGCGGTGCACCTGGTTCGGCGTGGGCATGAGGCGGTCAAACACCTCCATCGCCACCGGAACGAGGCCAGGATGTGCCACCCAGGTTCCATCGTGGCCGTCCTGCGCCTCCCGCTCCTTGTCCGCCCGGACCTTGGCGAGGGCCTCCTCGTTCGCCTTCGGGTCGTTCTTAATCGGGATTTGCGCCGCCATGCCGCCCATCGCGAATGCCTTGCGCCTGTGGCACGTGCGAATGGTGAGGAGCGTATAGGCGCGCATAAACGGTACCGTCATCGTCACCTGGGCCCGATCCGGCAGGATGACCTCGGGGTGGTTGCGGAACTTCTTGATGTAACTGAAGATATAGTCCCAGCGGCCACAGTTCAGCCCAGCGGCGTGATCCCGCAGCTCGTACAGAATTTCGTCCATCTCGAACGTCGCGAGAATCGTCTCAATGAGGACGGTCGCCTTGATGGTACCGCGAGGAATGCCGAGCGCGTCCTGAGCGTAGTTGAAGACGTCGTTCCACAGCCTGGCTTCGAGGTGGCTTTCCATCTTCGGCAGGTAGAAGTAAGGCCCGGTGCCGCGCGCCAACAGTTCCTTCGCGTTGTGATAAAAGTAGAGGCCAAAGTCGACGAGCCCACCCGTCGCCGCGCGACCATCCACCGTGATGTGCTTTTCCGGCAGATGCCATCCGCGCGGGCGCACGATGAGCACGGCGATCTCGTCATTCAGTTTGTAATGCTTTCCTTCCGGGCTCGTGTACTCGATGGTGCGCCGCACCGCGTCGCGCATGTTGATCTGTCCCTGCACGACGTTCTCCCACGACGGCGCGCACGCGTCCTCGAAGTCCGCCATAAAACATTTCGCGCCCGAATTCAACGCGTTGATGACCATTTTCCGGTCCGAGCTCGGACCCGTGATTTCCACGCGCCGATCCTGCAGGTCCGCGGGAATCGGCCCGACGGTCCAATCGCTCTCGCGAATCTCTTTCGTCTCCGGCAGAAAATCCGGCCATTCACCCGCAAGCAGGCGCTCGTCCCGCTCCTTGCGTCGCTTGAGAAGCTCGTCTCGCCGCGGGCCAAAGCGCCGCTCGAGCTCCGCGATGAACTGCAACGCGTCGGTCGTCAGAATTTCGGCAAATTCAGGCCGATACTCGCCCGTGATTTGAACGCCCTCTGGGCATGCGTACGATCCCGCCACAACCATCTCTCCTTCCTCTCAACCCTGGATACGCTTCCATGATACCATGTCGTTATGCAAGAAGAAACACTGTTCTGAATTACGGAACAACGTGTTGTGAAGGCGCGTGCACGCCGACGGCGAGGAAGGGCAGCGCCGGCGAACGGCCTTGGCGCTTGGCACGTCACCCAGCCCTTGGTGAGCCCATTCCGTCATGCAGAATCTTTTGAAGACGGCCGCTATCCCCCGTTCTCAGCCCTGGGCCGCTCAGACTACAATGACCTCAAACGGGGGTGCCGAGTCCCCCGAACGAGGGGGAGGGGGTACAGGACGAGCGCTCGGACTTCACCGACATGATGTTGTCAATCGCAAAGGCGGTGCATGGAGGGAAAAATGTGGGGGATTCGATGTTTCATCAACTCTTGACGCCCATCGGGCATTCCACGGCCCTATCGTTTCTCGTAGGCATCATCCCCATCGTCATTGTGCTGGTGTTGCTCGGCGTCGTGCGCGCGCCGGCATGGATCGCGGCGCTGTGTGGGCTGGTTGCCGGTCTCATCGAGGCCGTGGCTGGCTGGCAGATGCCGTTTCACCTCGCGCTGGACTCGGTCGCGGAGGGCATGGTGTTCGCGCTGTGGCCCATCATGTGGATTGTTTGGAACGCCATGTGGCTTTACAACTTGAGCCAGCGAACGGGGGCTTTTGCGCAGTTCCGCGACTGGATGTACCGTTACGCGACAGAGGACAGGCGCATTCAGCTTCTCATCATCGCCTTCAGCTTTGGCGCGCTGATGGAGGGCATTTCCGGCTTCGGCACACCGGTGGCCATCGCCTCCGCGCTCCTCGTGGGGCTCGGGTTCCCTGTGCTCGAAGCTGTCACGTACGCGCTCATCTTTGATACCGCGCCCGTGGCGTTTGGCGCCCTCGGCGTCCCCATCGTCACACTCGGGTCTGTGACCAACCTCAATGTAAGCGCTTTATCTTCGATGGTGGGGCGCCAGTTGCCCATTTTCGCGTTTCTTCTTCCGTTTTACGTCATCGTCGTCATGGGCGGTTGGAAGGCGCTCAAGGGAGCGTGGCCCGTCGCGCTGGTGGGCGGACTCTCCTATGCCCTGACGCAGTTTGCGGTGGCCAACTACCTCGGTCCCGCGCTGCCCGACGTCTTGGCGGCGCTCGTGTCGCTCGTGTGCATCGTGCTGTTCACCCGCGTGTGGCGCCCGAAAGATACGGACCAGTTTCGCTCGTTCGCGCACACGGGCGCCTATCGCGAAATGGCGGCCGCGTCCGAGGCGCCTGCCGGCCGGCTGTGGCGCGGCTGGGTGCCTTGGCTCACCGTGACGGGCGTCGTGATCGTATGGACGTTCCTGAAGGTGGCCGATCACGGCGCGCAAAAGGTGCACTGGCCCGGCCTCGACAAGCAGGTCTATCTGACGCTGTACCACAAGCCGTATGAGGCCGTCTGGGCGTTCCAGCCGCTCGCCACGGGCACAGCCATCCTGGTCGCCGTCATTCTGACCGCGCTCTTTTTGCGCGCGGGCTGGAAGACGTTCTGGCTTGCGGCGGCCGACACGTGGAAACAACTCACCTTCCCCATTCTCACGGTCATGTTCATCCTCGGTCTCGCCTACTTGTACAACTACTCCGGGATGGCGTACACGCTCGGCGTGGCGGTGGCCGCTTTGGGAAGCTGGTTCCCATTCTTCTCCGGATTCCTCGGCTGGATCGCGTGCTTTTTGTCGGGATCGGACACCTCGTCCAACGCGCTCTTCGGAAACCTGCAGGTGGTGGCGGCCAATCGGCTTCACCTCAATCCCGTCCTGATGGCCGCGACCAACTCGTCGGGCGCCGTGATGAGCAAAATGATTTCGCCGCAAAACGTCACGACCGGCGTCTCGACGGGGGAGTTGCGCGGCAAGGAGGGGCTTGTCATTCGGCGAACGTTCTGGCACAGCATCATCCTCACGGTCATCCTCGGCATCCTCGTGGTGCTCCAGGCGCACGCGTGGAGCGGCATGGTTCCGCACCCGTGAGGGCGTCGAGCCATCGCGGCGCTGGCCTGGACCGGCTGGCGCCGCGAAACGGTTCAGGCCGCGTTCGCCGAAGCATGCAGGCGCGAAGGAAGGCCCGTGCAAACGTCGAATGAAATTGGCGAGCGAGATGACAGACAAAGGGGGACGGGCGTATGGGGGAGACTTGGGCGCTTGCGGCGCCGGACGGCGTCACGATTTACGGGCGCACGTGGGTGCCTGAAACTCGGGGTGAGCCGCGCCTCTGCGTACAGCTGGCACACGGCATGGCGGAGCACATCGGCCGCTACGACGATTTCGCGCGCTACCTCGCCGCGCGCGGCTGTGCCGTGTACGGGCACGATCACCGCGGACACGGGCAGACGGGCGAGGCCATGGGGATTCTCGGCCATTTTGGCGATCGCGACGGATTTCAGCGCGTGATCGACGACATGGCGCAGGTGACGTCGCGCATCGAGGCGGAGCATCCGGGCGTGCCGATTGTGCTTTTGGGCCACAGCATGGGTTCGTGGCTGTCGCTCGCGTACATGGAGCAGCACGGGCGGCGGCTTGCGGGTGCGGTGCTCTCCGGCGCGGGCTTCGTGGGCCAGATGGAGCTTGCGGCCGGGCTGTATCTCGCCAAGCGGGAGGCCGCCCGGGTGGGGGCGAGATCGCCCAGTGAGCGGCTGTACCAGATGACCTTTGGCAACTTTAACAAGCCGTTTGCGCCCAATCGCACGCCGCTCGACTGGCTGTCGCGCGACGACGCGGTGGTCGACGCCTACATGGCGGACCCGAAGTGCGGACAGATGCACACGTGCGGCTTTTTTATCGATTACTTCTCAGGCGTCAAGGAGTTGCAGCGCCCCGAGAATCTCCGCCGCATCCCCAGTGATCTGCCGGTCCTCATTGTCGCAGGTTCGCGAGATCCGGTCGGCAAGATGGGGAAGGGCGTGGAGCGGCTGGCGAAGGCGCTTGCGGCAGCCGGCGTGCGCGACGTGACGGTCAAGCTGTACCCGGGCGCGAGACACGAGGTGCTCAACGAGACCAACCGCGCCGAGGTGTATCAGGACGTCTGGCGCTTTATGGAGACTGTGTTACGTCGAGCGTGATGAGCGCGGACCGCTGGGCCTGCGCTCATCGGCTGGGGCGGGGCGAACGAGCGCCCCATAGCCACTCGGCACGTCTCACCGCGCTTGCTTCGCGAAGTGGCGCCCGGGAGGGGCGCTTCGCGGAAGCGGCGAGGTACGTGGCGATCTGGTTGACGGACTGTGCCGCGTCGTGAAAGGCGCCGAGCAGCAGGGGCAGTTTGCCCGGCTTGTCGATGGCATCTCCACACGCGAACAACCCAGGCACCGAGGTTTCACCCTCTGTGCTCACGACCATCCGCCCGTCAGGGTCCACGGCAAGCGGCGGATCGGTCTCCACCGCTGGCCCGTCGGGATGGGCGAATTCCTGGCACACGAGGACGTCGTCGATGCGCAGGACGTCGCGGAATGATTCCTGCCCGCGCTCGATGACCACCGCCTCAATGCGACAGCTGCACGTGCGGTTCCATATCACGTCGCGGAGGACCGCATCTTCATAGACCGCGACGCCCCGCTTCGTCAGTTCCGCGGTACCCCGGTCGACATGCGCACAGGCACCGCGTCCTGGCAGAAGGACCACGCGCCTGCAGATGGGCGCAAGGGTATGCGCCCAGGCGACGGCGGTCTCACGTTCTCCCCAAACGAGGACGGTGCGGTCTCGAAACCTGGACGGGGACGAGAGGGTATAGTGTAGGTTGACGGCTCGTTCGACGTCGCCACTTGGAAGGCTGAGGGCACGGGGGCGGAGGAGCCCGCTGCCTGTGGCCAACAGGACGGATCGGGCCACGAGCGTTCGGTGGTCTTGGGTCTCGACGACGAAATGTCCTGCAGGGCAGCGGGATACGCGCTTGACGGTGCACTGCGGAAGGATTTCAGGCGAGAACAGCTGTGCCTGGCACACCAGCTGCTGCAGGAGGTCTTGCCCCTTCGCGGGCAGGTGTCCGCCCAGGTCCCAGATGACTTGTTCCTGATAGAAACGGAGCTTGCCTCCGAGTTGCGCTTCAGCTTCGACAAGGGTCGCCCGGATGTCGCGAAGGCCCGCATAGAAAGCGGCGAAGAGCCCCGCCGGGCCCCCACCCACAATGACGAGGTCTCGCTGCGGTGAACATACGTTTACCACGCCTGTGCTCCACCTTTCCCACGGGTGTCCGAGTGGTCTTTGGAAGTTAGGTTCAACTAACGATATGAAATAGTCGCGTCTAACATGATGCTAGCGCACAAATATTGACTTCGCAAGTCAACATTTGTGCGAGGGCGCTGGTCGCGCAAGCTGCGGCTCGAGATGTGGCTTGCGGATGCGTGAAAGTGTCGGTTGCGTGGCGAGGAGGCCGCGAGGACCCTTCTCCGAGGACCTCGCGGCCTGGGGCCTTATTCGAGGGATTCGCCCTTGGACTCTCTCCACAGGAGCGCCACCACGATGACGAGCAGGGAGGCAATCGCCACCGAATACGTCATCGAATGTGCGAGGCCGCCGACAGAGGGCGCGATCGACGAGACGATGAGCGGCACCACAGCCCCACCCAGCGCGGCCCCGATGTGATACGTGGTGCCTTGTCCCGTGGACCGAACGGACGTCGGGAAGTGCTCGGCCAGGTAGGTGGGGATGACCGACCAGACACCACCGATGGAGAAGAAGCCGATGAGGAAGGTGAACACATCGCGGTAGGTCGCGCTCTGAATGTGCAGGAACACGGCGGAGGTCAGCGCCGTGCCCACGGCGGACAGAATGAGCGTCCACTTGCGGCCGATCCAGTCAGAGACGAGGCCGCCGAGCACATTGCCGAAGATGCCTGCCACATTCAGGATGATGATGGTGTTGGCCACCGTTGCGGGCGAAAAGTGGCCTGCCTGCTTAAGAAGCGTGGCGTAGAACGTGTTGATGGGATAGGTGACGCTGAACGCGATGATGGCGACGATGGCGGCGTGCACGGTGTTCCAAGCGCGGCCCCGTTTGAAGAGCTCCTGCACGGGAATGGCCTGCTGCTCCTTGGCGCGCGCTTCTCGCCAACGATCCGACTCGGGCAGCGCAAACGCGATAAAGAGGGCCACGAGCACGGCGGGGATGCAGGCGATGAAAAACAGCGCGTGCCAACCCAAATGGCTGTACCAAAGCCGGTACACGATAGCGGCGAAGATGTAGCCGAAGGAGAAGCCGGACTGCAGAAGCCCGGAAGCGAATCCCCGCCAGCGCGACGGGATCATCTCCATCAGCATCGGCGTCCCACTTGCGTACATGGAACCCATGCCGAGTCCGTACAGGATGCGGACCAGCATGAGCAGCGTAAAGCCGAGTGAGAATCCGGTCAGGCATTCGAACACGCTGAACCAGAAGATCGAAAAGATGAGGCTGAACTTGCGGCCCTTCGCATCGCTCAGCAGTCCACCGAGGAAGCCGCCGCCAAGGCGGGCAAACGTCGTGGCGGACGACACCGACGCCGCGAGCGTCAAGGCGACGTGGTAGTCCTTCATGATGTCCAAGATGACGAAGGTCAGGATAGAAAAGTCCATGGCATCGAAGGCCCAGGCCAAGGCGATGGAGACGAGGGCGCGGACGGGCGCTTTGGGCTTGGCTTCTTGAGGCGAAGGGGCGTACGCTGTCGACACGGAAGTCACCTCGCTTTAGAATCGAAGAGACGAAGAATGTATCCCTTTTCATCCTACTACGACATTTGCACGACGCGTAAGCCCCTGGGACAGGCGCTTCTGCATGATGGGGAATTTGGCACGCGAAGTGGAGGATCACACCATGACCATTCCATGGGAAACGTTGAAACAACAGCTCGGCGACAAGCTCCGTTTCGGCGAGAGCATCCGCAACGCCCACGCCAAGGACGAATCGTATCACGAGCCACATGTCCCGGACGCCGTGGCCTATCCTGAGGAAACCGAAGACGTCGTGGCGCTCGCGCAGTTCGCGCACGAGCACCGCATTCCGCTTGTCGCCTACGGGGCCGGTTCAGGCCTTGAGGGCCAGGCCATTCCCGTGCGAGGCGGCATCTCCGTCGATTTCTCGCGCATGAATCGGATCCTCGAGGTCCGGCCCGACGACTTCCTCGTCTGTGTCGAACCCGGGGTTACGCGCCAGCAGTTGAACGATGCGCTGCGGCCCTACGGTTTGATGTTTCCTGTCGATCCCGGCGCCAACGCCTCGCTCGGCGGCATGGCGGCCACGAACGCCAGCGGGACCACGGCGGTCAGGTACGGCCCGATGAAAGCGAACGTGCGTAAACTCGAGGTGGTGCTCGCGGACGGGCGCGTGGTCGAGATCGGCACCCTCGCGGCCAAATCGAGCTCGGGCTACAATCTCGTGGAACTATTTGTCGGCTCAGAGGGCACGCTTGGGCTATTTACGAAGCTGTGGCTGCGCGTCTACGGCGTTCCCGAAGCGACGCTCGCCGCGTCGGCTGAGTTTCAGACCGTCGGCGAGGCCGTGAACGCCGTGTGTATGCTCATCGGAAGCGGACTCCAGCTCACGCGATGCGAACTCGTGACCAAGCCCTACATCGAGATCATCAACCGCCAATTTGACACCGACTACGCGCCCGCGCCCACGCTCTTCTTGGAACTGTCGGGATCGCAGGCGGCGGTCCAGGCCGACATGGCGACGGTCGAGGACTTGTTGCGCGACGCGGGGGCGGTGCGCGTGGCGACGGTGATGGACGAGCGCGCTCGGCAAAAGCTCTGGCATGCGCGCCACAATGCGGCGTATGCGCTCATGCGCACCTATCCAGGCCTGTCGCATCTTTCGACCGACGTGTGCGTGCCCATGTCGAAGCTGCCCGAAGCCGTCGATGTGGCGGAAATGTGGATCGAGCGGCTCGGCATTCGCGGCGGGATCGTCGGTCACGTCGGAGATGGCAACTTCCATGTGAGCCTCATGGTGAATCCCAGCGACCCGGACGATCTCGGCCGCGCCTACGAGCTCTCCCACCATCTCGTCGAATACGCGATCTCCGTCGGCGGCACGTGCACGGGCGAACACGGCGTGGGTCTTGGCAAGATGAAGTATCAGAAAAAGGAGCACGGGGAGGCGCTGACCCTGATGCAGGATATCAAGCGCCTCTTGGACCCGGACGATCTGCTGAATCCCGGGAAGCTGGTGGACGGGATCGCGTGACATCGTCCACGCCGAGCTGCTTGAGCTTGTAGTAGAGCGCCGCACGCGAGATGCCGAGAAGCTGTGCGGCGCGAGATTTGTTGCCTTGAGCCTCCTCGAGCGCCTCGAGGATTCGAGCGCGCTCCAGCGCTTTGGATTGATCGGCGAGAGATACGCGCCGGCGAGCCGGTTTGAGGTGCAGACTGCGCAGAGCCTCGGGCAGGTGCGCTGGCGCGATGTCCCCGTGCGCGAGGGACACGGCCATTCGCGCGGCTTGCACAATCTCCCGGATATTCCCCGGCCACGCATAGGCCTGAATGAGCCCCGCAGCTTCCTCCGAAATGCCAGGCGGAATGCCACCGCGCTCCTTGGCCCAGCGCGAGACCCAGAACCGGAACAGGGCCAGACTCTCACTTCGGCGCTGTGCGATGGCAGGCAGCTCGACGATCGGCAACGCGCGGACGAGGGCGGGATCGACGGATTCCGGACTCGGCGCGCTCGCCATCACCCGACAGGCGAGCGGAAGCGGACCAACTCCGCCGAGCGGGTGAAAACGGCCTTCTTCCACGGCTGCGGCGAGCTTGGTTTGCACCGCCCTTGGCAACAGGTGCGCGTCCTGAATCAACACGGTTCCGCCCGCAGCCCGTTCGAGCCACCCTTGCCGGCGCGCGTCGGGGGAGAGGACGAGCGATCCGTCCGCGCCGAAGATGGCGACGTCCATGAGCGCCGCTGCGCGGGGTTCGGCGCGCACCGCGAGAAAAGGGCCGTCGAGCTCGAGATGGCGGTGTGACGCCTCGGCGATCGCGCGCTTGCCCGTGCCGCGCGGCCCCACCAAGAGCGCGTGACCCGGCCTGGCGAGGGCTAGGAGGGTGTTCAGGGCGCGATCGACCGTCTGCGTCCGCAGGAGGTCGCCGTCCGCCTCGCCCAGCTGGCGCGCGTTTTCTTCGCTCATGCGCACGATCACCGTCATGTCCCGCTCGACGGCGATGGCGCCTGCCACATCCCCTGCGTCGTCGTACACCGGCGCTGCCGAGATGAGGACGTGCACGTCCGGGCGCGGGCGATGATAGGCGTGCGTGATGGAGGCGCCGGTCGTGAGGACGCTGTGCACGGCCAGAGACTCCAGGGCGAAAAACTCGGTGATGGGGCGGCCGACAATCTCGTCCGCTGGGATGTTGTACAGCACCTCAGCCGCTCGGTTCCAGGCCACGACGCGCCCGTCGCGATCGACGACGGTGACCGCGTCATCCACCATGTGGAGCACGGTTCGGAGAATGTGCTCGGGCCGGGGGGTGGAGGTATGGAACTCGTCGGGTTGCATGTGGATCTCCTCCATCGCCGACAATTGGAACATATTGCGCTTTCATGCGTCTGTGTCTACAATAAAGACACAGCGCGAACTCATTGTCAAATTTTTAGACACATTGTCCATGTGCGTAGACAGCATGAGATGCCACCATGGAAGAGGGGGATGCGTATGGAACAATTGATGCGCAACACGCTGCTGAAGCTGTCCCGAAGCCGCCGCGCAGAACACCTGGCACGGCGGTTCGGCTTTCGGCTGGGCGCTGGCCGGTTTGTGCCGGGCGAATCGCTGGAGGACGCGGTGCGCGCTGTAGAAGAGCTCCATCGGCGCGGACTTGCAGCGACGCTGGATCACCTGGGCGAGTTCGTCGATCGTCCCGAAGAGGCGAGGCAGGCTGCGGACTTTTGCGTGCGCACGCTCGAGCGCTTTGCCGGCCTGCCGTACGATTTGTATTTGTCGGTCAAACTGACGCAGTTGGGCCTCGACATCGATGAGGGGCTGTGTATGGAGAACATGCACAGAATTGTCGCGCGGGCCCGCGATACGGGGCGCTTTGTCCGCATTGACATGGAAGACTATGCGCACAACGAGGTGACCCTGACCATCTATCGAAAGCTTCTCGCGGAGTTCGGCACTGAGCACATTGGCACGGTGATTCAGGCGTACCTGTACAAGAGCGCGGACGATATTCGAGCACTGGCTCCACTTCGGCCGAACCTGCGGTTGGTCAAGGGCGCCTATAAGGAATCGCCTTCCGTCGCCTATCCAGAGAAGCGCGATGTAGATGAGAACTACAAGCGGGTCATCGATTTGCAGCTGCAGTCAGGCGGCAGGACGGCTGTGGCCACGCATGACGAAGCCATCATCGCGTGGGTCAAAGAGCGCGTGCGCGAGCTCAACATCCCGCAGGCGCGATGGGAATTTCAAATGTTGTACGGGATTCGTCCCCAGCTCCAAGAATCCCTCGCGCGCGAGGGCTATAAGGTTCGCGTATACGTGCCGTTTGGTGAGGATTGGTACGGGTACTTTATGCGGCGTTTGGCCGAACGCCCAGCGAACGTCGGATTTGTGCTCAAGTCGCTCGTCAAGTCGTAAGGGGGATGCTGATGGGATCGAAGGTGGAAGCGAAGTTTGGGCAGGAGCGGGCCTCGCTTCGCCAAGGGCTCCGCATGCGCCATATGACCATGATCTCGCTCGGCGGCGTGATCGGCGCCGGCCTGTTCGTCGGGAGCGGCGCGGTGATCCAGTCCGCGGGACCGGCAGCGGTGGCTTCGTACGCGCGCGCGGGGTGTCTGGTCATCCTCATTATGCGCATGCTGGGGGAAATGGCGACCGCCAGACCCGCCGTCGGGTCCTTTGCCGAGTACGGGCGTATGGCGCTCGGCGAGTGGGCGGGATTTCTGATTGGATGGCTGTACTGGTATTTCTGGGTCATCGTCGTCGCTGTGGAGGCAACCGCCGGCGCGTTGACGCTGCACAACTGGCTGTTGCCCGGTGTGCCGCTCTGGGTGCTTTCCCTCGTTCTGCTTTTGCTTCTCACGCTGTCGAACCTGTTGTCCGTGCGATCCTACGGCGAATTTGAGTATTGGTTTGCTTTCATTAAAGTCGCCGCGATCGTCGTGTTCATTGTTTTGGCGGGCCTGTTTGTGCTCGGGCTTTGGCCGGGCGCGCATCTGAACTTCTCCAATCTCGTGTCACATGGCGGATTTGCTCCGCGAGGCGTCGGGGCATTGTTTGCAGACGTGACCACGCTCATCTTCTCTTTCTTTGGTTCGGAAATTGTCACCATTGCCGCGGCTGAGTCCAAGGAACCCGCGAAGGCCGTGGCGCGCGCGACGAACTCGGTCATCTGGCGAGTGCTGGTCTTTTACGTCCTGTCCATTTTCCTTATCGTTACCATGATACCGTGGAACGACAGCAAGGCTCTCACGAGTCCTTACGTGAGTGCACTCAGCATGCTGCATATTCCGGGCGTAGCGGCGGCCATGAACATCGTCGTGATCACGGCCGTATTGTCCTGCTTGAATTCGGGACTCTACACGGCTTCGCGCATGCTGTTCGCGCTCGCTTACCAGGGCAATGCGCCGAAGGGGTTGCTGCAAACCAATCGCCGCGGTGTGCCCGCTCGGGCAATCCTGTTTTGCACCATCGTCGGCTACCTGTCCATCATTATGGACTACGTGTCGCCGCAGCACGTGTTTCTGTTTCTGCTGAACTCGTCCGGTGCCGTTGGGCTCTTCATCTACCTGCTCATTGCGTGTTCGGAGCTGGCGATGCGGCGGCGGATGGAGCGCGAGGGTGAGGAACTGAAGGTGCGCATGTGGTTGTTCCCCTTCTTGACGTACGTGTGCATCGCGGCCATGACCGCCGTCATTGTGGCCATGGCCTTTCAACCGGGTGATTTGTCGCAGCTCGTGCTGAGCCTGGTCAGCGTCGCGGTGCTCTTGGTGTTGTACGGCGTGAAGCGGTGGTATCAGGCAAACACGAACCGCGCGGCGTGAGGAAGGGGTGGCGCTGCGCTATGAGCCGTAGCGCAGCGCGCTTTCATACCGATGTCTACTGCGAGTTGCGAGCGACCTTCTTGACTTATGAACAGCAGGCAGGGAGGACGCAAATGACGGCACTAAAGAAAGGCGAAATTACGACGCTCGAAGCCATGGCTATTTCAGTAGCCATCATGGCTCCGACCGCAGCCATGGCTCTTAACGGTGCTTTGGTCGCTAGTATTGCTGGCACAGCGGTTCCACTCACATTCTTCTTGGCCATGATTGTTATCGGTATGGTGTCCTACTCGTTTATTCGATTTAACCGATTCGTCTCCAGCAGCGGGTCGGTCTATGCTTTCACAGCTATGTCATTGGGGCCTCGTGCCGGCTTTCTCTCAGGGTGGGCGCTGCTCTTCGCCTATTTGGTCTTTACGGCTGCATCTAGCGCAGAAGTCGGCGCTTTTTTGCAGTCATTCTTCGCAATTATCCGTCTAAATGTGGGCTGGCTCATACCTGCCGTTGTGACGCTGCTTTTGCTTTTGTTGCTTGCATTTTTCGACGTTCGACTTGGAGCGCGTGTCATGTTGGTTTTTGAAGGTATTTCTATTATGCTCATTCTCATTCTCAGCATAGCAATTCTATTGCGGGGAGGCGCGAGTCACCACTTAAGCCTACTTCCTTTCACATTGAAGCACACTTCGTTGTCATCGGTAGCCTTTGCATCGGTTTTCGCATTTCTGTCTTTTGCTGGATTTGAAGGTGCATCAAGTCTTGGAGAAGAGACTCGGGACGCGACGAAGGCTATCCCGTTAGCAATTGGGGCCGCCATTTTTCTCACGGGTGGTTTTTATATTCTTTCGACTTACACCCAAACAATTGGGTTTGGATTGAATCCTAGTGGTGTGCGCACTTTCGCACAGTCGTCAGCCCCCCTAGGCTTGCTCGCAGAACAGTATATCTCGCGCACATTTGCAGCAGTCCTTATGCTAGGTGCGACTCTGTCGGCATTTTCGTCCGCGCTCGGTACAGCCACTACCGCTTCACGCTTGTTGTATTCATTGGGCAAAAGTAGACTCTTGTTAGGCACCTTTGGTACCACACATCCTCGGTATGGTTCTCCATATATTGCTCTTTCCGCTGTCGGGGTGATGGGGCTTCTCCAACTTATTCTGTTAAGACAATTGCCAGGTATCACGGTCTTTGGTGATTTAGGATCTCTAGGAGTTCTGTCTTTGCTACTGGCGTATATATCCACGAATACAGGATATATCTTCTTTGCTCGTAGGAAAAAGGATGGAATTGCAGCGCTCGTACTTCCACTCATATCTATCCTTGCGCTCGTGTACACGCTCTATGCGAACGTCTATCCAATCCCAGCGTACCCATCTAACTTGTTCCCGTATATTGTTGTGATGTGGATAGGATTAGGAGTGCTTGTTCTCCTGTTTGAAAAAAACACAGTACAGAAGGTGGAAACGTGGCTGAAAGATGAATACGGCTTCTCAAAAGATTCATTGGAGTAAGGGGAAATGACGAATGGCTTCAGTCCAATACATTCACGTTCAAGGCCGAAAAGTTGCATATTGGGTCTTTGGAGAACACGCTAAGGGCATTCCAATTGTATGTTTACATGGCGGTCCAGGCATGCCACACGACTATCTGGAACCACTGGCGGAACTATCTGACGAACGGCCCGTAATTTTTTATGATCAGCTTGCCTGCGGTCTATCCGACCATGTTCCTGATGTTTCCGTACTTGATGTCTCGTGGTTTACAAGTGAGCTTGAACTTGTTCGACAAGCTTTAGGTCTAGAGCAGTTTCATCTTTTTGGGCATTCGTGGGGTGGGTGGTTGGCCCTCCAATATACGCTGGATTTTCAACCAACACTGGCCTCTTTAACGATTTGCAGCTCACCTGCCAGTGCTCGCGATTTTGTCTTAGGTTGCGCAGAGCTACGCGCACAACTTCCTCCGGATATCGACGGAGTCCTTCGCGCATATGAAGAGCTACAAGATTATCGTCACCCGATTTATCAAAAGGCGGTACAGGAGTTCTATTTTCGCCACTTCTGCAGATTACGTCCATGGCCTGACGTTGTAAGTCGGTCTTTGGAGAAGATGAGCGTTGAAGTGTACATGCACATGTGGGGACCCGCAGAATTTGGCCCCGTGGATGGTGTTTTGAAGGATTGGTCGGTAGAAACGCGCGTACGCGAGATTCAGGTTCCGGCCCTCGTCGTTTGTGGCAGGTACGATGAGGCAAGGCCCTCATATATGTCGAGGTTGGCGTCAGGACTTTCCGGACCCGTGGAGTTTCATGTGTTCGAGAATAGTTCACATTTAGCCTTTTGGGAGGATAAAGACAATTTTTTGCGTGTATTACGCTCTTTCCTAAGGCAGTGGGATCCGTGAATGCTGCTTAACTTTGTAAAGTGCCCCCACGCCCAGGTGTTCGCGGGTCTAATACGTCGATAAGTGTGCGTGTTGCGCACAAAAGCTAATCCGCTGTTCCCACGCGGCTTCCCTACAGTGGCTCACCGCGGGCCTGCCGAAGCCTTTACGCCTCGGCAGGCCTAGGTTCAATTCGTAAGTTTGCGAGCGAGATCCTCTATTTCCTGCTTGGATAGCTTCGTGGTATCCGCGATATCTTCGAGTGACAATCCCTTGCGCAAGAGATTGAACGCGATTTGCACGCGTTCTTCCACGCGTCCCTCCATGCGCCCTTCTTCGTAAAGCTCTTCAGCCAACTTGGACACGCGTCTCAGCTCCTTTCGAAGGACAGCCCGTTGTTCCTCCGTGAGGCCTTGATCACCAAGCACAAGAATGGCACTTACAACCAGATCACGTTCCGCCTCGTCCGGTACTTGCGGAATCAGTTCGCGGACGCGATCGAAAGCTCGGTTCTGATCCACCAATCGCATGTTGAGCGCGAGGCCCAATCGGATACGATCGCTCGGTTCCCATGTGCCGTGACGGAGGTGGTTCGCAACGTCGGCCAGTGCTTGGTCACCATCAAGATTTCGCAAAAACACGTTTTCAACGCGGTAATACGCCGCTCCGATGTCAAGATCTGAGGGCGCGTTCGCGACGTTTGCGTGGTAGAGCACAACTGTGCGAATCCGCGCCCGGTGTTCATTGGCCAGGCGAGCGTCATACTCCAAAAAGCGGTGCAACGTCGATTCACGTTTGGTTTGAAATTCAAGATGAAATAAGTCTTGGTTCTTCATTTTCCACACGCGGTCCACGCGCAGTGTATTCACCGGGAGTTCCGTCGACAGCGGCTCTTCAAGCTCCACTCCATGCACACCCAACACATCTAGGGCACCCCCTGATAGGGAACGGGTGAGCGCCTTCATGAGCGTATCTTGTTTCGGCATGGGCATCCTTCTCTCTTTTCAGTATATGGGATTCCTGCATGCTCGACAATCCCAAGACCCATTCGTGTCTTGGTGCGGAAGCTTGCACACGGCTGTGGGGCGCGGCGCTGTGACGCGCATCCGTGGCCGTCCTTGTGAAAAGCAAGGCGTCAGCCTGTCGCCTAAGCTTGACAAGCTGACACCTTGGGAAGCCAAGGCCTAGACTCGCTTATCGGACTCCAACTTGAACTGACGCAGGGATTCCTGCATCTCCTCGGCCAAGCCGGCCAGAGCCTCTGCGGATGCAGCGATTTCTTCCATCGTGGCCAACTGCTCTTCCGTGGCCGCCGAGACGTTTTGCATGTCGGACGACGTTTGCGCCATGAACGATTCGATCTCTGCTAAAAACGCGCGCAGCGACGCGGCGTTTGCGGACATGCGCCGAGCCGAAGCCTCGACAGATTCGATTTCGCCTGCGACGGACTGAATGCCCGTCTGAATGCTCGCGAACAGCTGACCCGCCTGATTCACGACGTCTGCTCCTCGAGCCACTTCGGCTTCACTTGCCGCCATGGACGCCGAGACTTCCTGCATCCGCGTCTGCATGGAACGGATGAGCTCCTGAATCTCTTTTGCGGACCGCGCCGACTGATCGGCCAGTTTGCGGACCTCGGCGGCTACGACCGCGAAGCCGCGACCGGCATCGCCTGCGCGCGCAGCCTCAATCGCCGCGTTCAAGGCTAGTAGATGGGTTTGGGACGAGATCGATTGGATCAATTCCACAATCTCTTGGATATTGTCCGAGTCTTGCGTGAGATCGCCAATGGATGAGGCGAGATTTCTGACGGCATGACCCACCGTTTGCATCTGGCGCACGGCTTGCTCCGCCGTGGCGGCGCCTTCTCTGGCCTCTCGGACGGCGGTCTGCGCGGTCAAAACCGCATGGCCAGCGCTCTGTGCGACGGACTCCACATCCTCGGCGATGGTGTCGAGCCGCGCGCGGTCCTCCTTCGCGCGTTCGGCCTGCTGCTCGACGCGCGCAGCGATGTGCTGGACGATCTCGGCAATCTGTTCAGTCGCACGCGTATTTTCCTCTCCGCTTGCCGTCAGCTCTTGGGACGACGCGGCGACCTGTTCAGCGTGAGATTCCACACCGCGGATCATATCCCTCAAGGATGCCACCATCTTCCGAAAGGCGTGAGCAAGTTGGCCGAGTTCGTCGCGCGACCGCACGTGTAAGTCGGCGTTCAGATGGCCTTGGCCCACGCGCTCCGCAAACCGGACGAGTTGCGCAAGCGGCACCGTGATACTGCGGACGATGAACCAAATACCTACGGCGCTCGCCAGCAAGGCGACGAGGGTGACGATGAGCGTCGTGACGAGAATGGGCCGCACAGCGCTGAAATACGTCGACGTCGGCACGATGCCGAACACTTTCCAGCCCGTGAGCGGATTCGTGGTGTAGATCACGTGGTACGTGGCGCCCTTCAGGGGCAGGGTGAACGCACCCGACGTGTGCTGATAGATTTCACGCATGGCCGCCACCTTGAGCTCCGTGCCGGGGGCAATGCCATGCAGGGCAATGGCGTGAAATTGTCCATCTACGAGACCTAAATAGCCTGCGGTGCCGAGCCCGATGGTGTTGACCATGTGATCGAACGTGTCCAGCGTGATATCGGCGCCCACCACGCCCTTCCCATCGGGGAGCCGATCCGCCACGGTAAACGTCAGTTTGTGCGTGATGGCGTCGACGTAGGGCGCTGTGATAACCGGTTTCGAGGCCGCCATCGCCGCTTGGTACCAAGGCCGTTTCCGCGGGTCGTAGCCCTTCGGCAGCTGGGCGGGCGGTTCGACGGTAAAGCTTCCCGTGCTGGTTCCGACGTAGACGTGCAGGAAATCGCCGTAGTCTTGCTTGGCTTCTTCGAGCGCCGATACGACCTCGGTATCACCGGATGCGGAGGCTACCTGTTGTGCCACGTGCTGCACCGCAGATTCGCGATCCGCGACAAAGGTAGAGACGTCGCGATTAAAGATTCCGATGCTGGTCTCAACATCTTGATTGAGTTGGTCTCGGACGTGGTTTTGCGTCGCGAAGAAGGATGCGAAACCGATGAATAGGCTTGGGATCAGGACGAGCGCGAAGCACAGGGTGATGAGTTTGGCACGGATGCTCCACCCGCGCGCCGGTCGAGTGGATGGGGTGGACGTCATGATGGGTGTCACGCGATGCATCAACCTCCCTCGTTCGTGATGTCATGCGTTGCGGCCGGCCGAGGGAATTTGTCGAAGGTACGGGGCGTGAGCGGTGCAAACCGATGGACGGGCGTCCTATCTGTGAGATGCAACCTGGGTTACCACGACAAAGGCCTTCGTGGCAATCGCATGACAGATGTGTACAGCCTGGGATATTATCCAACACGTGCGGCGGGGAGTCAATGAATCGGCGTATGGCGTCGTGTCGAGCGGGGGAAACGAGCGGAAACGGCGCGTGAACAAATAAACGGCGCGTCCGCGGACTTGCGCGTGACCGCGCAGACCGGTGGGACAAGAGGCCTGCGCCGCGTGAGCCGTAAGGCACCGGGAGAGTGGCGCCCGGCGTGCGGTCAAAGGGCGCCACCCTCTGGCGTCGGGCCCGCGTTCTCACGAAGGTTTTTGCTCTTTGCACTTGGGACAGACGCCTCGCACCTCGACATGATAGTCCTCAATCTCAAAGCCCTGTGCCTCCGGAGGCACGGACAGGCGAATGGGCTCCTCGAGATAAAAGTCATACAGGGCCCCACAACGAACGCAAATCAGATGATGATGAGGCTCCACATTCATGTCAAAGCGGCTCGCGCCGTCACCGACGCCGATTTCCTTGACGAGCCCGACCTGGGACAGTTGCTTCACGGTATTGTACACGGTCGACACGCTCATGCTAGGAAAGCGGCTTTGCAGGGAAGAATAAATATCGTCCACAGTCGCGTGGCCGTCGTATTCCAATAGAAACGTCAAAATGGCCTCTCGCTGCGGGGTCACGCGCAGGCCCGCTTCCTTAAGCAGTTGAACCGCATCCTTGTGCGCCTGCATGTCACCCCCTCCTTTCCTGCGTTCTCGTTTGAGCTCCAGGGGCTTTGACAATGCCCGGACGTTTTTTTATAATGCGACGTAGATGAGAACGATTCTAAAGAACAACTCGTTACGAGTTGATTATAATTCAACGTTCTCGTTCTGCAAAGTTCTCGTTCTCCAAAGAGCTGAAGGACTTACGCGTCGGTCCGAGCCGCCTCCGGCGGAGGACATAGATAGTCACATTCCTATTGTACGAAGGAGGGTTTCATCAGCATGTCTCTCGTCGGCAAGAAGATTCAACCGTTTAAGGCCATGGCGTTCCGCAACGGAGAGTTTGTTGAGGTGACGGATCAAGATCTGTTGGGGAAATGGAGCATTCTCTGCTTCTACCCGGCTGACTTCTCGTTTGTGTGCCCGACTGAGTTGGAGGATCTCCAGGACCACTATGAGGAGCTGAAGAAGCTCGGCGTGGAAGTGTACTCGGTCTCCACGGACACCCATTTCGTGCACAAGGCGTGGCATGACGTCTCGCCCGCCATTCAGAAGATCACCTACACGATGATTAGCGATGCGACGCACGAGATTTCCCGCAACTTTGACGTGCTGATCGAGGACCAAGGTGTCGCAGAGCGCGCCACGTTCCTCATTGATCCAGACGGCGTCATCCAGGCCATCGAGATCACCGCGGACGGCATCGGGCGCGACGCCTCAACCCTCATTCCCAAGGTGAAGGCGGCGCAGTACGTGCGCAATCACCCTGGCGAGGTCTGCCCGGCGAAGTGGAAGGAAGGCGAGCAGACGCTCAAGCCGAGCCTCGATCTCGTCGGCAAGATCTGAGGAGGTGCACGCCTGACCATGGTGCTCGACGATGACATTCGCGCACAACTGAAACAGTATCTCGAGCTCATGGAAGGCGACGTCGTGATCCGGGTTGCGCCCGGATCCGACGACGCCTCCCGTGACATGATGGAGCTCGTCCGCGAACTTCAATCCATGTCGTCCAAGATTCACGTGGAAGAGGCGGATCTTCCTCGGCGGCCGAGTTTCAGTCTGAACCGGCCGGGCGAGGACACGGGCATCGTGTTTGCGGGCGCGCCGCTTGGACACGAGTTCACTTCGCTCGTCCTGGCGCTTCTGCAGGTCAGCGGTAGGCCCCCGAAAGTCGACGAGTCGGTCATTCGTCAGATTCAGAGCCTCGAGGGGACGTACGAGTTCGAGACCTACGTCAGCCTGAGCTGCCACAACTGCCCGGACGTGGTCCAGGCGCTCAATCTGATGAGCGTCCTCCATCCGAATGTTCGCCACACGATGATTGACGGCGCCGTATTCAAGGCGGAAGTGGAAGAAAAGAACGTGATGGCCGTTCCGACGGTGTACCTGAATGGGGAGTTTTTCGAGAGCGGGCGCATGTCCGTCGAGGACATCCTCGCGAAGCTCGGCAGCCAGGTGGATGTCTCCGATCTGAACGCGCGGGATCCGTACGATGTCCTGGTGGTTGGCGGCGGCCCCGCGGGCGCGAGTGCGGCCATCTACGCGGCCCGCAAGGGCATCCGAACCGGTATCGTGGTGGACCGCTTCGGAGGCCAGGTGAACGACACGCTCGGCATCGAGAACTTCATCAGCGTGAAGTACACCGAAGGCCCTTCCTTCGCCGCTCAACTTGAGGAACATGTCCGTCACTACAATATCGACATTATCAAATCTCAACGCGCGAAACAATTGCGGAAGGGCGATCTCATCGAGGTCGATCTCGAGAGCGGAGCCACGTTGAAGGCCAAGGCCGTCATTATCGCCACGGGCGCGCGGTGGAGGAACATCGGCGTGCCGGGCGAGAAGGAGCTGCAGACGAAGGGCGTGGCGTATTGCCCGCACTGCGACGGGCCGCTCTTCCAAGGCAAAAGGGTGGCCGTCATCGGGGGCGGCAATTCCGGCATCGAGGCGGCCATTGACCTGGCCGGACTGGCTTCGCACGTCACCGTGCTCGAATTCCTGCCGCAGCTCAAAGCGGACGAGATCCTGCAAAAGCGGCTCTTCAGCCTGCCCAACGTCACCGTGCTGACGAATGTCGAGACGAAGGAGATTCTCGGCAGCGAGCGGGTGACGGGCATTCGATATGCCGATCGCGCCACGGGCGAAGAGCATCAGATCGATCTCGAAGGTGTCTTCGTGCAAATTGGCCTCGTGCCCAACACGGAGTGGCTCGGCGATTTCGTGGAGAAGACGCGGTTTGGCGAGATCGTCGTCGACAGCCGCGGCCAGACGAGCGTCGAAGGCGTGTTCGCGGCTGGAGACTGCACGAATGTGCCGTACAAGCAGATCATCATCTCGATGGGTTCCGGCGCGACCGCCGCGCTCGGCGCATTCGATTACCTGATTCGTCACTGATCCATCAACCGTCCTATCCGTTCCCACTTGCCCCTGCGGCTTCGCACGCCCCGCCGCAGGGGCGTTTCTTACGCACCTGTGATAACCGATGTGCATCGCGTCGCCGCAACAATGGTATTGGCGCCATCATCCGCTGCGATGGTACATTCAAATCAACCCGGCCGGGGAAGTGGAAGCGAGATCGAGGTGAACGCGCATGCGACAACTTGTGATGGAAGCGCCTTCGCGCTTGCGGCTCACCGAGGCAGACGCGGCGGGATCGCCCGCAGCCGGCGAGGTGCGCTTGCGCACCATCATGGGCGGCATCTGTGGATCGGACGCAAAGGTGTATCACGGCCACCTGCGGCACGCGAGCTATCCCGTCCGCCCTGGGCATGAACTCGTGGCCCGCGTGGTCGAGGTCGGCGCGGGCGTCGAGGTGGCGCCTGGCGATCGCGTCGTGATCATCCCAAACACGTACTGCGGCGAGTGCGGTCCTTGTCGGCGCGGGCAGACGAACATCTGCGAGCGAAAGGCGTCCATCGGGATCAACGCGCCTGGCGGTTTTGCCGAAGACTGGGTGTTGGAGGCCAAATACGTGGTGCCCGTCCCGGATGAGGTGTCAAACGTCCAAGCCGCGATGGTGGAGCCGTTCGCGGTGGCGTGGCACGCGGTGCATCGGGCCCCGATTGGGGCGGGCGACGAAGTGCTGGTCTTGGGAAGCGGCACCGAGGGAGCCTTCTGCGCGATGCTCGCCCGGTCGCTCGGCGCGCGTGTGACAGCTGCTGACGTGCGCGACGATCGGCTGGCCTTTGTCCAGGCACTGCTGCCGGGGGTGAAGACGGCGCTTGCCTCTGAGCTTCCTCCCGATCACTACGCGACGGTCATCGAGGCGGCCGGCGCGCCGGATGCCATCGCCACGGCCGTTCGGTGCGTGCAGCCTGGCGGTTCCGTCGTCGCGCTCGGTCTCGCCGAGGAGGCCACGCTGCCGATGCAGCAGTTTGTCCGCAAGGAGGCGTCGCTCTTTGGTTCCATCATCTACGTGCGGCAAGACTTCGTCGAGGCGCTCACTCGCCTGACCGAGGACGCCGCCCTGCGCGCTTCGCTCGACCAGCTGTGCGCGGGCGTGTGGCCGCTCGAAGCGTATGATGAGGCTTACCACCATGCGCTGTCGGGCAAGCCCGGCAAGGCGATCATTTCGTTTGAAGGGGGCGGATCGCCGTGAAGTGGAGCATATGCACCACGGGCATGAAGGACCGATCCCTGTCCGACATTCTGAAGCTCGTTCGCGCGTGGCGGGGCGCCGGTGTGCCCGTTCAGGGCTTGGAGCTGTGGGTGGGGCATTTGCGGCCGTTTGCGGACGCCGGAGTCCGGGCGCTCGAAGACCTTGCTGCGGCGCTTCGCGACGAAGGGCTGCAGGTGCCCGTCATCAGCGGATACACGTACTTCTCGCGCAGCCCGCGCGATCGCGACGTCGATCTCGCCGACGTCCGCCGCTTCAGCGAGTGGGCCGCTGCGCTGGGCGCGCCCGCCCTCCGGACCTTCTTCGGCCATCTGCCATCGCGCGCCGCAAGTCCAGAACTGTGGGACGAGTCGCTCGAGGCGCTGTGTGCCGCGCGTGACTTGGCGCGGCAGGAGGGCGTGGACCTTCTCGTCGAGACGCACTACCAGACGTTCGCCGATTCCCTCGACAGTCTCCGCAACCTGCTCGACTCGGTTCCGGGCGATCTCGGCCTGATCTTTGATGCTGCAAACTTTCATCCGGACCACATCGATCCGCTGCAGGTGTTGCGGGGCGTGTATCCTGCGGTTCGGCACGTGCACTGCAAGAACTACCACTGGAACCACCAGGCGTGGTATCAGAGCATGCCCGTCTCGGCGTTCGATCCGTCCGGCGACGTCGACAATGACCGCGTGCTGCGCGAGATCACCGCCCGCGGGTATCAGGGCTTTGTGTCCTTGGAGTACTTCGGCCAGCGCGGCTGGTCGGCGCTGTTGCGATCGCTCGAAGAGGCACGAGCTCGGTCTGCATGATGAGTACGAAAGAGGAGGAGATGGCGTGAAACATCGGCGTTGGTGGATCGGCGTATTGATCGCTGTGGGCGTGATCGTCAACTATCTCGACCGATCGGCGACCTCCATGGCCACAAAGCCGATCGAGGGGACGTTTCACCTGACGGCTGGGCAGATGGGCATCGTCCTTTCTGCCTTCAGCTGGTCCTATGCCTTGCTGCAGATTCCGGTCGGGGCCATGCTCGACAAAATCGGCGTGAAGTGGGTCATCCGCTTGGGCATGGTGCTTTGGTCCATCGCGTGTTTTGTCACGGCGGCGGCCACCGGTCAGGGCTTGCTCCTCTTGGGGCGCGTGCTGTTGGGCATCGGCGAGGCGCCGTACTTCCCGGCAGCTGTGAAGTCGGTCGGCTATTGGTTCCCGGTTGCGGAGCGCGCCCGCGCCGTCTCGCTCTATGATGCGGAGTCGAAGCTCGCGAGCGCCATCGGCGCCCCGCTTTTGGCCTTCGCCATCACGGAATGGAGCTGGCGCGGCGGCTTCATCGCCACGGGAATTCTGAGCATCGTGTACGTGTTCGTCTACTGGGCGATGTATCGCGATCCGCGCGAGGACCGGCGGCTGTCCCAGGAAGAGCTCGCCTACATCGAAGAGGGCGGATCGCAGGAAGAGGGTCAGGCGGAAGGCGGTTTGTGGCGCAATCTCGGCCATCTGTTGCGCTACCGCAAGGTGTGGGGCGTGTTCATCGGGTTTGCGGCGTACGCGTACTCCTTCTGGCTGTTCTTGTCTTGGTTGCCGGGCTACTTGGAGAATCAGATGCACATGTCGGTACTCAAGACCGGCTGGTTTGCCGCCATCCCTTGGTTGGTGGGTTTCGCCTCTGAACTGTTCGTCGCGGGCTTCTTCATCGACTGGCTGGTGAAGCGGGGCCGGGATCCACTCCGGGTACGCAAAGCGGTGCTCGTGGTGTGTCTGCTCCTGGGGCTCACGGTCATCGGTGCGGCGTACACGCATTCGCCGGGTTGGGCCGTCTTCTTCATCTCCATCGCGCTCGGCGCCCTGGTTTGCACCTCGTCCATCGCCATGAGCATCCCGACCTTCATCGCGCCGAAAGGCACCGTCGGGGTGTTGACGGGATTTCTGACGTTCGGGAACAACGCCATGGGGATTCTTGCACCAATTGTAACCGGTTTCATCGTGCAGGCGACGGGATCGTTCATGGACGCGTTCCTCTGCGCGGCCGTCATTCTGATCATTGGCGTCCTCAGCTACGCCTTTTTGCTGACCGATCTCGACCGCATTCCTTCCCCCGACATCCGCTCGGGTGCAGCTCCTGAGGCGAAAGTGCCCATCCGTTGAGGCGAGCTGGGCGGGGCTCTCGACGAGCCCCGCCCTATCGTCATCCCCGCATCGCGTCCAGCAAAAATCGGTTGTGTCTCCGCTCATGCGCCATGCGCGTCGCGGGCCCGTGGCCCGGGTAGATCTCGAGGTGGTCAGGCCACGCGAGAATGCGCTTGAGCGAAGCCAGCATGGCGTTCGGGTCCGAGCCTTCGAGATCGACGCGGCCGATGGTCCCCGCGAAGAGCGTGTCGCCGGAAAACGCCACGCGTTCTCCAACAAGACATACGCTTCCTGGCGAATGCCCTGGGGTGTGCCAGACGGTGAACGTCTCGTCGCCGAGCTTCAGCTTGTCGCCGTCGGAAATCCATTGATCCGGTTGGCGCAGATCCGGCACCTCGGCCGCGAGGTACGTTTGGTACCAGTGCGGCGCCCGGTTCCACGTGACGAGGTCGTCCGGATGCAGGAAAGACGGCACGCCATACTGGTCCCGCAACACGTCCGCACCGATGACGTGATCGAAGTGTCCGTGCGTGTTCCAGTTGGCGACGAGTTTCAGGCCCATCTCGTCGATGAACGAAAACACCGGGTCCAGCGACAGATCGCCTGGGTCGATCACGACAGCCTGCGCGCCTCGCTCCCACGACTCCGCGACGACGTAGCAGTTGGACTGAATGGGAGAAATGACGAAGCGGCGAATTTCCATGTGACATGTCCCCTTCCCGTCGTTGGCGCATCCAGTGAGAAGTGTATCAGGTTGGGGCACAAGCGCGAAACGAGGGGCGGCCCGCGCCAGCCGCGGGAGCCGAACGCGGGCCTTACGGCTGGCACATGCGCTTCACAAACGAGATGAACGCGCGGGCGACGGGAGAGAGCGGCGTGTGCGCGTGCCACACCATGTACACCGAGCGGGTGCACGACTCCTGAAGCTTCAGGGCGCGAACGGGCAGTTGCGTCAGCTGCGGGTTCAGTGGCACGACGGCGACGCCCACGCCTGCGGCAACGAGTCCTGCGACGGTCAGGTCCTCGACCCCTTCCATCGCCACGCGGGGGGCGAAACCGGCTTCGGCACAGTACTTCTCGATTACGTGCCGAATCCCGCTCTCCCGGGCGTAGGCGACAAACGGCTCATGGGCGAGATCGGTCAGTCGACACGAGGCGCGCTGTGCCAGGGCGTGATCGGGCGGGACGATGGCCACGAGTTCTTCGCGCAGAATTTCGACGCAGTTCAGGTGCGGCGCGCGCTGCGGCGTGCAGAACGCGATGTCGATCTCGCCTTGGTCGAGCTGTTGCAGCAGCTTTTGGGTGGGCGCCTCCGACAGTCTGACCGTGACACCGGGATGCGAGCGGGTGAAGGACCGGATGATGTCAGGAAGAAAGCGCGTTCCGAGCGAGTAGATGAGGCCAACCTGGAGGGTGCCGCGCTCTTGACCAGCAAGCTCCGAGACTTTGCGGACCCCGGTGGCCACCTCGGCCAGGGCTTGACGCGCGTGCGGCAGAAACGCCTCGCCGTACGGGGTCAGCCGCACGCCCTGCGCGGTGCGCACAAAGAGCGGCGCGCCAAGGTCGCCCTCGAGCTTTTGGATGGACCGGGAGAGGGCAGGCTGGGACACGCGAATGGCGTCGGCGGCGCGCCGAAAGCTTTGGTGCATCGCCACGGCCACAAAGTACTCAAGCTGGACAAGTTCCATGCGTAACCTCCCAGTTTCCCGAACGTGAACGCTCTAGCTTCATCACACACGAGCGCGGCGGTGGTGTCAACGGGAGCGTTCCGCGGAGAGAACCTCTTGTGAATCTTGTGAAAATGGGGCTTGCGCAAGAGGAAGGATCGTTGTATGTTGGGCTTGTAAGCGGTTTCTTATGGGGGTGGGGAGCCGAGGCAAAGGATAGGGGACATCGTCTACCGTTTCGAAACCGTTTTCGATTCGGATGCCGGTCATTCCACTGCTCGTCGGCGCGTACTGGTACGAGTATAATGACAGCCACTACACCGGCTGGCCCACGAAGCAAAACCTATGGATCACGCCGGGGCCCGCCAACACGCAGTCGGCCGCCATTGTCATGCAACACCTGCGGCCCGTGTGAGCCGTCTGAACCGTGGGCAGCCTGGGACCTAGTCGTCCGTTTCGCCCTCGGTGGGTGGTGAAATCAAGGGTGCGAGCGCTGCCCGGTTGCGCAGGATCATCGGATGTTCACGGCCAAGGTACGCGGCCGCCCGCTCGTTTTCCTCATAGGCCGCGCGGTAGTGACCGAGTCGGGCCAAGATGACGCACAGTTGGATGTGCGGAAGCCAGGTCTCGCAGGCGCGGTTGAGGAAACCCATGAAGCTGGGCGGGCGGCGGCAGACGGTGGCGAGGCGGTACCACTCGTAAGCCGCGGCGAGATCGCCCTGTTCTAGTGCGGCGTGGCCGAGCCGGCAGCACGCTTCGGAGCGAGGCGCGTCGTACAAAAAGGATCTGAGCACCGCCCTGCGCGCCTCCTCGTGCCGCCCTAATTTGAGGTGCGCATCCGACAAACGGTAACAGGCGAAGATGGCGTCCTCTTTCCAAATGTTCGGCAAGGTCAGAAAGGCTTCGTACTGCGTCATGGCTTCCGTGATTCGGCCGTGATCGAACAGCTCGTTGGCGTAGTAGAGCGTGTCGCGCGCATCGAACACGTCGCCGGCGCGCAGGCGGGCCTCGTAGATGCGCAGGTTGCGCGACGCGTCGTGGCGGATCGGGCGGTGGCAGATGGAGGTTTCCGCGTGGAAGATGTTGCCGCGCACGTCGAGGTACTCGTGGACTCGGCCGCGCCAGCAAAAGGTTGCGGCGCGCCGCACCAACCGGATGAGGCGGGAGCTGTACGACGGTTGGTCACCGTAAAACGCGAGGTGATACCATGCCGTCACGGCATCGACGTCGGGCGGGAGGGCCGACTTGAGCGCCTTCCACGCGGCCATGTCCTCCGGCCGAATCACGTCGTCCGCGTCGAGCCACAGGATGTAGGCGCATGTTGCCAGGCGAAACGCGTAGTTGCGGGCGGCGCTGAAGTCGTCGCACCAAGCGAATTCCTCCACGCGCGCGCCGAACGACCGGGCGATCTCGACCGTGTGATCTTCCGATCCGGTGTCCACCACGATCATTTCGTCGGCGAGATCGCCCACCGATTCGAGGCAGCGCGCGAGCACTTCTTCCTCATTGCGGACAATCATGCATAACGACCACGTCGCCATACGCATTCCTCCCGGTGTCCCGGTGATGGTTCAGGCTATGCGGCTTTGCCCCGGTGCGATCCGGCCCGCGCCCTGAATCGCACTTGGGCGGTGGCCCGCATACATCTGTGCAGAGGGAGGAATGCGTCGTGTCCATGCCCAATATCCCCGACATTCGGCCCGACATCGAGTTAACGCGGGAACAGGTCATGCACCTTCTGCTCGCCTCCATCGCCATGGAGGAGATGGGCCTTGCGCACATTCTGAATGCAGAGGGAGAAAAACTGCAAAGGGCCATGGCCCAACCTGGCCTGTCCCTTGCCGATCTCATGGGTTTGAATGACGCGATCGAGCGCATGCTGCGCACCATCATCCGGAAAGAACTGCTTTTGCAGATGAAGCTGGACGCTGTGCTTCGGATGTTGCCTGGCCCCGGTGAATGCGAATGTTCCGAGGAATAGAGCACGTGGCGCGACAGCTCGAGGATAGCCCGCTCGATGCCATCGTGGAACAACTCGGCCGGTGGGACGTCGCGTCGGCGCGCCTTGTGGCGCTCTTGGCGCGATCGGGCGGTCGGCATGCGCTCGGCGCGGCCCTGGATCACCACGAGGGGCTGCAACGCATTCGCCGCCAGGTCATGGCGATGTGCCACCACCCGGGGCGCCTCGGTTCGGGCGCGCCGCAAGCGCGGCACGCGCGGCTCGCAGCGCTGGCCGCGCATGGGGAGGCCTTTCACTGGGAGTGCGCCGCGATCGAGTCGTTGTTGGACAGGTCGCGGCAGGCGGGGGAGCAGACCGCGGTGGAACGGCAACAAGACGGCGCGATGGCCATCAGCCGCCTGGTCTCCATGGTGGCGCTGCGGGTTGAAGAGGCGGGGACGGCGGACCTGGCTGCGGCGTGGGCTCGGTTGCGCCAAGAGTTGTGGCGACGCTCGGTTGAGCCGCTCGTGCCGCTTGCGACACCGGAAGCGGGCCTCGCAATGCCTCGGAATGTGCGGCAGTCGGATGGCAAGGCGATGTGTTCGCCAGTGCGCGATCCGGCGCATCATCTCTGGCGAGCGCCAGAGCTTGCGTTGGGGTGCGCGCCGGGCGCGCCTGCATCCGCGCGATCGCGCTCGACCCTCTCGCGGAGGCGGTCAGGGCCATCGTGGCTGGCCTGACCGCCTGCGTCTCCATCCGGGCTGCGGGACAGGCCGGATGGGCGTGGGGATGATGTGGATGGCTGCGCCCAGGGCTCAGCTGATGGCGACACCGGCGGACGCATAACCCGCGACGGTCTGAACGAGCGACAAGCCGCTTGCGGTGGCCGAGAACACGAGCAGCAGCCGCGTGCCCGCGGTGACGGGAATGGCGAGCCCGGTGGCACTGCCAGTCGCGATTTGGCCAAGTGCGATGGTTCCCGTCAGCGGAGTGAGCGTCACGGAGGCGCCGGAAATGGGTGTGAAGGTGTTGTTCGGCGTCGTCGACTCGTACAGTTGCGCCGTGATCGTCACCGTCGTGCCAAGTAGATTCAGGGCGGCGGTGGCGCTGAAGTAGGCGACGATCGACGTGATCGTGCCGTCGCGCGGCATGGAGAATGCAAAGTTGAGCAGCGTGCCGCCCGCACCGGTGAGGTCAATTTGGCCCGAGCCCAACAGGGTGACGCCGGTCACGGAACTGCCGAACCCGACCAGGCTTGTCGTGCCGACAAGGCCCCCGGCCACCGTCGTCAGCGCCACGGGCAGGCCAGACGCATAGGGGATGATGGCGCTTGAACCTGCCGGTCCTGTGGGACCTGTGGGACCTGTGGGACCTGTGGGACCTGTGGGACCTGTGGGACCTGTGGGACCTGTGGGACCTGTGGGTCCCGTGGGTCCCGTGGGTCCACTTGGCCCTGCGCTCGCCAGGGACATGACGTTGTTGAGCTTGCTGTCCAAGATGAGTTCCTTGCGAATGATGTGATCCAGCGTGGTGTTGACGGATTGGTTGAGCGTCAGCAGGTCGTCAAGCGACGGTTGGGTACCCGTGGCGCCAGCCAGCGTGCCGAGGACATACTGAATTTTCTCAGCCTCTGCATTCGTCAGGTGGCCGAGCCCCAGCTCCTCCATGGCGATGGACGACAGCAACAGGTTGATGGCATCGTCACGGGTGACCGATATCGTCGGGTCAATGTTCGGAATGCCGGGTTGAGACACCGCGCACCCTCCTCGCGAATCGAATCTTTTTCTTTTCTCCATCGTAGGAGATGACGAGCGCGCAGGTGTCTACAAACGTCTACAGGTCTGGATTTAGGCAGAAAAATAGGCCCGGCATAGAGCCGGGCCCGAAGCGTTCCAGTTAGCTCAGGCTGATCCACACGTCCTTGACCTCGGTGTAGTTGTTGAGCGCATACGAACCCATTTCGCGCCCGATGCCGGACTGCTTGTAGCCGCCGAACGGTGCAGCCGCATCAAAGACGTTGTAGCAATTCACCCAGACGGTTCCGGCCTTCAGTTTGCTCGCGATATAGTGGGCATTGCGGATATTCTCCGTCCAAACGCCCGCGGCCAAGCCGTAATCCGTGTCGTTTGCCCGTGCAATCACCTCGTCCAGGTCTTCGAACGGCATCGCCGCCACCACCGGGCCGAAGATTTCCTCCCGAGCGATGGTCATATCGTCGCGCACGTTGGCGAAGATGGTCGGCTGCACGAAGTAGCCGCGCTCCGACGCTTTGGCACCGCCCACGAGAACCTCGGCGCCCTGCTCAATGCCCTTTTCAATGTAGCCGAGCACGCGCTTTTCTTGTTCGTCCGACACGAGGGGCCCCATCTCCGTGCTCTGCTCCAGGCCCGGACCCTGACGGATGTTTTTTGCGAGCGATACCAGATCGGCCACCACATTGTCGTACGCCTTCTTCTGCACGAACAGGCGCGATCCGGCACAGCAGACCTGGCCCTGATTGAACATGATGCCCATGAACGCACCGGGGATCGCGCGTTTCATATCCGCATCCGGCAGGATGATGTTGGGCGACTTGCCGCCGAGCTCGAGCGTCACGCGCTTCAGCGTGCGGGCGGCGTTCTGCATGATGAGCTTGCCGACCTCCGTGGAGCCGGTAAACGCAATCTTATTGACGTCGGGATGCTCGACGAGCGCCTGCCCGGCCGTCTCGCCAAAGCCGGGGACGACGTTGACCACGCCGGCTGGGAATCCTGCCTCCTGGATCAGCTTCGCGAGGTAGAGTGCTGAGAGCGGCGTCTGTTCCGCCGGTTTCAGAACCACCGTGCAACCCATGGCCAGCGCCGCACCGATCTTCCAGCACGCCATGAGGAGCGGGAAGTTCCACGGGATGATCTGACCCACCACACCAACCGGCTCGTGCCGCGTGTAGTTAAAGTATTTGCCTGCCACCGGAATCGTTTGCCCGACGACTTTCGTCGGCCAACCCGCGTAGTAGCGAATATGTTCGATCGCGAGCGGCAGATCGGCATTCAGAGACTCGCGGATGGGCTTGCCGTTGTCGAGCGTCTCGAGTTGCGCGAGTTGCAGTTTATGTTCTTCCATCAGGTCTGCCAGTCGATAGAGAAGACGAGACCGATCCGCGGCGCTCATTCGCGACCAAGGTCCAGACTCGAAGGCCTGGCGTGCGGCTTTCACGGCGCGGTCGATGTCGGGAGCTTCCGCTTCCGCGACTTCCGTCAGCACTTCCTCCGTTGCGGGGTTGATGGACGCAAAGGTCTTTCCTGAAAGAGAGGGAACGAATTCGCCGTCAATAAACAACCCTTTGGGGCCCTTGAGAAACTCGACGACATCTGGATGCAGAGCGCTTGCGTTCACTTCTTGAACTGCCACCGATGTCCCCTCCTTACGAATTCAGAAAACGGTTAGAAACCGTTTTCAACTCTATCATAGTAAGAGATTTACGAAGATTCAACCCTCTTTGGAGAGCTGAAGGGCTTTCGATCTTTTGCCCACTTTCACGATATGTCCCGCGCCTCGCGTTCATGTCCGCAATCCGCGCGCGGTCAATCGTCGACGCCTAGCAAACGCCCGAGACGCCTAGCAAACGCCCGATGCGAAGAGAAAAGTTGCGAACTGACGCAGAATGTCGGCTGGATTGAATTCTTGTAGAATTCCAATAAGTATCTCTGTTGACAGCGCTGCTCTGATTCGGCATCATGGGGCGTATGGTGGACAGCGCAAGCTCGTGCAAGGGCACATGAAAGCGATCACGCCAAGTTCCGCGGGCGTCTTCGCGCCTGCGCCAGGCACATCACACTCGGATCACGCAAAGGAGGACATTCATGGACAAAGGCATGCGCCGGGAGATCCATCTCGTCGCGCTCACCATGACCGGGCTCGGCTCGATCATCGGCTCCGGCTGGTTGTTCGGAGCTTGGAAAGCCGCGAAAGTCGCGGGTCCGGCCGCGATCGTCGCCTGGATCCTCGGGATGGCCGTCATCCTGCTCATCGGCCTCACCTATGCGGAACTGGGCCCCATGTTCCCGCGATCCGGCGGCATGGTGCGCTACGCGCACTACTCTCACGGCTCGTTTGTCGGCTTCTTGTCCGGCTGGGCCAACTGGATTGCCATCGCGTCCGTCATTCCCATCGAGGCCGAGGCGTCCATTCAGTACATGAGCTCATGGCCGTGGCACTGGGCCGCCTGGACCCACCATTTGTACGTCAATAAAACGCTCACACCGCCAGGGCTCTTGCTCGCCGCCATCCTGGTCTTCATTTACTTCCTGCTGAATTATTGGACGGTCAAGCTCTTCGCGCGGGCCAACACGGCCATCACCGTATTTAAATTCATCATTCCTGCGCTGACCGTCATCGGGCTCGTGGCCGCCCACTTCGACACGCACAACTTCACGCAGTATGGCGGCTTTGCGCCGAACGGCTGGGCGAGCGTGCTCACGGCCATCGCGACATCTGGCGTGGTGTTCGCCTTCAACGGCTTCCAGAGCCCCATCAACCTCGCCGGAGAAGCGCGCAACCCAAGCCGCAACGTCCCGCTCGCGGTGATTGGCTCGGTGCTGCTCGCAGGCGTCATCTATCTTTGCCTGCAGGCCGCATTCATCGGCTCGATGCCTGCAAGCCTTCTCGGCCACGGCTGGGCCGCGATCAATCTCAAGTCGCCATTCGCCGATCTCGCCCTTGCACTCAATGTGAACTGGCTGGCCATCATTCTGTTCCTTGACGCGTTTGTCTCGCCGTCGGGCACGGGCATCACCTACACGGCCACCACGGCCCGCATGGTCCACGGCATGGAGGCCAACGGCTATTTCCCGAAGGTCTTTGGCCGGATTCATCCGAAGTACGGTGTGCCGCGGGCGGCCATGTGGCTCAACCTCGTCATTGCTTACATCTTCATGCTCATGTTCCGCGGCTGGGGCGAGCTGTCCGGCGTCATTTCCGTAGCCACCCTCATCTCGTACGTGACCGGCCCCATCGCGGTCATGGCCTTTCGCAAGATGGGCGATCACGTCGAGCGCCCCGTCCGCGTCCCGGGCATGGCCGTGATCGCGCCGATCGCGTTCATGTTTGCGTCCCTCATTCTGTACTGGGCGCAGTGGCCCCTGACCGGCGAGGTGATCATCGTCATTTTGATTGGGCTGCCGGTCTACTTCTACTACACGGCCAAGGCGGGCTGGCGCGGCTTTTCGGAGCATCTGCGCCGGGGACTGTGGCTCATCGTCTACCTGTTGTGGATGGCGCTTGTGTCTTGCCTCGGCAGCAGCAAGTTCGGGGGCACAGGTGTCCTGCCGTATGGCTGGGATATGGTCGTGGTTGCGGTTTCCGCCCTCATCTTTTACGCGTGGGGCGTGCGCAGCGGGTTCCCGAAGCCCAACTTCCCGGAAGGCGAAAATCCACAGCTTGCAGACGCGGAATGACGCGCTGCGTGTTCGACAGGGGGCGCCCGTGGGGCGCCCTTTTTCGATCCGGCAGAAGGATGGGAGCAGGAAGCGGCCGGGCCGATGTTGAACCGAATAGCGAAGCGAAGCTTGTTGCAGAGGGGGATGTCGGTGGAAACCCGTTCAACCGTCCCCGCCACGGGACAAGAGGCGGTGGATTCGAATTTCGGCGGTGACGCCGGCTCGGACGACGAACATCGCCTGTTTGCGCTGGCGACGACGTTGTCATCGTCCGTTCAGCAGACAGGTGCGACACTGCAGGAGATGGCAGCGTCCATGCAAGTCCTCGTGACAGGTTTGGGCGACGTCGCGCGCGAGTCTCGCGCGGTCCTGAGGGCGGTGCGCGACGTCGGTGCGCTGTCGGATCAGGTCCGGGAGATCGCCGATACGAGCCGGATTCTCGGGCTGAATGCGTCCATTGAGGCCTCGCGCGCAGGGGAATATGGGCGAGGATTCGCCGTGATCGCCCGCGAGATCCGCCGCTTAGCGGAAGGCGCGCGGGAACAGACCGATGTCATCGCGCAGAACACCCGCCAGATGGTCGAGATGCTCGAGGCGCTGAACGGAGCCATTGAACGGGTCGACCGCGAGGCCGAGGCCCAGCGTGCCGCGATGGAGGCGCTCGCTGCCGCGATGCAGGAGGTCAGCCAAGTGGCCATCGATCTCGTCGCTTTCGCCGAGCGGGTGGCACGCGCCTCGGGAGGCGCGTGAGCCGGGTCGAACGGTGTCGAAAACGGAACGTGGACGAGGACTGTGAAATCCCATACAATGGAGATGGGCGCCGGGTTCGGCGCTCAATCGGCACGAGGAGAGGGATGTGCGGATGACCAAGAAAGTCCTCATTTTGGCGGGAGACGCGGTCGAAGCGCTGGAGATCTACTATCCTTATTATCGGCTCCTCGAGGAAGGGATGGATGCGGTCATTGCCGCGCCGACGAAGAAGGCGCTGAACACCGTCGTCCACGACTTCACAGGCTGGGACACGTACACGGAGAAACCTGGGTATTTAATTCAAGCACACACCTCGTTTGCGGACGTTCGCCCAGAGGAGTTCGATGGGCTCATCTTGCCGGGCGGCCGTGCGCCTGAATACATTCGGTTGAACGAGCACGTGCCGCGCATCGTGGGCCACTTCTTTGATGCCCATAAGCCGGTGGGGGCCATTTGCCATGCTGCGCAGGTGCTCGAGGTGGTGCGCGAGAAACTGCAAGGGCGCACGATGACCGCGTATATCGCCTGCAAGCCGAGCGTGGAGGCGATGGGGGCAAAGTACGCCTCCGAGACGCTGTACGTCGAAGGCAACCTCGTCTCCGGCCACGCCTGGCCAGATCTCCCCGGGTTCATGCGGGAATTCCTGAAGCTGTTGAATGCGTGACGGACCCAACCAGGGCCGCCCACTTGGGCGGCCCTATGGCTTAGCACTGCACGCCCCACGTGGGCTTGAAGTCCTGATCAAAGATCAGGCCGTCCAACAGCTCGTGGCTGTCGACGTTCAGGTTGCGCGTCAGCAAAAACGCGTTGCGCGCGCCGGAGACGGAGGCCTGGGCGGTGTTGGACTTGACGTGCGCGTCCCAGCCGCCGATGTTGATCTCGCCGATGAAGATGCCCGAATTCTGCTGCGGCGTGTTGCTGACAATCGTTTGAAACGCGATGACCGTAGGCACGCCACGACCTCCAGTTCGGGACGGGATGCCGCATCCTCAGAAGTTCCACTCGTAGTTCAGCTTGAAATCCTGATCATGAATCACCCCGTCCATCATTTCAAAGCTATCAATGAGTGTGTTGCTGCTGACGAGCACGTTGAGCAGCCCCGCGTCAAGCGCCTTGCCTGCGCCGTATTTTTGGTTGGCATCCCAGCCGCCGATGTTGATCTGTCCGAGGAACACGCCGGCGTTCTGCTGTGGCGTCATGGTGTTGAGCACGCCGCTCAGGATGAACACGGGAATGGGGATCGCCTCCCTCGCTTGATCGCCGCGTCACACGTTGCCTTCGACATCGGGCTTCAGGTCAAAGGTGTTGACCTGGCCGTCGATCAGCTCGAAGCTGTCGAAAAGCAGGCTCCAGATCTGCAAGTTGTAGCTCAAAACGTCGTAGTTGCCGCTCTTGCCCGCCTGGAACTTCATGTTGGCATCCCAACCGCCGTTGTTGACCTGGCCGATGAAAGTCCCCGCGTTCTGCTGTGGCGTCATGGAGTTGTTGGCACCGATGAAGACGAGCGCAGGAATGGTGATCTCCTCCTTGAACCTGTGATAGCCCGTACGCGAAGTCCCACTGGAATCAAAGATTGTTTCCGATGACTGGCTTCGCGTCGGCGTCGTTGATGGCGCCGTCAATCCCCTCGAAGCTGTCGAGGTTCAGGTTGTAAAATCCAGGACTCCAGTTGAAGAAGCCGAATTCCCCGCCGTGCGCTTGACTCATCTTGCGGTTGGCGTCCCAGCCGGCGAAGTTGTATTCACCGACGAAGGCGCCGGCGTTTTGCTGAGGCGTATTCATCAAGAGTGAACCGAGCAAGATGACACTTGGCATGTCACCCCTCCGCCTTCGTGAAGTGCGAGTTCAGACGGTTATCCGTTGGCACCCAAGGTCAGTTTGAAGTCCGCATCGTTGATGGCGCCATCCACGACTTCAAAGTTATCCACATTCACATTCACCATTCCGGGCAGGACGTTGAAAGCGCCGTAGGTTCCGCTGTACGCGTTGGACATCTTGCGGTTGGCATCCCAACCGCCGACGTTGCCTTCACCGAGGAAGATGCCCGCGTTTTGCAGCGCTGCGTCCGCAGCCGCCGTGCCAATCACGATGAGAGAAGGCATCCAAGGTCTCCTTCCGTGGGCGGGGCTTTGCGCCCATGTGAACAGCGTATGCCTGCGTCGCATGTCCGCATGCGGCGCGGGCCTTGGGTTTGCCGATTTGGGCGTGAGAAATGGGCGACGGGATCGTCAGAAAGGAGAAACGCCCCGCGTGCAAGGGCGCGAGGCGTTTGCGAGTCAGTGCGGAAGGGTGCGGCTGGAGGTGAGATCAGCCTCAATGCGGCGTTGTTTGTCCGGCTGATGGAAAATGAGCACAGCGAGGACGGACGTCGCCGCGAGCACAGCCATGAGCCAGAACGCGCTCTTGAAGCTGCCCGTCGCGTTGACGATCCAGCCCGTGATGACCGGCGCAAGGAAGCCTGCGGCTGCGAAGAACGTGTCCATCACGCCGAGCGCTGTGCCGGTGCGTTCGCGCATCAGGTCGACGTTCATGGCGTAGAAGGTCGAGTTCGCGCTCATGCCAAAGCCCACGGCGAGGGTGATGAACACGATGGCCGTCGTGAGATCGTGCGTGAAGGTGAGCGGCAGGACGCAGAGTGCCGAGAGCAGCTGCGAGATCCAGATGGGGTACGATCTCGCCAGGCGAAGGCTGCCTGTGCGGCGGAGGATTCCGTCAGAGAGGTAGCCCACGAGCCACAAGAGCACCGTCGCGAGCGCCCACGGCAGAATGGAAAAGGCACCGACGGACTTGAGATTCAGGTGATATTCGCTCTTGAGGTACGACGGCAACCAGGTCATGAAAAAGAAGAGATAATAGCCGAAGACGAAGAACGACCAGTTGTTGGCCATCAACGTGCGGTTCACCAGGAGATACTTCCACAGGGTTCCCGACGACACGTGATGCGCCTGGCGAAAGCGCATTTCCTTGGCGGGACGCGTCCGGTCAACCGACTCGGAGGCGCGGATGTGGCGCAGTTCCTCGTCGTTCACGTGGCGGCTGTGCTCGGGGAAGTCTCGGAACAGAAAGAACCATACCGGCACCCAAATGAGGCCGACGATGCCGAGGATGATGAACATCCAGCGCCAGGTGACGGCCAGAATGAGCGACGTCACGATGGGAGCACCGATGGCGAGCGCGAGGGGCACGGCGACGAGCGAGTTGGAGAGCGCAATGGCGCGCTCACGCGGCGACAGCCAATCGCCCACGGCTCGGTTGACCGCTGGGAAGTTGGGGCCCTCCGCTACGCCAAGCAGGATGCGCATGGCGTAGATGATGGCGAACGAAGCGGCGACGCCCGTCAAGCCGATGGACAGGCTCCACAACAGGGATGCGAAGAACAGGGCCCAGCGTGCGCCGACGTGATCGACCCAAATGCCGCCAAAGAACGTCGTGATCATGTAGCCGATGCCAAAGGCGCCGAGGATCATGCCGATCTGACTGTCGTTCAGGTGCAGGACCTGCGCGATGTCGCCGATGGCATACGAAATGGCGGACCGGTCGATGTAGTTGACGACCGTGATGAAGAATAACAGACCGATGATGACCCAGCGGAAACGAGTGGCCACGAAGTGCGCCTCCTTTCTTGTGATCCCCTGCAAAAGATTGAGGGGGAAATCGATTTCATTCTAAGGGCCGGACACGCCGTGGCACAAGTCTGCCTCAGAGGAAATTTCGGAAGGCTTCGTGCAGCGTGGGAAACGCAAAGGGAAAGCCGAGATCGAGAGCGCGCGTAGGCAGCACGCGCTGGCCGTCGAGAACGAGCGTGGCGCGGCGGCCGAGCACGAGCCGCAGCGCTGCTCCGGGCACATGGGTGAGGTGGGGCCTTCGGAGCGCGTCGGCAAGCGTACGGGTGAACTCGCGCATCCGGGTGGGATGTGGCGCGGTGGCGTTGTACACGCCGTCCAAATCCGGTGAGGTCAAGAGCCACGCCGCCATGCGCGCGGCGTCGTCGACATGAATCCAGGAAATCCATTGCGACCCGCTGCCGACGGTGCCCCCAAAGCCCATTTGAAAGAGGGGCCAAAGCAGCGGGAGTGCACCTCCATCCCGGCCGAGCACCATGCCGAATCGCAGAATGCAGACACGCGTGATGGACTGGAGCGGCTTGGCCGCCTGCTCCCACTCGGCGCAGACGCGCGCGAGAAAGTCGTTTCCGGGCGGGAAAGCTCAGTAAATGTCTCGTCGAGCGACGTGCCATAGTAACCGACGGCTGACGCCTGGAGGTAAGCCTTTGGCGCTGCAGGCAGGTCCCGTAGTGCGATCACGACGCTTCGCACGGTCTCCACGCGCGATTGGACGATTTCGCGCCGGTACGCCGCGGTCCAACGTTTGGCGTTGAGGGAAGCACCGGCGAGATTGCAGATGGCGTACGCTTCACCGCGCTCGATGCTCTGCACAAAGCGCGTCCGCAGCGCTTCGGGTGTATACGGTCTCCGGACGATTTCGGGTTCTAGCCGCTGGCGTTCAAGCTCCTTTGCCAGGTGGCGCCCGATAAAGCCTGACCCGCCAAGGATATAGATGCGCACAGGGGCTCCTCCAGTCCGTCGTAAGATTCGGGACATGTCGAATGAGGCTAGGCACATTGTAGCAAATCTTGCCTCGCAGCGTACCGATGAATCGTCGCCGCTTGTCCAAACGGCTCGCGCCGCGCTCTCGGGGCACGCGCGCCTGTGGAGGACCAAGCGTTCTGCTGGGGCCGCGGGGACGCGATGATCTGCAGATGTTCATCGTTCGTAGGGCTTTGGAGTTAGAATGAAAGAGGCGCCCGTACAAGGTGACGCAATGCGTAAGGAGGGACAGGCCGTGGTGAAAGAGATGAGCGACTTGTATGATCTGTATGTCAAGGTGCACAAAACCCTGCACCAGATGGTGGATGGACTGTCGGACGAGCAGTGGCTCAAGAAGCCAGCGGACAACTTCAACAACATTGCCTCGATTGTCGAACACACGCTGCTCGTGGAGCGCCGCTTTTTCGCCCAGCTGAAAGGTGAGTCCGTGGACATCGACGCTCGCGCGCCGTTTGTCGCGACAAGCTGGGATGTGGACAAGATCAAATCGATGTGGGCAGAGAACGAGCAGTTGGCCAAGGACGCGTTTGAATCGTTGTCGCCCGAGGAGCTGGAAGAGCCGGGCGCCAAGCTCGGCGTGGGCGAGGTGAACAAGCGCCAGCTTGCAGCCTACGCCATCGCGCACACTGCTCACCACCGCGGGCAAATCCCGCTTGTGAAGAAAATGCTGGGCATCTGATAAGAAAGGTGACAGGACACATCGGGACATGGCCGGTGTGTCCTTTTTTCTGACCGAAATTCGCAAAGCTAAAACGATTTGTCGATGTAATGTGCAAGATTGTTACATATTCTGCACTTTACACGCCCGTCGACCCATCGTACAATGAGCCTGATTCTCTGAAATCGCAGTTCAAATGCGAGATTTCCAGAACATTGAGGGGGTTCGAGAGACTGTGAAACGTCGCAGCAAAATCGCTTGGGCTGCAGGCACGGCGGCAGCCATTGTCCTCGGTGCGACGGGCTGTGGGACTCAAGCTCCACAACAAGGGACGAATGAGGCAAACGTCGCTTCTCCCAAGGTCGGCGCTGCTTCTGCGAGTGGAAAAGGCGGCGTCATTGAATACGCCGTTCAACCGGCCACAGACTTGAACTGGTTTCTCCCGCTCTTCACCGGTCCCACGGATTCACTGGCCAACGCACAGCTCGTGTATCAGATGTTTGTTCCTCTTTTGCAGCTGAACAACAACTATCAGATCGACTGGAAGAACTCCATTGCGGAGAAGGTCACCTACAATTCTTCTGGGACGGTTTATCACATCTACCTGAATCCGAAGTGGAAATGGTCGAACGGTCAGCCCGTGACGTCTGCGGATCTCTTGTTCACGTGGAATGTCATGAAGGCCGCTTGCGCGCCGAATGCGCCGGCGCCCTGGCCGTACGTGGGTGTGGGCACGGGCGACATCCCCAACGGCATCAAGAGCGTCGTGGCAAACGGTCCGTACGAGGTCACGGTGACTTTGAAGCAGCCGACCAACCAGCAGTGGTTCATCTACAACGGCCTGATGCAGATGACGCCTCTTCCTTCCAAGTACATGGATGTTAAGAAGAATATGACCGACGAGTTGAAGTACCTGGGTGCCAATGGTCCCAACTTCATGTTTGAAAAAGTCGTCGATGGACCTTTTGAACCGGTTTTGGGTAAGGACCGGCAAGAGTGGGTGTTGAAGCCGAACCCAATGTACGCGGGGCACAAGAGCAGCGTCTCGAAGCTGATCTTCCTGTACGAAGGGTCGAACGAGTCCGAGCTCGCCGCGCTGCGCAGTGGTCAGGTGAACGTGGGCTATATTGACCCGTCCGAAGCGGCCGCTCTGCCTCAACTGAAATCGTCCGGCTTCACGATTGCGCCGGAATACATGTTCGCCGTGTTTTGGACGGAGATGAACATGTATCCGGCATCGCCGAACTCGAAGATTTTCGATCAGCTGTACGTCCGTCAGGCGATGATGCAGGCGATTAACAACCAGGAGATTGCTCAAGACATCTACAAGGGCTACGCCGTGCCCCTTCACGGGCCCATCCCGTCGAACCCCAATACTCAATTCTACGACCCTGCCGTGGCGAAGCTGTATCCGTATAACCCAACGGCCGCGAAAAAATTGCTGGAGGCCCACGGCTGGCGCCTTGAAAATGGCGTCATGACGAAGGGCAACGAAAAAATGAACTTCACCATGATTTATGCGACTGGCGTGGAAACCACGGTCCAGGAGGCGGAGCTCATCCAGCAGGAGCTGGGACAAATCGGCATCAAGGTCTCGCTCAAGGGCATGCCGTTTGACCAACTCATCTCGGTGACGAGCAATCCCAAAGAAACGAACTGGGATCTGGCGCTTGGATCGGGCTGGATCTACAGCGGACCGGGCTACTATCCTTCTGGCGACGGCCTGTTTAATACCGGTGCACCGAGTGGCACGGGGTACAGCAACCCGACGGAGGATGCGTTGATCAACGCCACGCATGTCCCATACAGCTCGACGGCGGAGACGATGAAACACTTCTATCAGTACGAGCTGTACACGGCTGAGCAACTGCCCATGCTCTGGAACGTGAACAACGCCACCATTGCCGTCATTGCACCCAATGTGCACAACGTCCTTCCGTATTACAATGGTGCGGTCGGAATCCCGGAGATGCAGTATTGGACCGTTTCGGGACAATGAGGGGTGCTTCGGACGCAGCGATATGACGTATTGAAGGTTTCTTTAAAAAATGCGTGCAAAGCGCGAAAGGACTTGCTATACTAAAGTTGTCCTTGGTTCTACACCTGCTTCTGGCCCGCATTGAGCCTACCGCTCAATGCGGGCATTCTCTAGGCTTTCATAGGGAGGAGCAAATTGTGCGAAAGACGAGAAAACGAGCGCTTGTTTCCAGCGCAGCCGCTGCCGCGATTGTGCTAGGTGTAGCGGGATGCGGCACTTCGACATCCAATAGCACGAACTCGTCCAACACGACGACCAATACGTCGACCAACACCACGACGACCACGACGACGGGCGCCGTCAACCCTGCCGGTGTGATTGACTACGCGCTTCCGCCGCAGACGGATCTGAACTGGTTCTTGCCGATCTTCGATGCTCCGAATGACTCCCTCTACAATTCGCAGATTGTGGACCAGATGTACATTCCGATGCTGGTCTTAAACAATGACTACAGCATCAACTGGCAGGATTCCATCGCGAAGAACATCACGTACAACAAGGAAGGTACCGTTTATCACATCTTCCTGAATCCGAAGTGGAAGTGGTCCAACGGCCAGCCCGTCACCTCGAAAGACGTCCTCTTCACGTGGAACGTCATCAAGGCTGCGTCGGCGCCGAACGCGCCTAGCCCGTGGCCGTTTGTTGGCGCAGGAACGGGCGACATCCCAAATGGTGTGAAGAGCGTTGTTGCGAATGGACCCTATGAAGTGACCATCACGCTGAAGCAGCCGGCCAACCAGCAGTGGTTCATTTACAACGGCATCATTCAGCTGACGCCGCTGCCAGCCTCCTACATGGACGTCAAGTCCAATATCATGGACGAGATCAAGTATCTCGGCAACAACGCGACCAACATGATGTTTGATAAGGTCGTGGATGGCCCGTTCAAGCCGTTGATCGCGAAGGACAAACAGGAGTGGGTCATCGTTCCGAACCCGAGCTATGCGGGCCACAAGCCGCAGGTCAGCAAGATTGTCTTCCAGTACGAGGGTTCGAACGAGTCGGAGTTCGCGGCTCTGCGCAGCGGCCAGATTAACGTCGGCTACCTGGATCAGTCGCAGCTTGGTTCGGAGTCCGCGCTGACTTCGATGGGCGATACGGTGACGCCGGAATACACGTTCGGTATCTTCTGGATTGAGATGAACATGTACAAGGGTGCGCCGAACGCGAGCATCTTCGACCAGCTGCCGGTGCGCCAGGCCTTGCAGATGGCCATCGACCGCGAGACCATGGTGAAGGACATCTACAAGGGCTTTGCTGAGCCGCTGTACGGGCCGATTCCGTCGCAGCCGCCGACGAAGTTCTACGACCCTGCCGTGAACGGTCTGTACAGCTTTAACCTCGCCAAGGCGAAGCAGACGCTCGAAAGCGCAGGTTGGCATCTGAAGAACGGCGTGATGACCAACGCGCAGGGCAAGAAAATGGAATTTACCATGATGTACGTGTCTGGCAGCGAGTCCACGCAGCAAGAGGCGGAGCTCGTTCAGCAGGACTTCGCGCAAATTGGGGTCAAGGTGAATCTGAAGCCTGAGCCGTTTGCGCAGTTCATCTCGATCACCGCGACGCCGTCGAATCACTCGTGGGATTTGGCGCTCGGTTCGGGCTGGGTGTACAACGGACCCGGGTTCTATCCGTCGGGCGAGGGCTTGTTCAACACGGGAGCGTCCAGCGGCACGGGCTTTAGCGATCCGAAGGAGGATCAGCTGATCAACGCGACCCACATGCCGTACCCGACCACGGCCGAGACCATGAAGGTATTCGACGAGTATGAGATGTATACCGCAAAAGTCTTGCCGTTCCTGTGGACCGTCAACCCGGCTTCCTTGACGGTGGTGTCGCCTCACGTCCAGGGCGTGTTGCAACACCTGAATTCGGCGGACGGCCTGCCGGAGATGCAGTACTGGTACGTGACGAAGTAATGAAGACGGTCAAGCGCCTGCCCGTGCGGCGGGCGCTTTTTCTAATGCACGAGGTTTCGTGCCGCGCGAGCGAATGTGGTGGCATCGCGCAAAGGCGACAATCGGCGCTTGCGTAACGTAACAGTGTTATGTTACGATCAGGTCGCTGGAGTTGATGATGCACATGAGCGACGATTTGATCTCCAAAAAGGAGTTGCTCGAACTCACGGGGATTTCCTACGGCCAGCTGTATCGGTGGAAACGGAAACAGCTCATTCCAGAAGAGTGGTTCATTCGCAAGGCGACCTTCACGGGTCAGGAGACCTTCTTTCCGCGCGAGAAAATGCTGAGCCGCATTGAGCAAATCAAGCAATGGAAAGAAGACGTGCCGCTGGACGAGTTGGCGAAGCGGCTCTCGCCCCAGGGCATCGAGCTGGAACGCGCGGGGGAGGACCTCGTCCGCCTCGGGGTGGTGAGCGAGCTGGCCCTGAGGCTGTATCGCGAGGTGAATGCGCACGCCCGAATCCTGCCGTTTCGCGACATCGTCTGCCTGTACCTGGTACACGAGGCTTTGGAGAGCGGACAGGTCAGCTTGGACGAAGCGCGCCAGCTCGTTCAATCGTACGAGGGATATGTAACAGTGTTTCGTGACATGCAGATGCGTATCGATCTCGTCCGCAAGCTTGGCATCGGCGTTTGGCTGGCGCGCGCGCCGAACGCCGAGATCGCGTTCGACCCGCAAGCGAACATCGCTTTCACGGTCGACGTGGCGGCTGCGGTCGAACGCTTGAAGTTGAAGCTGATGTGATCGCGTGGCACCTGCACATGAGGAGGGAACTGTGGATGCCGGAGGATTTAGAGGTGTCTGGCCGCACGTCGATGGGCGGGGGCGTGTATCGGCGAGTGGAAGTGAACGGCATGACCAAGATGCTGGGCGACATCACATGCGAGACCTGCGAGGTGAATGGAAGTGCGCAGGTGGAAGGAAGCCTGCGCGCCGAAGGGCGGATTGAAGTGAATGGGCGTCTGAACGTGCAGGGGCCGATCGCGGCGGGCGCCCTGGAGGTGAACGGCATGTGCCGCGTGAATGGAAACTGCGAGGTGAGCGAAGCCGCGTCGATTTCGGGTGTGGCCCGCTTTGAGGGCAGTTTGCGCGCGGGAGACATCCGAGTCGGCGGGCGGGTGCGCGTCAGCGGGGCCATGGAAGCGGAGGCCGTTCGCGTGACGGGGAATCTGCGGTGTGGCGGCCTGGTGAATGCGGACGTGATCGAATTTGAGCTGATGGGGAAATCGAGTGTGCGAGAAATCGGCTGTGGCACGCTCACCGTTGCTGTGGGCCGAGGAGGTTGGTTTTCGAAGCCGAGGCTCGAGGTGGAGACCATTGAAGGGGATCGCGTGGAGGTGGAGGCCGTGGTGGCACGGCGCGTCCGGGGCGACGTGGTCATTGTGGGGGACGATTGCCGCGTGGACCTCGTGGAGTATCGGACGACGTTTGAACGGCGCGGGGCGGCCGTGGTGGGCGAAGCGGTTCAGATTTGAAGGGAGGGATGGCCGTGGCGAGAGATGCAAAGCCCAATTTGACCGTGATGGGCGAATCGACCTCGGCGGGCGGCAACTTCGCGAGGGTGCGCATCATGGGACAGGCGGACGTGCGCGGTCCGCTCGTGTGTGAACGCCTGCGTGTCATGGGCCAACTCGACGCGGAAGCCGATCTCTCGGCGGACACCGCGTCCATCATGGGGCAGGTCACGTGCCAGGGCGACGTGATCGCGGCGAAGTTGGACGTGAAAGGTGCACTGCGCTGCGGCGGGCACCTGTCGGCGGGCGAGCTGAAGACAGCGGGCGAGATTGAGGTGAAGGGCAACTGCGGAGCAGATCGGGCGCTGATTCGCGGGGCGTTGACGGTGGAGGGCCTGTTTTCCGCGGATGAGGCCCGCATTCGGCTCCACGGCCCATGCCGGGTGCGAGAGATGGGGTTGGGGCGGCTGGTCGTGGAGCTGCCCAAGCACGCGTGGGGCGCTTCCTTTCGGCGACACGGGACCCTTGAGGCGGACGTGATTGAGGCGGACGAGGTCGATCTCGTCCATACCCGCGCCCGGGTGGTTCGAGCGCAGGTCGTGCGCGTGGGGGTGGGGTGCGAAATCGAGTGTGTGGAATACGGCCGCACATGCGATGTCCATCCGGGTGCCAAGGTGGAACACGTCATCGACGCGCGTGCAAACGGATAGGCGTGGAATGCGGAGAAAGGAAGTGGTGACGTGGCAAAGGGGACGTCCAAGCGCGGATTCGTCGTTGCGGCGCTTCTTTTGGGCATTTTCGTCGCGGCGATGGACAACACCATCGTGGCCACGGCGACGGGCAACATCGTGGCACATCTGGGCGGCCTGGAGCAGATTGTGTGGATCACGGCGGCCTACATGCTCACGGAGATGGCCGGCATGCCGATCTTCGGCAAGTTGTCAGACATGTACGGGCGCAAGCGGTTTTTCATGTTTGGCCTCGCGGCCTTTCTGATGGGCTCCATTTTGTGCGGGACGGCTCACAACATGACGGAACTCGCCATTTACAGAGCCATCCAGGGCGTCGGCGGCGGAGCCCTCATGCCGATCGCGTTTACCATCATCTTCGACGTGGTGCCGCCGGAAGAGCAGGGGAAGTTCTCGGGGCTGTTTGGCGCCGTGTTTGGGCTCGCGAGCATCTTCGGTCCGCTCCTCGGCGCCTACATCACGGAGCACTGGTCGTGGCGCATCGTCTTCTTCATCAACGTGCCCATTGGCGTGATCGCGTTTGTCCTCATCCTGTTCGCCTATCGCGAATCGGCGCGCCATGGGAGGCAGGCGATTGACTGGTTGGGCATCTTCACGTTGGTGCCCGGTGTGACGGCGCTCACGTTTGCGCTCGAGTTCGGGGGACAGCGGTACGCGTGGAACTCGGCGCCGATTGTCGCGGGCTTCGCGTTGGCCGCTCTGCTTCTCGCCGTGTTCTTCGTGGTCGAGATGCGGGCGAAGGAGCCGGTGGTCTCGCTTCATCTGTTTCGGAAGCGCACGTTCGCCATTTCGAACGTGGCGGGCATTGTAAGCGGCAGCGCGTACATCGTGGCCGTGGTGTGGATCCCCATCTATGTGCAAGGTGTCCGGGGCGGATCGCCCGTGGACGCCGGGCTGTTTCTCCTCCCGATGATGGTCGGATCGTCGGTGACAGCCGCCGTGGCGGGCCGCTGGGCGAGTCGCGCCGCGTTTCGGACGGTGCTCCTGCCGTTCGCCTTCGTCTTCGGCGTGGGCATCGCGCTCCTGCTCGGCCTGCGCGCCGATTCGCCCTCTTGGCTCGTTCTCTTGGACATGGTGGTGGTGGGGCTTGGGATCGGGCCGTTTTTCTCGGTCACCGGCATGGCGGCGATGAGCGATCTCGACGCGCAAAACCGGGGCGCAGGCAGCTCGACGAACAACTTCGTGCGGGAGCTCGGGATGACCGTGGGCATCGTGATTTACGGCGCCATCCAGAAGCACGCATTCGCTCACCAGGTGTCGCTCGCGTTTCGCGGCGTGCCGCAGGCACAGGAGTTCAGCCACATGGACCCGCGCGCCATCATGTCGCCGCAGATGCGGCATTCGATGCCCGACTTCGTGCTCACCAAGCTCGTCGACGCGCTGAATCAGTCGATTCACACCGCATTCGTGTGGGATCTCATCCCATGTGGATTGACGGTCGCGGCCGTGATCCTCTTCGGCCATTCCCGCTTTCGCGCCCCAGCGTGGCCACAGGCCCGATACGGCGAAGCGAGTGAGTGACGGTCCGCTTCGCGAGAGGAGAGGGTAGCATGTTCCGCGTCTTGAGGCGTCCGGCGTTCGCGTCCGTATGGCTGGGGCAGGCACTGTCCCAGCTCGGTACGCAGCTCTTTTTCATCATGGCGTACTGGGAGCTCCAACTGCGCTCACCTTATTGGTTGTCCGCTGCCGGCCTGGTCCTGACCTTGCCGAACCTCCTGTCCGCCGTCGGCGGCAGCCTTGTCGACCGCTGCGACGCCCGCCGCGTCATGCTGTGGACCGATCTCGCCCGCGCCGCGGTGTCGTTCGCTGGCGCTTTGGCGTACGCCCTATGGCCCCACGGGTTTGTCGGCGTCACGTTCGTCATCCTGGCGGTGCACGGGGTCGGCGCGAGCCTGTTCGGCCCCGCGGAGAGCGTGCTATTGCCCCGCCTGGTGCCGGACGAAGAACTCGTGGCCGCCAACGGCCTCGTCATGACGACGTCGCGCCTCGCCGTCTCGGTCGGCGCCGCCCTGGGTGGAGCCAGCATCGCGATGCTCGGCGTGCCGTGGGTCGCCGCGATCGACGGCCTGAGCTTTCTGGCGAGCGCGGGTGCGGTGGCGAACGTGATCCGCCTGTGGCAGCGCGAGGGCAAGCCGTGGCGAGCGGCGTCCGCAGTAGCGGGGCCGAAGGCCGCGATGTGGACGCAGTTCACCGAGGGCTGGCGGGTCGTCGCGCGCATGCGCTGGTATGTGGCCGTCTTGCCCTTCATTGTGCTCGTGAACTTCTCGTTTGCCGGGGTTGACCTCCTGATGTCGGTGTGGACACACCACGTGCTTCACGCGGGAGCTTGGGCCTACGGCGCTTTGAACGCCTCGCTGTCGCTCGGGCAGGTGGCCGGCAGCCTGTGCGCGGGTCTTGCGGCCAAGTTGCAGGCGCGCACCGGACTCGTAGCCTTTGGCGCCCTCACTGCGTTGTCGCTCCTCGCGCTCAGTGTGTCGCGCACGGTGCCCCTCGCGGTTTCCATCGTCGCACTCTTCGGAGGTGCTCTGGCGATCATCAACGCGATCGGCTTCGCGCTCATGCAGCGCGCGATCCCGGAAGAGGTCCGCGGTCGCGCCTTCGGGATCATCTACTCGTTCGCCGGTATTGCCACCCCACTCGCTTCTCTGTTCGCTGGCCTGTCCTTGCGCGTGGTCCCTGTCGCCGCCTGGATGTGGCTCGGCGCCGCCTCCTGCGCCGCGCTCGTCGCGGGCTGGTGGCACGCGCTGCCTCGGGGGCGCACGGGGGCACCGGGCAACGACGTGGCCGCCGAAGCGTGACCCTGGGCGCGAACCCGCCGTGCAAACAAGCCTTGTAACCTGCTATACTGGATTCGAATGTTTACAAAATCGCTTGGAGGAGTCGGCTGCATGGCGAAGCGCTTGATTTTCGGCCACCGAAACCCGGATACGGACGCGATCACGTCCGCGATCGCATACGCTCATCTGAAGCGCGAACTCGGCGAGGATGTGGAGCCGGTGGCGCTTGGCGAGCCCAATCCCGAGACGCAGTTTGTGCTCCAGCACTTCGGCGTGCCCGCGCCGCGCGTGATCGAGAGCGTCGCGAGCGAGGTGAGCGAGGTCATCTTGGTCGATCACAACGAGCGCCAACAGAGCGCGCCGGACGTCGACCAGGTGAAGGTCGTGGAAGTGATCGATCACCACCGCATCGCGAACTTCGAGACGGCGGATCCGCTTTACTATCGGGCTGAGCCGGTCGGCTGCACGGCCACCATTCTGAACAAGTTGTACAAGGAGAAAAACGTGGCCATCCCGCGCCATGTGGCGGGCATCATGGTCTCGGCCATCATCTCGGACACGCTTTTGCTCAAGTCCCCCACGTGCACGGACGAAGACGTGAAGGCCGCGCGCGAACTGGCTGAGGTGGCGGGCGTGAAGCTCGAAGAGTACGGGCTTCAGATGCTCAAGGCCGGCGCGGACCTGAGCCAGAAGACCGTGGAGGAGCTCCTCACGCTGGATGCGAAGGAGTTCCAAATGGGGAGTCACAAGGTCGAAATCGCGCAGGTCAACGCGGTGGACGTCAACGACGTCCTGGCGAAGAAGAGCGACATCCTTCAGGCCATGGAGAAGAAGATCGCCGACAAGGGGCTGGACCTGTTCTTCTTTGTCGTGACCGACATCCTGAATAACGACTCCGTGGGTCTCGCGCTCGGCTCCGCGTCCGCTGCCGTCGAACAAGCGTACGGCGTGAAGCTGGAGGACCACCAGGCGCTTCTCAAGGGCGTGGTGTCCCGGAAAAAGCAGATCGTGCCGGTGTTGACCGAGGTCTTGTCGAAGTGAACCCGGCGTAAGCTGAGCTTGGGATTCGAAAATTGGATGGCTGCCATGTGGCGGCGCGTTTGCGAGGTTCAGACTGGAAACCTGCCGTGCCTGTGAGGGTGCGGCTTTTCTTTTTGGAGATGACAACATGACCCATGTGCTCCATGTGCTGAGTGATCGATCTCGGCAGGCGGCTGTGCCGCTCGAGGAAGCGCTCTGGCTCGCAGCAGAGGGCGGCGCAGACGTCCTTCAAGTCCGGGAGAAGAAGGCCCCTGCGCTCGCCGTGTATGAGATGACGCGCTCCCTTCTCTCGCGGATCCGCGACGGCGGGCTGGCAACCAGCGTGTTGGTGAACGATCGCGTCGACGTTGCCCTGGCGGCGGGGGCAAACGGTGTGCATCTCGCCGCGAAGTCGCTGCCCGTCGGCGCGGTGCGCGACCTGTTGGCCGCGGTGCAGAAGCCGCTTGTCATCGGATGCTCGGTGCACTCGCTCGAGGAGGCGCTCGCCGCAGAGGCCGCGGGCGCGGACTACGTCACGTTTGGCCATGTGTTTCCGACCGCGAGCCATCCCGGCTTGCCGCCAAAGGGCGTGCGTGAACTGGCGCGGGTCGTCGAGGCGCTCTCCATCCCGGTCGTGGCCATCGGCGGGATCGATGCGGCCAACGTGGCCGAGGTGTTGGCTGCGGGCGCGAGCGGCGTGGCCGTGATTGGCGCAGTCGTGGAGTCGCCGGATCCGCGCGGGGCGGCAGCGCGGATCAAGGAGGCGATGGCACGGTGCCAGGCGCCGCCGAAGGTGACATTTCCAGCTGTGAGGGGAGAAATGCCGCATGCAGGGCTATGACGTCGTGGTGGTCGGGGGCGGCGCCATCGGAATGGCGGCAGCGCGGGAGATGGCGCGCGCCGGGCTGCGTGTGGCCGTGATCGACCGAGGGCAGCTGGGCGGAGAGGCCTCGGGCGCGGCCGCCGGGATGCTCGGGGCGCAGCTCGAGGCGCACGGGCCAGACGCGTTTTACCAACTGTGCCGCGCGAGCCGGGCGATGTATCCGGTCTTTGCCGAAGAGCTGCGCGAGGAGACCGGGGTCGACATCGAGTGGGTGGAGAATGGCATTTTACAGCTTGCCCGGTCGGAGGGCCAAGCGATGGCGCTGCGGGAGCGCATGCGCTGGCAGCGGGAGGCCGAGGACGAGGCCGTGTGGCTCGAACCCGATGATCTGCGTGCGTTCCAGGCGAGTGTCGCTGCGGATGCGTGGGGCGCGCTCTACCTGCCCCGCGACGGAAACGTGTACGTGCCGCGGCTCGTCGCCGCACTTCGCGCCAGCGTGGCGCAGACGTGCGCGGTCTTCGAGGGCGAGGAGGTCTTGCGCATCCATCGCGACGGCGCCGTTTGGTGCATCCGCGGGGCGCGGGGGACGTACGCCGCAGATCATGTCGTCGTGGCCGCGGGCGCATGGGCTTCGCGGCTGTTGCTTCCGCTCGGTGCGCGGGTTGAGGTGCGCCCGGTGAAAGGTCAGATGCTCGCCGTGCGGCCTGTGCAGGGCGCGCTGCTGCGCCACACCGTCTACGACGCCGGCACATATCTTGTCCCGAAGCGGGACGGCACGGTCGTGATTGGCGCGACGGAGGAGCCCGACGCGGGTTATGACAAGCGCAACACCCTGGACGCTTTGGCGGCGCTTGCGGCCCGCGCGCTCGACGCCGTGCCCGGGCTTCGCGGCGCCGAATGGCTGCGCGCGTGGAGCGGGTTACGGCCGCGGATCGCGGGGGAACAGGCGAATCCCGTCATCGGACCGTGGCCCGGGGCTCCAGGTCTTACGCTCGCCGTGGGCCATTTCCGCAACGGCGTGCTTCTTGCGCCCATCACCGGCCGCATGGTGACCGCCGCCGTGCTCGGGCGCGAGCCCGAGGAGGCGTGGCGCCCGTTCTGGCCGAGTGCGCAGACGACGGCGTTTGGAGGTGATACGCGTGCAGGTGCGGCTCAACGGTAAGGACGTCCATCTGCCGGACGGCATGACCGTGCGCGATCTCATCCGCCACTATGAGCTCGAGGGCGAGCCCGTCGCCGTCGAGCGAAACGGGCAGATCGTCGACCGGCGCGACTTTGGTGCCGAGCGGCTTCAGGCGGGGGACGTGATCGAGCTCGTCCGATTTGTCGGCGGCGGATGAACGGTATGGGCGGCTCGCTCGCTTAGGTGGGCCACGCATCGCGCCGTCGAGTGAAGTCCTCGCCGAATGGGTGGCAGGGACGATGAATTGAACGCTGGAAGGAGCATGTTTCCCGTGGAACCTTTGGTGATTGCAGGGCGATCCTTCAACTCCCGCCTCATGGTGGGTACGGGCAAGTACGATTCGCTAGAGGTCATGCGCGAAGCGCTCGACGCCTCAGGCGCCGAGATCGTCACCGTGGCTGTGCGCCGCGTCAATCTGGACGCGCGCGAGGCGTCTCTGCTTGCCTACATCGATCTCGACCGCTACACGCTCCTGCCGAACACGGCTGGTTGTCACACCGCGGAGGAGGCGGTGCGCACCGCGCGGCTGGCGCGCGCCGCCGGGCTGTCCAATTGGGTCAAGCTCGAGGTCATCCCGGACGACGGCACGCTTTTGCCCGATCCCATCGCGACCGTCGAGGCGGCGGAGGTCCTTGTCAAGGAGGGGTTTGTCGTGCTCCCCTATACGACGGACGATCACGTCGTGGCCCGGCGCCTGCTCGAGGTGGGCTGCGCCGCTGTGATGCCGTACGGGTCGGCCATTGGCACGGGCCGCGGCCTCGAATCCGTTGAGCGCATCGCGCGCATTGTCGACGAGGTGCGCGGGCGCGTGCCCGTCGTGGTGGACGCGGGCATCGGGGCGCCTTCCGACGCTGCGCTCGCCCTCGAGACCGGTGCGGACGCGGTGCTCGTCAACACGGCGATTGCGCGCGCGGGCGATCCCGTCGCGATGGCGCGTGCGATGCGACTCGCTGTCGAAGCGGGGTATCTCGCGCGTCGCGCCGGTCGCATTCCGAAATCGGGCGTTCCGTCGCCGTCCAGCCCGGAGGCAGGCGTCGTGGGCCGCAGTTGAAAAGGAGACGCATCGGATGGGTTTTGACTTTCACCAACGCTACTCTCGGCAGATCCGGTTTCGTCACATCGGCGAGCAGGGACAGGCGCGGATCGCATCGTCGCGCGTGGCGATTGTCGGCCTCGGAGCGCTCGGGACGGCAAGCGCCGCTCAATTGGCGCGCGCCGGCGTCGGCTATCTGCGACTCATCGACCGCGACATCGTGGAGCCTTCCAACCTGCAGCGGCAAATCCTCTACACCGAGGAAGACGCGCGCGCCGGGCGGCCCAAGGCTGTCGCAGCCCGAGACGCACTTCTCGCCGCCAACGCGAGCATCGCCATCGATGCCGTGGTGGACGACGTCGACTCGGCCAATGCGGAAAGTCTGCTCGCCGACGTGGACGTGATCGTGGACGGGAGCGACAACTTCGAAGTTCGGTATCTGGTGAACGATGTGGCCGTGAAGCACGGGCTGCCGTGGGCGTATGCAGGCGCGGTGGAGGCGCACGGTACGAGTGCCTTCCTGCGCCCCGGGCGAACCCCCTGCCTTGTGTGCTTGCTCGGGCGCGCGGCGCGCGTCGGACATGACACGTGTGACACCGTCGGCGTCATTTCGCCCATTGTTCAATGGATGGCTTCGTATCAGGTGGCAGAAGTGTTGAAGTACCTCGCCGGTCAGGAGGACGCGTTGTCGAATGCCATCCTCCAGGCGGACCTCTGGAACACCGATGTGCGCCTCATCCGCATGGGTGGCCCCAAGCCGAATTGCCCGTGCTGCGCTAAGCGGGTGTTTGCGGCGCTCGGCTCGGGTCGCCGCGCGCTCTCGGTGACGTTCTGCGGCCGCCAGACCATTCAGGTTCGGCCCGAGCGCGATGCGGCGCTGTCCCTTGGAGCGCTCGCCGACCGGCTGCGCCCCCTCGGGGTGGTGCGCGCCAACGACGCGCTGCTCCGCTTTGAAACGGGCGACATTTCCATCACCGTCTTCCCCAACGGGCGCGCGCTCGTCCACGGCACGGACGATCCCGCCCGCGCCCGCGCGCTCTACGCGCAATACATCGGCATGTGACCTCACAGCGGCAGCCTCAGTTGCACGCACTTCGCGGCCTCCGCGCCCTTTTCCGCGTGGCACAGCGGCGAACGGGCCGAGGCCGCGTGCGGGGCATGGGGTCCTTGTTTCGCATCGGCGTGAGCGCGAGGGGCAAATCCCGCCAGGCGCCTGGCCTGAGCCTCCGCCGCGTATAGCCGCTCGGCATACGCGCGCGGCGGATACGCTCGTCCCGCGTACATGCGCTCGTAGCGCGGGACCCATGCGGGGTACGCTTGTTTCAGCACCGAGAAAAACCACGGCTTCACCTCGGGCGCGAGGCGAAGCGAGGAGACCATGACGTCGTAGGCGCCGCAGTCGCGCGCCTGCTGCATCAGCTTGGCCAAATGGTCGATCTGATCCGTCAGATACGGCAACACAGGGGCGATGAAGACGCTCACCGGAACGCCGGCCTTGGCCAGTCGTTCGACGGCGCGCAGCCGAACGGACGGCGGGGGTGTGGCCGGTTCAAACGCTCGCCAAACCTCGGCATCCAGCGTGTGCAGGCTCACATGCACGCCTTCGAGTCTGGCGCGCTGGAGCACATCGAGGTCCCGGAGGATCAGGGGCGATCTCGTCGTCACGCTGAATCGCACACGATACCGGCTCAATACCTCGAGGCAGCGGCGCGTCACGCGAAAGCGGGCTTCGGCCGACTGATACGGATCTGTGGCCGTTCCCACCGCCACGGTGCCAAGGAGCGCAGCCATTTGTTCTACATCTCCTCCAAACCGCGCGACCCGAGCCTCCAGTTCTGCTTCCAGAATCCTCGGCACATCCTCTTTCACGTGGATGCGGGAGCGAAACGCGTCGTCCGCGCCGTAGCCAAGGTATTCGTGCGTCCCTCGCGCGTAACAGAAGGCGCATCCATGTCCGCATCCTCGATACGGATTGAGCGACCAGCCAAACGGCATGCTCCCGGCCCGCACCCGATTCAGTGCGCGCTTCACACCCATCGGAATGAACTTCGGCGCTTCCATGCACATCCTCCTCCTCGTGCGACCTCCGCGAAAGGGACGAGCTCGAGCCGCAATGCGAACATATGTTCTGATTCGAGTATACCCCTCGATCCCGACGAACGCAACCGGCTCCGTCCGATTTCCAGGTGCAAAGTGGTTGCGTGTGTGTTAGTGTATATACAGCTGATTAAACAGGTGTTTGAACGGCATGTCGGGTTAAACAGCATTGGCCGCCTGGCGCGTGCCAGGGCTGATGCGAAGAGGAGGTAAGGCGATGTGGCTCGACCTGGTGACGCGTGATCTCATCCGGCTTGCGCTTGCGGAAGATTTGGGACGGGGCGATCTCACGACGGAAGCCGTCATTCCGCCCGAGGCAACCGCACGCGCGAGCGTGTGGATCAAGGAGCCTGCCAGGGTGTGTGGGACGGCGGTTTGCCAAGCGGTTTTTCACGAGGTGGATCCCCATCTCCGCATCGAGGTGGAACAAGCGGACGGGACCGACCTGGACGAACCCCGCGTCGTCCTGCGCGTGGAGGGGAATGCGGCCTCCATCCTCAGCGCGGAACGGACAGCGCTCAACTTTCTCTCTCGCCTGAGCGGCATTGCCACCGCAGCGAGGGACGCGGTGAGAGAAATTGAAGGGACCCGGGCGCGCATCCTGGACACGCGCAAGACCACGCCGGGGTGGCGGGCGCTCGAAAAGTACGCCGTGCGCGTTGGGGGAGCGGGGAATCACCGCTTTGCCCTCGACGACATGGTGCTCATCAAGGACAACCACATCGCCGTGGCTGGCGGCGTCTACGAGGCTGTGAGGCGCGCGAAGGCGCGCGCGGGCTTTGCGCACAAGATTGAGGTCGAGGTCGAATCGCTCCAGCAGCTCGACGAGGCGCTCGCCGCCGGAGCCGACGTGATCCTGCTCGACAACATGGACCTGGCCGCCATGCGCGAGGCCGTGGCGCGCACAGGGGGCCGCGTGCCCCTGGAGGCATCCGGCAATATGCGCCCTGGCCGGCTGCGAGCGGTCGCAGAAACGGGCGTGGACTACATCTCCATGAGCCACATCACCATGCGCGCCTCGGCGGTGGACGTAGGGCTTGACGTGGACATGGAGCGCATCTGAGGAGGTGGCGCGATGGAATCGGCAGGCGTCGTCGTGGTGGGCGCCGGGATCGCCGGGCTCACGGCCGCCCTGTGCGCGGCCGAGTGGGATGAGGTGTGCGTCATCGCGGGGGACGGCCCGGGCGCTTCGAGCTCGGCGCGCGCCCAGGGAGGGCTCGCGGCTGCCGTGGGCGTCGGGGATGCGCCGGTTCTCCACGCCGACGACACGCTTCGCGCGGGCGCAGGGCTCTGCGACGAGCCGCGCGTGCGCGAACTCGCCGCCGAGGGGCCTGACGTGATCGCCTGGCTCACGCGCATGGGGGTACCGTTCGATCGCGACCCCACAGGCGCGCTGCTCTTGGGGCGCGAGGGAGGCCATTCGCGCGCCCGCATTGTGCACGCGGGTGGAGACGAGACGGGCCGCTTCATCACGGAAGCCCTGTGGCGCGCCGCCGTCCGTCATCCGCGGATTGAAATTCGGCGCGAGACCTGCGTGGCCGTGGCGCAGGACCCGACCGGCCGCGCCGTTGGCGTTTGGACGTGGGATGGCCGCGCGTACCATGGGGTGGCGGCGCGGCGAGCGGTGGCGTTGGCGACGGGGGGCGTGGGCGCACTGTTTGGCCGGACGTCGAACCCACAGACGGCGCTCGGCACAGGGATCGCGCTCGCCTACAAGGCCTTGGCAACGCTTGCGAATCTCGAGTTCGTCCAGTTTCACCCAACGCTCTGGATCGGCCCCGACGGGGACGTCATGCTTCTCTCCGAGGCACTGCGCGGCGCCGGGGCGGTGCTCGTCACGGAGCGCGGCGCGCCCTTGTTCGCCGATCCGGCTGACAACCTTCGCACGCGCGACGTCGTCGCGCTTGCCATCGCAAAGGCGGAGGAGGCGGGTGAACGCGTGTTGCTCGACGCCACACGCGTCAAGGATGTGACGTCGCGCTTTCCTTCGATTGCGGCCCGCCTCGCACGCACAGGGATCGACATCGCGGCGGAGCCGGTTCCGGTGACACCCGGTGCGCACTTTCTGATGGGCGGTATTGAAGCCGATCTCGCCGGGCGCACGTCGGTGCCGGGGCTCTTTGCACTCGGCGAGGTCGCGTGCACGGGGGTGCACGGTGCGAACCGCCTGGCGAGCAATTCGCTCTTGGAATGTGTCGCGATGGGGAGGCGCTTCGGGCGCGCAATGTGCGAGGAGCCGAGTGTTCGAGGGGAGACACCCGTTGAGCCCCGCTGGTTGCTTCAGCCGACGGAGGACGCCCAAGTCCTCGGCGAGCTCGCGCCGCTGATGTGGCGATGCGTCGGTCTGGTGCGGGATGAGCCGGGGCTTTGCGCCGCGATCGAACGGCTCGACGAACTCAGAGCGCAATACCCGGGTTCCGGAGCTGTCGTCACTGCGTCGCTCATCGCCCGCGCGGCTCGATGGAGGCGAGAGAGCCGAGGGGGGCACGTCCGGCGAGATGCCCCAGCGCCGATAGCGTCCTATGCACGTCCGAGCCGGATGTCCATGGAGCAGGAGATTTCGAACTTGAGCCTTGCCGTGAAGTAAGGAGGAGTCGGCATGATTGAGGCGAACGTGGCGCGCGACGCGCTGGTAGAGGAAATTCTCGAGTGGAAGTCGAAGCGAAACGCCCTCATCCTCGCGCACAACTATGAGCTTCCGGAGATCCAGGACATTGCGGACGTGTTGGGCGACTCGCTCGCGCTTGCTCGCGCCGCCATGCGGGCGGAGGCCGAGGTCATCGTGCTGTGCGGCGTGCACTTCATGGCCGAAACGGCCGCCATTTTGAACCCGGATAAGACGGTGCTCCTGCCGGACGCCCATGCGGGTTGTTCTCTCGCGGATTCGATCACGGCGGATGAGCTGCGGGCCTGGAAGCAGGAGCACCCTGGTGCCGTCGTGGTGTCGTATGTCAACACGTCCGCCGAGGTGAAGGCGGAAAGCGACTACTGTTGCACGTCGTCCAACGCGGTGCAGGTGGTCAGGAGCATCCCGGAGGATCGGGAGATCCTTTTCTTGCCGGACATGTTCCTCGGTTCCTACGTCAAGCGGGTGACCGGTCGGGACAATTTGCACATCTGGATGGGCGAGTGTCACGTGCACGCAGGCATTCGGCCTCACGACATCGAGCAGACGCTCGCGGCGTATCCGGATGCGGAGCTGCTCATCCACCCCGAGTGCGGCTGTTCGACGTCCAACATGTACCTGCTCGCCGAGGGCCAACTGCCGGCGGATCGGACGCACGTCCTTTCGACGAGCGGAATGCTCGCCCGAGCGCGCCAATCGGACAAGCGCGCGTTCATCGTGGCGACGGAAGTCGGCATTCTGCATCAGATGGAGCGGCAGAACCCTGGCAAGACGTTCATCCCAGCCAATCGCGCCGCCGTGTGCCCGTTTATGAAGATGATCACGCTGGAGAAGGTCCGGGACGCCCTCGTGCACCTGCAGACCGTGATCTCCGTCCCGGAGGATATCGCCAATCGCGCCCGGATCGCCATCGAGCGCATGGTGGCCATCGGCTGAGCCAAGTTCCCGTGGCAGGTCTGGCGGCTGTCCACGTCGAATTCTCTTCCTCAGCGCGGAGGGAGAGGATTCGACGTGTCTTTGTCTCCTAAATCGATTTTCGTCAACCAATTGGGTTACCTGACCGGCGGGCAGAAGCGCTTTTGGATTCGCGCTCGCAGTCCGCTGCCCTTCGTCCTCCAGGCGGCCGGTGGCATGGCCGTGTACGCCGGAATCACCAGCCCCGCTGGCGGCGATTATCAAGCGGGGGACTTCTCGGCGCTGTGCGCGCCGGGGACGTACCAGTTGGAGGTAGGAGGGAGCCGCGTGCCCGTGGTCATTCGCCGGGGCGCCTACCGGGATGTTCTGAACGCCCTGCTCCGCTTTTTTGACTACCAGCTGTGCGGCGTAGCGTTGCCAGCGTCCGAGGCTGGACCGTGGGCTCACGGCCCGTGCCACACCCACCCAGCCCAGGTCTTGGGAGAGGCCCGCACCGTTTCATGCAACGGGGGCTGGCACGACGCGGGAGATTACGGCAAATACACCGTGCCGGCCGCGAAGGCTGTGGCGGATCTTTTGCTCGCCCACGAATGCTTCCCGTCCCCGCTCGCCGAATGCCGTCCCATGGAGGCCGTGCACCCGACGCCGCACCTGCCGCCCGCGCTCGAGGTGGCGCGCGAAGAGGTGGTCTGGCTTCTGTCGATGCAGGACCCCGAGACGGGCGGGGTGTACCACAAGGTCAGCACAGCGGCCTTCCCGCCGCTCGACACGCGCCCCGAGGACGACGCGGCGCCTTTGGTGCTCTGTCCCATCTCCTACGCTGCCACCGCCACGTTTTGCGCGGCCATGGCGCACGCTGCCGTCGTCTACCGCCCGTTCGATCCGGCCCTGGCTTCGTGTGCTGCAGACGCCGCTCGGCGCGCCTACGCGTGGCTTTTGCGGGGCGACATGCGCCCGTTTCGAAATCCTGCGGAGATCCGCACGGGCGAGTATGGCGATGACGAACTCCGCGATGAGCTCCTCTGGGCGTCGTGCGCCATGCTGCGCCTCACGGGCGATCCCGCTTGCCACGCGCTTTGCGAACCGCTTCTTGACCTCGACCTTCCCTTGGAGCTCGGCTGGGCTGACGTCGCGCTGTACGGCGTGATCGCGTACCTCATGGCGCCTCCTGGGGCGACTCGCACGGACCTTCGGGCGAAGCTCGTCCAGCGGTTCAAGAGCCTTTTGGACGATTTCGCGGCGCTCGCTAAGGCGCACCCGTTTGGCCTGCCGATGCGCGACGAGGACTTCATCTGGGGCAGCAACATGGTGCTGCTCAACCGCGCCATGTCGTTTCTGGTGGCGGAAGCGCTCGGTGTGTATCACCCGGCCACTCGCGCCGTGGTCCAGCGGACGGTGGACTACCTGTTGGGGGCCAATCCGCTTGGCCAGTGCTACGTCACGGGATTTGGCACGAATCCCGTTTGCCATCCGCATCACCGGCCATCCGTCGCCGACGACGTGGGCGATCCCGTCCCCGGCATGGTCGCGGGCGGGCCTAACCGAAATCTGCAGGACGAGATCACGCGCAGAAAGCTGGCGGGTCGTCCAGCCATGGAGGCCTACATCGATCATCAGGACAGCTATTCCACCAACGAGGTGGCCATCTATTGGAATTCGCCCGCGGTTCTGGTGGTGGCGGGCCTCATGGAGAAGGGAGAGCGGTGATGTCGCAGGTCGCGGCGGGAGCTTAAAAAGACAAGGATCGCCTAATGAGACTATTGATTTTGGCATGTCTCAATTTTATGTTTGAGACATCAGCCAAATCGTTTTGCATCTATGCAAATCGATTTGGAGCCTTGGTTCCAAGTTGAGGGTGCGGAATCAGGGGGTGGTGTACGCGTCCAGGCCTGGGCAGTGCATGGCAAGCATGATGGGGGTCTTTGAAAGCGTTCTCGAGACGTCGAAAACGCAAAGACACACGCAGAAGGAGTGACCAACGTGGCTAAACGGAAGCTCAGAAAGTGGCACGTGCCCGTCGCGGTTCTCGTCGCGAGTGGTGGACTCGTGGGGTGCGCCACGTCGACGCAGAACCACAGCACCTCCAATAGCGGCGCGGCTTCAGCCGTTCCCGTGCACGCGGCGAGCGGAGGCAACGGAACGGTGACCATCACGTATCCGTCTCCGCCGGGCATCTCGTCGCTCGATCCTTCGCAGTGGGCGGCTCAGATCCTCGTGGACCAGGGGACCATCCTCGAGGGCCTCTACGGCTACAATCAACAAAATCAAATTGTGCCGAAGATTGCATCGGGTTATTCTCTCTCTAAGGACGGACTCACCTGGACCATCTACCTGCGGCATGACGCCCGCTGGTCCAATGGGGACCCGGTGACGGCCCAGGACTTCTATTACGCCTGGATGCGGCAGCTGAACCCGGCGAACTCGCAGGCGCAGCTGTGGGCGAGCGTGCTGAACAACGTGAAAAATGCGTATCAGTACCACTCGGGCGCGGTGCCGGCGAGCAAGGTGGGCATCAAGGTCATCAACAACTATGAACTGCAGATCACGACCACGACTCCGCACTATATCCTGGGCGAGTTGGCCGTATCGGCGTCCATGCCGCTGGATCCCAAGGTGGTGAACGCGCACCCGACGAACTGGTATCTGCCGCAGTACTTCGTCGGCGACGGTCCGTATGTCGTGAAATCGTTTACGCCGAACGGAACCATCACGCTCGTGCCGAACCCGAAGTACGTCGGCCATCCAGGCGAAGTGAACCACGGGAATGCGAAGGTCATCAACCTCGTGCCCGGAACCACGGTCGCCGTCGAGGACTACATGGCGGGCAAGCTGGACGTGGCGCTCGTCGGATCGCCATCCGACCTGCAGTACATCAAGACGCACAACCTGAACAGCCAACTGCACGTCTCGCCTGATTACAGCATCGAGTATCTGGAATGGGATCATTCGGCGGACCCGTCGCCGTACTACAACCCGAAGGTGCGCGAGGCCATCGCGATGGCCATCCAGCGCCAGCCCATCGTGCAGGATGTGCTCGACGGCATGGGCGGTGTGACCAACACGTTCTCGACGCCCGGCTGGCCCGCGGCCAAGTACGAGAAGGGGCTGCCTGAGAACGTGGCCGAGGCCAAGAAGCTTCTGGCGGAGGCCGGGTATCCGAACGGAAAAGGACTGCCGGTCCTTTACCTGTACGCTCCCGTGCCCGATGTGAACCAGCAAGGTGTGCCGGTGGCCGAGGCCGTGTCGCAGGAGCTGCAGCAGAACCTCGGCATCCAGACCAAAATCGTTCAGGAGAACCAGACGGATTACAGCGCGCTCGTCTGGGAGGGGCCGCTCAAGGACATCCAGCCTGGCTTCGTGGTGGCGGCGGGTGCCGTGAACTGGTTCGAGCCTGCCAACATGGACATCCAGGCGAGCCAGGGCATCTACTTCCCGGGCGACTACGGCTGGACGCCGCAGCAGGTGCAGCACGTGTTGCCGTGGTACAACACGCCGTACGATCCGGCTTCGGTGGCCAAATACGGCAATCCGCAGAACCCGAACACCGGCGTGAACTGGAGCGACTGGATCCCGCTGCAGAACGAAGTGAAGAAAGATATCGCCATTATCACGAAGTGGACGAAGGAGCAGCCCGCAGCGTGGCAGGCCATCCTGAATCCTCCGGGCACACCTTCGCTCCAGGATCAGTGGAACCAGATTGTTCAGCAGTGGAAGACGGCGAAGACCGCGAGCGCGAAGCACGCCGCGTTCGTCCTCGCGTGGGAGTTCGTTGCGCCCGAGTCGGCAACCACGACGCTTGGCGGTACCAACACGGGCGCGCTCGACGTGCAGGCCTGGTGGGACACGAACGAATCGGAGCAGGAGCGCGAATGGCGGATGTGGCAGGCGTACGAGCAGAACAGCATGACTTCGTCCCAGGCCGCCGTCTGGGCCGGAAAGCTCGTCACGTCGCTTGAGCAGCAGGCGTGGGTCATCCCGCTCTACTACAACGAGACGTTCTACCTCGAGAAACCGTGGGTCACCGGTGCGCAGCCGAACCCCTGGGCATGGGGCAACTTCTATCAATTCCAGTATCTTTCGACCAAGTGACGGCATCCTGGCCCGCGGGCGCTGGCCCGCGGGCGGGCTGAAGGGAGGCCTGCGATGTTCTACCTCAAGTTTTTCGCCAAGCGATTTGTCGCCATCGTGATCACCCTGGCGGCCGTCATTGCCATTTCGTACATCATGATGTACTACTCGCCCGGGGGATTCATGAACACGACGCAGCTTGCGTCCGCCCTCGCGCCGCTCGCCGCTCAGGACCCCGCCGCTTATCAGAAACTCATGGAGCAGTTTCAGAGTCGGTATGGCCTGAATTTGCCGCTGTGGAAACAGATTCTGCTTTATGAATGGCACACGTTTACCTTCAACTTCGGGAATTCCATGCAAAATCCGACCTTGAGCATCATGTCACAGTTGAAAGGTTCACTGCCCATCAGCGTCTTCCTCGCGTTTGGCTCGGTCGTCGTATCGGTCGTGATCGGCATCCCGATGGGGGTCATCGCGGCGCTCAAGCGGAACTCGTGGGTCGATTATCTGGTGACGTCGCTGTCGATGTTTGGCCAGGCCATCCCGTCGTTTGTGCTCGCGGTCATCTTTGTGCTCATCTTCGGCGTTGTCTGGCAAAACATCCTGCCCGTCACGGGGTGGGGAACGCCTGCGGATGCGGTCCTGCCCATTTTGTCTCTGGCCGCAGGGAATATCGGCGTGGTCGCGCGCTACATGCGAGGCAGCCTGATCGAGACCATGAGACAGGATTTCATTCGGACCGCCAAGGCGAAGGGCGTGAAGTACTGGGCGCTCGTCATCCGGCACGGCGTGCGCAACTCGCTCACCGCGCTCATCACCGTGATCGGGCCCCAATTTGCGTTCACGGTCGTCGGCACCGTGTGGGTGGAGAACATTTTTGCCATTCCGGGCCTCGGAAAGGTCATCTCCACGGCGTTCACCAACTTCGACTTCCCCATGGCCATCACAGCGGTCTTCATCTTGGGGGCGACCATCATGCTGACCAACCTGGTGGTGGACCTCATTTACTCCTGGATGGACCCGCGGGTGAAGCTCCAGTGAGCCGGTTAGACGCGAAGACGGACGGGAGGGATGTTTGTGGCTATCGCGGTAACGCAGCCCCACGCACCAGCGCGGCGCGCTAGACGGAACTCGCCGATGTACCGCGCCTGGCAGAGGTACCGGAAAAACGGCTTTGCCGTGGCAGGCCTCGTGTGGGTCATCATCTTCTTCATCATTGGCATTATCGGGCCGTGGATCGCGCCGTACAGCTATACGTACGCCGATTTCCTGCACATGCACTCGGGGCCTTCCTGGCAGCACTGGTTTGGCACCGATACCGTGGGGTACGACGTCTTCAGCCAAATCTTGTATAGCATTCGCTACGCGCTCGAAATTGCGCTAGGCGCCACGTGCGTCAGCTTTTTGATCGGCGTCATTTTGGGCCTTTGGGCAGGGCTCGCCGGCGGTCTCATCGACATCATCGTCATGCGCGCCGTCGACTTTATGTTCGCGTTGCCCTCGTTTTTCTTTGCACTGATTTTGATGGTGATGCTCGGCAAGGGCATCTTTCCCATGATCCTCGCCATTGGCGTGCCGGGCTGGGCGGGATACGCCCGCCTCATCCGCTCCCTCGTACTCGCGATGCGGAACGGCGAGATGGTAGAGGCCGCACGGGCACTCGGCGCCTCGCAGTGGCATATTGCGCGCAAGTACATGTTTCCGAACGTCGTGGGGAGCATGGTGGTCTCCCTGGCGTTTGGCATTCCGTATGACCTGACTGCGCAAGCAGGCCTCAGCATCGTGGGCATGGGGTTAAATCCGCCGATGCCGTCGTTTGGCAACATGCTGGCGCAGGCGGGCGCCAACATCCTCGGCTTCCCGTGGCTCCTCTACTTCCCTGCTGGCGTCTTCGCCATCACGCTCCTCTCGTTCTTGTTCGTCGCCGACGGCCTGCAGGAAGCGTTCAACCCGAAGGGAGGCGTATGACGGTGTCACAGCCGCTCTTGTCCATCGAAGATCTGTACGTCGAGTTCGATCGAGGCGAAGACACGGTCTACGCGGTCAACGGCGTCAGCTTCTCCATCGCCGAAGGCGAGACGCTCGGCATCGTCGGAGAAAGCGGTTCAGGGAAGTCGGTCACCCTCATGTCCGCGATCGGCCTAATTCGGGAAAACGGCCGCATTCGGTCGGGAAGGGCGCTGTTTCAGGGGACCGACTTGTTGAAACTGTCTCAACGCCAGTTGGAGGACATCCGCGGCCGCGAGATAGGCGTCGTGTTTCAGGATCCAATGACGAGCCTGAATCCGGTGATGCGCATCGGCGATCAGATCATGGAAGCCATGTTGGCGCATCATTTCTGCAGCCATCGGGAGGCGTTCGAGCGAACGCTTCAGCTGCTGCACGAGATGGGCATTCCAGAGCCGAAGGCCAGGTTCAAGAACTATCCGCACGAGTTCTCGGGCGGCATGCGCCAGCGGATCATGATGGCCATTGCGCTCGCATGTGAACCGCAACTGCTGATCGCGGACGAACCGACGACGGCGCTCGACGTCACCGTCCAGATGCAAATCCTCGCGCTGCTCGAGGAGCAGCGGCGCAAGCGGAACATGGCCGTTGCCATCATCACGCACGACTTCGGCGTCGCGACGAATTTCTGCGACCGGATCATCGTGCTGTACGCGGGTCAGATCATGGAGGTGGCAGACACCAAGGCGTTTATCCGCGAGTCGGCCCATCCGTACACCGTGGGGCTCAAACACTCGATCATCGAGATGGGTCATCGATCGAAGCCGTTGCGTCCGATCCCAGGGATGGCGCCGACGGTGACGGAACCTCCGAAGAGCTGCCCGTTTGCACCGCGTTGTCCGCTGGCAAGCGATCGGTGCCGGCACGAGTTGCCCGAGCTGCGCGAGATAGGTCCCGGACACTGGGTGGCGTGTCACCGGGCCGAGGAGGTGCTGGAAGATGTCATCTGAGGCGCTGCTCGAGGTGCGCGAGGTGTCGAAGCGGTTCCGCGTGCAAGGGCGGGACCTTCACGCGGTGGAAAAGGTCTCGTTTGAGCTTCAGCGCGGGCAGACGTTTGGGCTGGTCGGCGAGAGCGGGTCGGGAAAGTCCACGCTCGGGCGGTTGGTGCTCAAGCTGCTCGACGCGACGGAGGGAAGAATTGTCTACCAGGGCAAGGACATCACGGGCTTCACGCAGAAGCAGATGCGGCCCCTCAGGCGGGAGATGCAAATCATCTTTCAGGACCCGATGGCGAGCATGAGTCCGCGCATGACGATTGGCATGGCCATTGAGGACGCGATGATCATCCACAAGATCGGGACCAAGGAGGAGCGCCAACGGCGCATCGATGAGTTGCTCGAGCGCGTGGGCTTGCCTCGCGAGGTCAAGTGGGCATATCCGCACGAACTCTCAGGAGGGCAGCTGCAGCGCGTCGGGATCGCGCGCGCGTTGTCATTGAATCCGAAACTCGTCATCTGCGACGAGCCGATTTCGGCGCTCGACGTGTCGATCCAAGTGCAGGTCATTCAGCTGCTCCGCGAGCTTCAGCAGGACTACGACTTGACCTACATCTTCATCTCGCACAATCTGGCGGTTGTCGAGTACCTGAGCGACGTCGTAGCGGTCTTGTACTTGGGCGAGGTGGTGGAGCAGGCGCCGGCGGAGGAGCTCTTCTCTCGGCCGACGCACCCCTACACGCAGGTGCTGATCCAGTCCATTTTGAAGATGCCAAAAAGCGCTGAAGAGCGCCAAACGCTGACGTCCATTCAGGGCGAGATTCCGTCTCCCTTCGATCCGCCGAAGGGGTGCCCGTTTCACCCGCGCTGTCCGGTCGCCACGGACATATGCCGGACGGTGAAGCCGGAGCGGCGCCATATCGCGCCTCAGCACGCGGTGGCGTGTCATCTCGCCACCTGACTCACGCTTGGCAGACCGGGACGGCGAGATGGCCGTCCCGTTTTGATTCACGATGTTCTTCCTAATCTTTCAATAGCGAGGCTATCAACATCTCCCAATCCAACCCCTCCAAACTTCTGCGAAAGTGGCATCCATCCGGAAATGCCATCTGCTGTGTCAAGGCGTTGGGCACGCACAGCACGTGCAGGCCAGCGGCGATGGCCGCTTGCGCGCCATTTGGCGAATCCTCGACGGCGAGCGCGTTCCTGGGCGCGACGCCGAGACGTTGGCAAGCCAATTGGTATAAGGCCGGATGCGGCTTCACTTGCTCGACGTCGTCCGCAGTCGCGACGACTGCAAAGAAGTCGCGAATCCGATGTTGCACGAGAAACGGCTCGACGTACGCGCGATGCGAGCTTGTCGCGAGGCCGATGGCGATCCCGAGGCGATGGAGTTCTTCAAGCGACGCCCGCACGCCGGGCCGCAGCGGTTCGCCCTCGAGAAGCTCGCGATGCGCTGCTTCGACCTCGCGCGCGGCGTCCCCGGGCTTCAGGTTCGTTTCGGCCTCGCAAAGGTGCTGAATGGGATCGAACGCGTCGTTCGTCGTCCCCACGGTCTTGGCATACAGGTGACTCGGAAACTGGCGTCCATGCCGGCGATAGAGGGCGCTGTACGCCTCCCACCACGCCCGCTCGGTATCGAGAAGTGTCCCATCGAAGTCAAAGATGACAGCCTTCATGTCGACCTCCCATGGCCCTTTCCAAGAACGATCATACCACGGCGGCTGGCTCGAGGATCTGCCGCGGCCCTCGGAGCAGGCACGGCCAGGCGATCGCGTGTGTAAATAAACATAACAAAATCGACTGAAATCGCTTGCAGATAGTCCGCTGTGAACATGTTACCTTTCTGTACGTTAGAATAGCTAACAAATTTCGTTGACGCTCAGGAGGTGTGCGTGTATCGTTATAAAAAAATTCACGCAAGGGAGTGGGCTGAGAAGATGGTCAAGACACGGTGGAAGTGGCTCTTGTCTTTCTCGGCAGGACTTGGTGCTGCACTCGCGCCCGCGACGTGCTTTGCGGCGACCACGACTTCGCCGCTCAACTCCGGCGACGAGGCGTGGATTCTCGCCTCTTCGGCGCTTGTACTCCTGATGACGCCGGGTCTCGCCTTTTTCTACGGCGGGCTCGTGCGGACGAAAAATGTCATCACCACCATGCTTCAGGTGGTCGCAGTCATTCTCGTGGTCTCCCTTCAGTGGGTGATTTTTGGCTACAGCTTGGCGTTTGGGCCCGACTTCCACCATATCATCGGCAACTTGAGCTGGGTCATGATGCGCGGCGTGGGTGAGGCGCCCGATCCGAACTATGCGCCCACCCTGCCCAACATGCTCTATGCCATCTTCCAAATGATGTTTGCCATCATCACGCCGGCGCTGATTGTCGGCGGGTTGGCGGAACGCGTCCGTTTCGCTTCGTTTGTGGTGTTCATTGTCCTGTGGGCGACTTTCATCTACGACCCGCTCGCGCACTGGGTGTGGGGCGCAGGAGGTTGGCTGCACAATCTCGGCGTGCTCGACTTTGCCGGCGGGACCGTCGTGCACATCTCGTCCGGCGTCGCTGGGCTGATGGCCGCTTTGTACCTCGGGCGCCGCGCAGAGCACGGAACGGGTGAAATCAAGGCGCACAATGTCCCGTTTGTCCTTCTCGGCACGGCGCTCTTGTGGTTCGGTTGGTTTGGATTCAACGCCGGCAGTGCGGTCGCGGCAAACTTCCTGTCGGCCGAGGCGTTCCTCGCCACCAACACAGCCACCGCCGCGGCTGCCGTGGGCTGGATGATCGTCGAGAAGTTGCGGACCGGACACGTCACGCTCGTGGGCGCCTGTGCGGGCGCTGTCGCCGGACTTGTGGCGATCACGCCTGCGGCCGGCTTCGTGTCGCCTGGCTATTCCATCGTGCTTGGGCTCCTCGGCGGCGCCTTCTGCTACTTTGCATCCACCTTCATGAAGGCGAAGCTCGGGTACGACGACGCGCTGGACGCCTTTGGCGGCCACGGCATCGGCGGGACGTGGGGTGCCATCGCGACCGGACTGTTCGCCTCGACCGCCGTCAATCCGTCGGGCGCCAACGGGCTCGTGCACGGCAATCCGCACCAAGTGGTCCTGCAGCTCATCGGCGTGGCGAGCACGTGGGTGTTCTCCGGGGTGGGCAGCCTGATTTTGCTCTTCCTGGTCGACAAGGTCATGGGCCTGCGCGTGACGAAGGAAGAAGAGATCATGGGGCTCGATCTCGCCCTGCATGCGGAGTCGGCGTATCCGGAGACGCTCACGGCGTCCGAACTGCCCAAGTACTTTGGGGCCAACGTGACGCCCTTCATCAAGGACTCGCCGCTTGAACACGGCTCCCAAAGCTAAAGCGTGAGATACATCTCGCGCTCCCAAGCGTGGACGGTTTGCGCGTAAGCCTTCCATTCGAGCTTTTTGGCCTCCAGGTAGTGGCGAAGGGCGTGATCGCCGAGCGCCGCCTGGAGGCAATCGTCTTGTTCCAGCGCTTCCAGAGCGTCGCGCAAGGACGCGGGGAGCTCTGCGACGTGGCGGAGAAATCGCTGTTCGGCAGACCACCTCTCCGGCAGGTCGTCGAGACGCGGCGGGAGATCCAGGCGTTGCTCGAGGCCATCCACCCCTGCCGCGATTGCGCAGGCGAGCGCGAGGTACGGATGGGCCGAGGCGTCCGGAGCCCTCCATTCCCAGATGCCCTCCATGCGGCGCAAATACGGCGCGGGATGGCGATCCGACCATACGGCGAAACCCGGTGCTTCGCTCCCGCCGAGGCGTTTGTAGCTGTTGACGGTGGGGTTGGCAAGGGCGCACAGGCCGGGTGCGTGCGCAAGAATGCCGGCCGCGAACGACGACCACATGCTGGATTCTCTGTTTGGATCTGCCGACTTGAACGCGAGGTGCAGACCGGAACCGGGATGGCGGTTGAATGGCTTGGGCATGAACGACGCCGTGAAGCCGTGCAATCCCGCCTCGCGGCGGATGATGAGCTTCGCGGTGACTATCGCGTCCGCGGCGGCCACGGGCGGCAGCGGGGCGAGATCCACCTCGTACTGGTTGGGCGCTGCCTCATGGTGGATTTGCGTCACACCCACGCCTGCGTCCGCGAGTCCGCCGGCCATCGCCTCCAGGCAGCGCTCGTGGCGGTGCGACGGGAACTCGTCGAAGTACCCGGCGGGATCGCCCGGGTCCGGCGTTTCAGCCACAAAGCCCTGAGGGAGGAGAAAAAACTCGAGTTCCGCCGAGATCATGAGTTGCGGCGCTCCGCTGGCCAGCGCACGGTCGACGCTGCGCGCCAAAATGCGGCGCGGGTCCCCGGCAAACGGCAGGCCATCGGGCAGGGTGGATTCGCAGATGAGCCTGAGCTCGCGAAATCCGCTCGACGCCCGCCACAACCGCGCCGTCGAGAGATCGGGTGCGAGGCGCATGTCGGCCTCCTCCTCGCGGGCGAAGCCCTCGATGGCCGATCCGTCGAAACCGAGCCCCTGATCGAGCACGTCGGCCAATCGGTTGGCGGGAACGGCGACGGACTTCACGGAGCCCATCAGGTCGACAAACTGGAGGTGAAGGACGGAGATCTGCTCGGCCTTCACAAGGGCGAGGAGCGAGTCCAAGCCTGACATTGCGAACCACCTTTCGATCGCTCGTTTCTACAGATCATAAAACACGAAATCTCGAAAATCTAGCAATCATCACATTCCTTTAGGTGGGTCACGAGTGGAAAGGAGGATGGCCGTGGACGTGCCGGCGTGTGTGACGGAGGCGGGCGAGATTCGGGAGCGCGGGCGCCAGCTGCAGCGCGCTTGGTGCGAGTCGCTGCTCGCGGATGAGAGTCCGCCGAGCGATTCCGCCTGGTTTCAGCGCTGGTTCACCGCGTTTCAAACCCAGCGCAGGGCGCTTGTCGTGGCGGGCTGGACCGAGGTGGTCTCCCCCGACCTTCGGCGACGAGCCCGGCTGATTGCGCTCGGATCCCTCGCCAGGGCGGAGGACTTGCCCCAGAGCGATCTCGACTTCGCGCTCGTCACGGAGGCTCACGTTCCTTTGGCCGACGCGGCGCCGGAGATCGAGCGATTCGTCCGCTTTATGGGGCCGATGGGCTTTTCGCCTTGCATGGGCCACGTGATGGGATCCAATCCCCGCTGGTTTGGCTCGTCGGGCGCGTGGTTGGAGCGAATTCGGTCGTACGCCGCCTTTCCCGACTGGGCCCATGCGCGCTACCTCTACATGACGGTGGACGCTTTGCCTCTCGAAGACGCGCCGGAGTGGGCGCCCGTTGCGGCGGCGGTGCGCGAGATTCTGGCCGGATCGCCCTTTTTGAAGTGGCAGATGGCGCACCTTGGCATTCGCGGCACCGTGGGCGTGCGCGCGCTGGGCGGGGTTCGTTGGCAAGCGCGCGGCAGGGAGCGCGTGTTTGCGGTGAAGGAGCGGTTTCTCGCGCCGCTCATTCACGCCCTGCGCTTGCTCAGCCTGCACCACGGTGTGGAAGAACTCGAGTCGGTGAAGCGCGCATCGGCACTCGCGCGGATGGGAGCGCTCGGGCATCTCGACGAGGACCGCCTGCTGCGCGCGCTCTGGTTTGGCCTGAGGCTTCGAGCGCGCCGCCACGCCGAATGTTGGCTCAAGGGCCAGCGCGAGGACGTGGACCTGGTTTTTCGCTCCGCGCTCTCTCCCGCGTGGCAGGAGGCGCTTGAGGAACACCTGCGCACCGTGCACGCGCTCGAGCGCCTGGTGTGCCACGCGTTTTCGAGGCCGAGGGGATCGCGATGAGGCGGTTTTTCTCCCTTCGCAGAGAGGCGGACGTCGGCCCTGCGGATGCGCCGGTGTGGGAGCGTCCCCTCGACGAGGCGCCGTACTTCGTCGTGGATCTTGAGACTTCTGGCTTCTCTCCCGCGCGCGACATCATCCTGTCCCTGGCGTGTGCGACCTTCTCGGGGGCGGGCGCTGAACCGGACGACACCTATTACGCCGTGGTGCGCCAGGACGACGTCTCCCAGGTGCCTGCCCAGGTCTGGGCGTTGACCGGCCTCTCGCCTCGCGACGTGCGCGAAGGCGCGCCCCTTGAAGCCGTCTTGCGGCGATGCCTCGAACTCGGAGCCGGCCGCGTCTGGATTGCGCACCACGTCCGGCACGATCTCGGCTTTCTCCAGCGCGCCGCGGACGCGATGTGGCGGCTTCGGCTCCGGCCGCTCTCCATCGATACGGCGGTCGTCGGTCAGGTTCTGGCGCGCGCCCCGCGCCCCCTGTCGCTGGATGAGGCGTGCGCGTGGCTCGGGATCCCGGTCGCCGGGCGACACCAGGCCGACGCCGACGTGCGCCTGACGTCGGCGGTTTGGCGGGCGGAGATGGCGTTGTGCAGGCGGCTCGGATTGCAGACGGTCAAGGACGTGATCGACTGGGTGAGTGCTCGCGCCATGGGGTGATACGCTCGCCTTTGCGAGGTATACTCGAGACGGAAATGCCTTTTACGCAGAGGTTCGCTTCAGGAGGTGCGATGATGGACGAGCAAGCGAAGAAGACGGCGCTGAGGCACATCACGTACGGGCTGTACGTCATTGGCACGAAAATCGGGGAGGACGACGTCAACGCGTTCACGGGCAACTGGGTGACGCAGGCGTCCTTTCAGCCTCCGCTGGTCGCCATTGGCGTCAAGAAAGGGACGACGTCGTGCGACGGCATTTTGCAAAGCCGCGTGTTCTCTGTGAACGTGCTGGAGAGCGGGCAGAAGGACCTCGCGTTCAAGTTCTTCAAGCCCATTAAGCGCGTCGGGAACAAGTTCGAGGACGTTGAATTCTACACGTCCACGACGGGCAGCCCCATCCTGCGCGACGCCCTGTCCTGGTTCGAGTGCCGAGTGACCGACGTGGTCGACCGGGGCGATCACGTCCTCGTCGTCGGCGAGGTCGTGGACGCGGGCGTGCACCGCGAAGGTAAACCACTCACGCTCGCCGAGACGGGGCTGTTCTACGGGGGCTGAGCGATCGAACGCTTGACGAGGCGCTCAGAGGTCCCGGCTCGGGGCCTGTTCCACCGACGCGCGCGGGATCAGAATGGGTTGAATCACGTGCGCGTCTGGCCCCGGCCGTCCGTTGATCATGTCGACGACCCGGTGGGCCGCGAAGTCGGCCACCTCTTCGAGCGACGGTCCGACGGTGGTAATGGGCACCTCCGCAAACTGCATATCCGGCAGGTTGTCGTACCCAATGAGGCTCACGTCTTGGGGCACGCGGTATCCGAGCTCGAGCAGTGCGCGCAGCGCCCCCTTCGTGATGAGGTTGTTGAGCCCGATGAACGCCGTCGGCATGGGCAGATCAGGCCTTGCGTACCGTATCGCCCGGTATCCGCCTTCAAACGTCGGCTCCGCCGGATACAGCCAGTCCGCGGACGGCGACAAGCCGGCTTGCTCCACCGCTTCGAGAAACGCCCTCACCTTGATCTCCTGGGAACTCCCGATGAAGCCAATCCGCCGGTGTCCAAACGAACGCAGATATCGCACAGCCTCCGCAATGCCGGCGCGCCGGTCAAAGCGCACGTGAGGCAGCGGGACGGGCTCGTCCGTTCCAATGACGAGCGTCTTCGCCTGCCAACGCCCGAGCTCCTCCAAAAGGTGCGGGTGGCGGGAGACCAAATCCGCCCAGATGATGAGGCCGTCGGCGCGCATCTGGTTCAACAGGTCGATCTCGTCCGGCGAAATGGCGATGACCATGCGATAGTCGAGCGCCGCGAGCGCCCGATGAAGCTGGATGGTCAGGTTGGCGAAGATGGGGTTGCCGAGATTGACCAAGCCGAAGCCGATGAGCCGCGTCCGCCCAGACACGAGGTGGCGAGCGAGGAGGTTTCGCTGATACCCCATGCTGCGCGCGATTTCGAGAATGCGGCGTTTGGTCTCTTCTTTGACAAGCGGGCTGTCGTTGAGCGCTTTTGACACCGTGCTGTAGCTGACCCCTGCGCGCTCCGCAATATCCTTAATGCTCACCATGGTGAGTCTCCCTCTGCATGCCAGCGATGCGCGTTGCAGCGGCTGCAGGCCGCAACGCCTTGGCTCGTATGTGATTTCCTCGACATTTTAACACAAATAACAACGTTATTAAAGAATTGCGCGCCCGCTCTCGGCCTATCTGCGCACATCTGCGCAGATTTAGACCATGTCTCCGGCGATCATGTCCGAAAAGGTCAAGAATAAATGAAAACGTGGTTATTGATATCGGGCGCCTCCTGTGCTAACTTTAAGCCACAACGAACCAGGCGTAATTAACAACGTGGTTAATCGCGAGGGGTGACGGATCGCCATGATCAATTACTGTATCGTCGGGCTCGGATCGCGCGGAATTTCGATGTTCGGGCGCGATCTCGTCACGCACTACCGGGACGTCGCGCGCATCACCGGGCTTTGCGACCGCAACGAAGGGCGCATCCGGCATGCGCAGGAAGTGCTGGGCAAGGACATCCCCGGCTTCACGGACTTTGATGAAATGCTCGACACGGTGCCGTGCGACTGCGTCATCGTGACGACCATGGATGCGACGCACGATCACTTCATTGTGAAAGCGCTTGAACGAGGCAAGGACGTGATCACCGAAAAGCCGATGACCATCGACGCCGAGCGGTGCCGCCGGATCCTCGACGCCGAGCGCAGGAGCGGCAAGACCGTGCGCGTCACGTTCAACTACCGCTACGCGCCATATAAGACCGAGGTCAAGCGGTTGCTGCAGGAAGGCATCGTAGGCGATGTGCATTCTGTGGAATTCCGCTGGTACCTCGATACCGTCCATGGGGCGGACTACTTCAGGCGCTGGCACGCGGAGAAAAAGAACTCCGGCGGCCTGTTTGTCCACAAGGCCACCCATCACTTCGATCTCATCAACTGGTGGCTCGGCCTCGAGCCGCAGGAGGTCGTGGCCATGGGCTCGCGCCACTACTACGTGCCTGATCGGATGCCCGGGCATGGCGAGCGGTGCTCGACGTGTCAAGTGACGGACCGTTGCCCCTTTTATCTCGATCTCGGCCGCGATCAGACGCTGAACGCGCTCTACAAGCAGGCGGAAGTCTACGATGGGTACCACCGCGACCAATGCGTGTTCTCGGAGCGCATTGACATCGAGGACACCATGGGCGCTCTCATCCGTTACCCCAACGGCGTCCAGGCGACCTACATGCTCACAGCGGCGACCCCCTTCGAGGGCTGGCAGGTGGCGTTCAACGGCAGCCTGGGCCGGCTCGAGGCCTTCGAGCCCGAATACTTCATCGTGGAGGAGGACGCGACGGACTTCGCGCGCCGCAGTTCCAAGGACGTGCGCCGCACGGTCGACTGGCGCTTTGGCGATCCGGCGTCCGCAGAAGAGGTCCGCGAGCTCGAAATTCGCTTCTATCCGCTGTTCGGCGGCGTGCAGGTGTTCCGCGTGCCGCATGTGCGCGAGGGCCACGGCGGAGGCGATCGTCGCCTGAAAGATCACCTGTTCCGCGGCGTGGAAAGCGATCCGTACGGACACGTGGCCGGATCGCGCGCGGGCGCCATGTCCATCCTCATCGGCGTGGCTGCGAATCTGTCGATGGCCACTGGACAGTTCGTCCGCATCGCCGATTTGCTCGGCGAAAACGCGCCGGTTGGCGCTCGGTGACGGAGGGGGCGGGGGACGTGGTTGAGACGGGGAACGCGCTGGATCGATCTCGCGAGCTCGCCCGATGCCTGGGTCTGGAGGATGCTCCGCGCTCCAGGTCACTCGACCAGCTGGTGGCTTCCCGCGAGGTGCACGTGCTCCTGCCGACCGGCGGCGTTCCGGCAGGTGGCTACCCCACCGTCGTCCTGATTCACGGGCACTCGCCGCTCGGATCCGACTACTTCCGCGCAGCCAACGATGTGCACGTCAAGGGCCAACCCTTGGCGGAATTGCTTCGGGACGCCGGCTTTGCGGTGATCCTCCCCACGATGCGGGGGTTTGGCGCGACCATGCATCCGGCCGATCGCGCCATGGGCCTTGAGCACAGCTGCGAGCGATATGCGCGGCAACGCCTTCTCGTGGGCCGAACGCTCCTTGGCGACCGCGTGCGCGACTTGATCGAGCTGGTGGACGCGCTTGCGCAGGACGGGCGTTTTCGCATGGGCGATCTCGCCGTCGCGGGCTTTTCCGGCGGCGGCACGGCGGCCATGTTCCACGCGGCGTGCGATCCCCGTGTTCAGCACGTCGTCCTCGTGTCCTCGCTCTGCACCGTGCGCCACTCGCTGCTCGCCACGCGGCACTGCCTGTGCAACTACGTGTTTGGTCTTTCGAATTTCGGCGATTGGGGGGATGTGGCTGCTCTCGTGGCGCCGCGGCGCCTGACGGTGGTCCACGGCCTGCGCGACACCGTCTTTCCGTTCGAGCGCGCGCAGCTGGCCTTTGCCGCCGCCTCGTCCGCCTATGCGGCCCTGGGAGCAAAGGAGTTCGCTCAGTTGCTCGTACAACCTGGGGGTCATGAACCGTATCCAGATGTGTTGTGGCAGTGGATAGGCGCTGGAACGAACGGCGCGACAAGATGAATTGAAGGAGGAAGCCGGATGCGTAAGAAATGGACGTTAGCGGCGAGCGCCGCGGCCGCGTTGGTTCTGGCCGGATGCGGTACGGCGGCGAATCCGGGGAACCAAGCCACCAACACCTCTTCCCAAGGGGCGGGGAACGCCGATTCCAAGCCCGTGGTGACGCTCACCTTTGGTTTTTGGGGCGACGCGAAGGAAGAAGCCGTGACGTTCGCTGCCGTGAAAGCGTTTGAGAAGGCGTATCCGAATATCCACATTCAGACGGAGTTCGGCGGGCCGTTTAATCAGTACTTCACGAAGCTGTCCACTGAGGTCGCTGGCGGAAACGCGCCGGACATCATGCAGATGGATTACGAGTACATCGACGCGTACGCCAAGGAGGGCCAGCTGCTGAACCTCAAGGGCGCGAAGGAGATTCAACTGTCCACCATCAGCCCGAGCGTCCTGAAGAGCGGCTACATCGACGGCGCCCTGTACGGCATTCCAAACGCCTTGAATAACTACGCGGTGATCTATGACCAGGCGGCCTTTGCGAAAGCGGGCTATCACGGCCAACGCGTGTCTTGGCAGCAGTGGGCGGACATTCTTCAGAAGGTTCATAAGCTCACCGGCAAATGGGCGGAGAACGACGACGAAAGCTGGCAGACGTTTGGCTACTGGGCGCGTCAACACGGCCAGCACCTCTACGACGCGACGGGCACGAAGCTCGGCTTTACGCAGAGCACGCTCGTCTCCTATCTCGACTACTGGGCCAACCTGCGCAAGGAAGGCGTCGTGCCACCGGGAACCGTGACTTCGCTCATCAAGCAAACCGCGGACCCCACAGATCCGATGGTGCAGGGCAAGTCCGACGCAGAGCTGACTTGGGTGAACTACGTGGTGAGCCTGCAGAGCGAGATGACGCGCAAGTTGGCGCTCGCCCTCCCGCCGACGCAACCGGGTGGAGACGAGGGGTTGTATATCAAACCCAGTCAGTTCTGGAGCATCTATTCAAAGACCAAATATCCGCAGCAAGCGGAGCTGTTTGTCAACTTCCTGTTGAACAACGTCCAGGCCGGTAAGGCGCTGGGCCTTGTGCGAGGCATTCCGGTGTCGTCGTCCGTCCGGAACCAATTGATGAATTCAGGGATTTCGGCACCTGAAAAGGCTGAGTTTCAACTGGTGAACGAGGCCCTCAAGGTGGCCACGCCCATCGATCCGCCGCCGCCGCAGCAGGACAAGGAAATCGATCAGGATTTTGCGAATATGGTTCAAGCCGTTCAATACGGCAAGGAGACGCCTGAGCAAGGTGCCGCGCAGTTCATGCAGGAGGCCAATGATCTCTTGCAAAACGGCGGCGAATGAGGGGCGTCTCGAAAGTCGGGGCCCGGCGCTACGCCGGGCCAGTGCGAAAAGCGGGGTGATCGCGTGGCTGTGGCAACCACCACGAAGGCCCAAGTGAAGGAGCAGCGCAACGCTGCGAAGGCTGTGCGGCCGCGCAATGAGAAGGTCGCGTATTTGTTTTTGAGCCCATGGATGTTCGGCCTGGTTGTGTTTTCTCTGGGGCCGATTCTCGTCTCGCTGTATCTCTCCTTCACGAGTTACAACCTGTTGCAGCCGCCCCGGTGGATCGGCCTTCAGAATTACGTGCACATGTTTACCCAAAGCCAGCTGTTTGCCACTTCGCTGGCCGACACGCTGGAGTACATCCTGATCTCGGTGCCCATCAAGATGATTGTGGCGCTCGCCATCGCGCTGCTCCTCAGCCTTGAGGTCAAGGGCATCGGCGTGTACAGGACGGTCTACTACGTTCCGTCGCTCATCGGGACGAGCGTCGCGGTCGCCTACCTATGGCAACAGATGTTTGGGCCCGACGGCCTCATCAACAAAGGTCTGGCGCTTGTCGGCATTCACGGGCCCAATTGGCTTGCCGAACCACGCACCGCGCTCTTCACGTTGGCCATGCTGCAGGCCTGGCAGTTTGGTTCGGCCATGATGATCTTCGTGGCGGGGTTGAAGCAGATTCCCGAGTCGCTTTATGAGGCCGCGATTGTCGATGGAGCGAGCCGGGTGTACCGATTCTTTCGCATCACCCTGCCCATGTTGTCCCCCGTGATTTTCTTCAATCTCATCATGTCGATCATCAACGGTTTCACCCAGTTCACGCAGGGCTACATCGTGACGGACGGTGGGCCGCTCAATGCGACGCTGTTCTTCGCGCTGTATCTCTACGAGGAAGCTTTCAATTTCCAAAACATGGGTTACGCGTCCGCGCTCGCGTGGTTCCTCTTAGTCCTGGTGGGTGTGTTGACGTTTTTGGTTTTCAAGTTTGGAAGCCGCTACGTGTACTACGAATCGTGAGCGAGAGGGGGAGTGAATGTGACTGGCACGCTCCGCACGCGGCGAGGCATCGTCCTGGCGCACGCCGTGCTCGTGATCATCGGATTTTTCCTGATTTACCCCGTGCTCTGGATGGTGTTCGGCTCGTTCAAACCGACCAACGAGATCTTTTCCAGCGCCTCGTTCTGGCCCAAGCATTGGACCTTGGCGAATTATCCGCAAGGGTGGAACGCCATCCCGGGCCTTCCGTTTGGCACCTTTGTCCTTCACTCGCTGTTGGTCGCCTGTCTCGTCTCCATCGGCACGGTGATGTCGTCAGCCATCGTGGCCTTCGGCTTTGCGCGCTTCACGTTCCGAGGGAAATCCATCCTGTTCGGCATCATGATGATCACCATGATGCTGCCCACGCAGGTGACGCTGATCCCTCAGTATGCGATGTTTCACTACCTAGGCTGGATCAACACGTATTACCCGCTCATCGTGCCCGCGTTTTTCGGGAGTCCGTTCTTCATTTTCCTGATCGTGCAATTTATCCGCGGCCTGCCGAAGGAGTTGGATGAGGCGGCGAAAATGGATGGCTGCAACGCCTTCACCCTGTTTGTCCGGGTGATTCTGCCGCTCATCGTGCCCGCGCTCATCACCACGGCCATTTTCAGCTTTATCTGGTGCTGGGACGACTTCTTCTCGCAGCTCATCTATCTCAACTCGGCTCAAAAATTCACGGTGCCGCTCGGCCTGGAGTCGCTCGCCAACGCGGTGGCTCAGGAGGAATGGGGGCCGCTGTTCGCCATGTCGACGGTGTCGCTCATTCCGCTTTTCCTCATCTTCCTCTTCCTGCAGAAATACGTGGTCCGCGGCATCGCCACAACAGGCCTGCGCGGATGACCGCGAAAGGAGGTGAAAGGTGTGCGCAAAAGGAAGAGGAAACTCGCGCTCGCGGGAGGCCTCGGCATGGCGGTGGCGATCACGTCCGTGGCCCTCGCCTCCGCCCGCTCGGCCCGCGCCGACAACGTGGCCGGCTTCATCGAGCGGTCCGGTCAGCTGGAGGCCGAGCTCGCCCAAACCCTGCGCGGCGCTCCGTTCGCGATGCCGATGCCCAGCCTGCCCAACATCGTGCCTCGAATCTACAGCATCACGCAGTACGGCGCGAAGCCCGGCTTGGGCCAGGTGAACACACAGGCCATTCAAGCGGCCATCGACGCAGCCAGTCAGCACGGCGGCGGTATTGTCGATATTCCACCCGGCTACTGGGTGACCGGGCCCATCGTGCTCAAGAGCCACGTCGACTTGAACGTGGAGTCCGGCGCGCAACTGCAATTCTCGGGCGATCACGACCTGTATCCGCTCGTTCCAAGTGGCGACGGATACACGGTGCAGTCGCCCTTGAGCGCGACGAACGCGGTAGATGTCGCCATCACGGGCCATGGCGTGATCGACGGCGCCGGCAACACGTGGCGCCCGGTGGAAAAGTCGAAGCTCACGGCCGACCAATGGAATGCGCTGGTCGCGTCGGGCGGCGTGGTCACGCCGGATGGAAGCACGTGGTGGCCGACAGCGCAGGGCGCGAATGCGCAGGCGTATATCAAGGCGCATCCGCACATGACGTATCAGGATGACCTGCAGGTGAAGGATTACCTCCGACCGTACATGGTGTACTTTCAGGGATGCAAAAACGTGTGGCTCGAGGGCGTGACGTTTGAAAACTCGCCGTTTGCAACCGTGAAGGTGAACACGTCGAGCGGGGTGGTGATCGACAGCGTCAACATTCGGAACCCGTGGTACGGGCAGAACACCGACGGCATCGACGTTTCGGCGGACCAGGATGTCGTCCTGTACCGGGATGTGATCGACACGGGCGATGATGGCATTGCGCTTGAGTCAAGCGGCAACGACGCAGCGGGCGTGTTCAACGAGCAGGACATCGTCGTGGCAGACTGCATCGTCCACAACGGCCACAGCGGCTTCGCCGTCGGAAGCTACACGGACGGCGGCATCCGCAACGTGTGGGTGACGGGCGACGTGTACGACGGGACGGAGGCTGGGCTTCGGTTCAAGAGCGGCGTGGGGAAGGGCGGCCTCGTCGAGGATATCGACATCGACCACATCGTGATGCGCGACATCAGCGGTGCGGCCATCACGTTTGACGATGGTTACGTGGACAACGGCGCCGACACATCGTCGCTGCAGGCGCCGGGGCCGAACTCGTACGTGCCACAGTTTGAGAACATCACGTTTTCCAACGTGTCGTGCGAGTACGCGGGCCAGTCCATCTACATGAACGGGCTCCCGAACGCGCCGATCTCCAACATCACGCTGAACGACGTGGACATCACCGCCGCGCAGGCGCCGCAGATTCAGAACACCTCGAACCTTGTGGAGCATCAGGTGCAGATCCAGTCGGGCGTGACCATGCTCGGCGAGATCCCGCACTGAGAGACAGAAGACCAGGCAAAGGCCGAGGCGCGCCTGGCGCCTCCGGCCTCTTACGGGTGCAGGGGCGAAGCGCCCCCAGCGGGGCGTCTGCGAGCCAGATTGCTCCGCATCGTTCCGTGGCCTCATCGGACGTGGATGAAGGTCACGAGCCCTCCCATCATGTCCACCTCGTCGTCTGGGTTCATCATGTGATCGAGGATGTGGCAGTGAAACATCCAATCCCCCCTGACGTTTGCCACAAATTCCACATCGGCCGTCTCACCTGGCGCGATGGCGAGCACGTTCATCGGCCGCGGCTTGGCGAGGGGGTGCCCGTCTTCCGCCAGCAGCCAAAACGTCGTCTCGTGCAGGTGCATGGCGTGGTAGCACATCCCGCTCGCGTTGACGATGCGCAGCACCACGCGGCTGCCGTACGGCACCGTCAGTTCGGGCGCGTCGGGATACGGCTTGCCGTCCAGGCCAAACGCGTTTTCGGTGGTCGATCCGTCCACCATCCACGCGTCGATCTCGAAGAGCGCGTCCACCTTCGCCTGGGGATAAAGGGATCCCCGGGCCGGATCGACGAGCAGCACCCCGTGCAGTCCTTGGTCGATCTCGCTGGCCATATCCGTGCCGCTCTCGTACAGGTGGGTGCCCACCATCTGTGGCGTCACGGTGAAGCTGTACAGGCGTTCGCCGCCCGGAGGGATGGGGGATTCGGTGACGTCTCCGATTCCCAACTGCGACGCCGGCAGATCGAGGCCCTGGATGTGCAGCGTGGTGGGCTCGTTCAGCTCGTTTCTCAGGAGGATTTGGACGCGATCGCCCACGCGCACGCGGAGGACCGGGCCAGGCACTTGGCCGTTGTAGCCGCACGCGACGACCGCTTTGCCGGGGTACAAATACCAGTTCACCTGGCTCGCGGTGAGGGTGAATCGCTTGATGTCGCCGGAGAGGATCTGTGGCTTCAGGCCTTCTTCGTCCATGACCCGGACAGCGTCAGCCTGTTGTTGGCGAATGACCTCGGGCGTGATCGACAGCGGGCCTGCGTCCGGCACGCCTTCGGGCGCGGGCAGGGCGCCCATGGTGCTCGTCGGCGCCATCGACATCGTCGACGCCGCGGACGCGTTCCCGGCGTGGAAGAACGGCGCGGCGAGGGCGGAACTGAGGGCGAGCCCCGCCGCGATGCCAAGGCCCGTCGCAAAGCCTGACATGCGTCTTCTCATGGCGCACCTCCTCACGGGACGACGTGGATGAGCGTCATCATGCCGCCGACGAGATCGGTCGGATCGTTGGGGTTGATGAGCGAGCTCGCCACGGTGTCGTAGAACGGGAAGGTCCCGGTTCGGTCGGCCGTGAATTCGACATCGACCGTTTCGCTTGGCGCGATGGACACCACGCTGACGGTCTGTGGATCGGGCTGGGGCTGCCCATCCTGCGCCGCAACCGTCAGGTCGTAGCCGTCCAGGGTCATGGCGTGGAACGTCTCAGCACAGGCGTTGACGATGCGCATGTAGACGGTCGTGCCGCGCTTCACGGTGAGCTGCGGCGTGTCCGGGTAGGCCTTGCCGTTGATGAGGAACGTGTTCTCGTTGTCCGAGCCGTTCTGCTTGCCGGCCCCGAGCACGAAGAGCACGTCCCGCACGTGGCGCATGGCAGGCGGCGTGGTCCTGGGATCGACGATGATCACGCCGTTCAAGCCGGCGTCCACCTGGTAGTCATCGTCGTAGTGGCTGTGATACCAGTGCGTGCCGACCATCTGGTTGGTCACGGTAAACCGGTAGATGAACGTGCCGCCCGGCGGAATGGCGGGCGCAGGAAAGCCGGGCACGCCGTCCATGTCGTTGGGCACCGCCAGGCCATGCCAGTGGACCGTCGTCGGCTCCGGCAGATCGTTGTGCACGACGATCTCGACGCGATCGCCCACGCGGACGCGGATGAGCGGGCCAGGCACCTGGCCGTTGTACCCCCACGCCCAGAGGTTCACGTTGCGGTAGAAGTTCCAGGCGAAACGAGAGGCGGTGAGCGTGAACTCCTTCACGCCGCCGGGCAGCACGCGGGGCTTGAGCGAGACCTCGTTCATCAGGTTGACAGCGTCTTTGCTCTCTTGTAGGATTTGGGCATTCGTCAGGTTGGGCAGCGAGGCTGTCGACGGTTGGGCGTCGGCGCTGGATGGCATGGCCATCGGCGCCGTGCTGTTGGCGGCTTGCGCGTCGGTGTGGCTCAAGGCCGCGTAGCCAAGCGCGCAGGCGATCACGGCCGAGGCGCTCCAGGCCGCGGCGCGCGCCGCCCGGCGAAGGAATGCGCGTCGCAAGGTCAGGACCTCCATCGATCGATTTCATGTTCAACAAGCATGATGCATGTCGAGCGTGAAGCGCACGTGCCGTGGATGTAAACGCTATGTAAATTTTGAGGAGGCTTGCTCATGTGGTGGTTGCGAGGATTCGGGATGTCCCACGGATTCTTTTCGCACAGCTACGGGTACGGTTATGGCGGGTACGGGCTCGGGCACATGTTCTTGAATGGGTTGTTTCACGGGCTTGGCTTCGGCATCGGCTACGGCATCGGGCGCCACATTCCTTTCACGCTCCTCCTGCTCATCGCCATCGTGGCGCTCGTCTGGTGGCTTGCGCGCAGGCGCTGAGGGCCTCGAGCCCCATCGGGCGCGAGACCCTCGCTCTCTACAGAACCACCTTCACGAGGGAAGGCGCGCCTCGAGCTCGCGGAGAGCGTCCTGCACCTTCGGCATCAGTTCCTCCAAGGTCGACGCCTCAAACGGCGAACGCAGCCCCGCCTCGTTCACCAATTCGAGAAACGATCGACTTCCGCCCAGGCTGCACAAGCGAAGGTAGGACGACCAGGCCGCTTCGCGGTTTTCTTGCATCCAGATGAAGTACTGAAGCGCGCACACCTGCGCGAGTGCGTAGTCGATGTAATAGAACGGGTAATTGTAGATGTGAAGCTGGCGCTGCCAGAAGCCGCCCTCCTCGAGGTAGGGAAAGCCCTCGTAAAACCCATCGCTCCTGCCCAGATAGATTCGCTCGAGTTCCCGCCACTTGGCCTTCCGCTCGGCCGGTGTGAGCGCCGGGTGCTCGTAGACCACGTGTTGGAACTCGTCGACCGCCGCCATGTACGCGATGGATGCCACTGAGTCGGCGAGGTGGGTGTAGAAAAACTTGTCCGCATCCTCCTGGAAAAACAAAGGCATCCAAGGCCAGGTGAAAAATTCCATGCTCATGGAGTCGATCTCGGCCGCTTCGGACGTCGGGAAGAAGTACTCGGGCAGCTTCATGTCGCGCGACTGGTACGCTTGAAACGCGTGTCCCGCCTCGTGCGTGAGCACGGTGACGTCGCCCAGCGTGCCGTTGAAGTTGGCGAAGATGAAGGGCGCCTTGAAGTTCGGGATGAACGTGCAGTATCCGCCCACGCGCTTTCCGTCGCGGCTGAGGAGGTCCATCAGCTCGTTGTCGACCATGTAGCGGAAAAACGCGTCCGTCTCCGAAGACAGCTCAGCGTACATGCGCCTCCCGTTGTCGAGGATCCACGCCGGATCGCCCTTGGGGCACGGGTTGCCATCGCGAAACTGCAGCGCCGTGTCGTAGATGCGGAGCGCATCCAGCCCGAGGCGCTCGCGCTGCTTCTCGTGCAGCTCGGCGACGAGAGGCACGATGTGTCGGCGAATCGCCTCGCGAAACTGGGCGATCTCCTTGGGACCGTAGTCGGTGCGGTTCATGCGGTCGTAGCCCATCTGCACGAAGTTGTCGTAGCCCAGTTTCTGCGCCATCGCGGTGCGCATGCGGACGAGATCGTCGTAGATGCGGTCGAACTCGTCGCCGTGTTCTGCAAAGAAGCCGAACATCGCCTGGGCGGCGTTGCGTCTCGTGTCGCGATCTGTCGACTGCGTGAAGGTCGCCATCTGACTGAGGTTGTACGTTTCGCCTGCGAACGAGATGCGCGCGCTCGCCACCAGTTGGTTGTAGTCGGTCACGCGGGCATTGACCCGTTGCATGTCCTGCACAACGGCATCGCCGAACGATCTCGTCTGCACTTCGGCGAGCCGAAACCACTGACGGCCGAGTCGCTCCTCCAAGGCGGGCCGATGGGGAGACGCGATGAGCGCCTGCCGGAGCCGCGTCTCAAGCGCTTCCACTTCGGGTGAGGCCTCGTCGAAAAACGCCTTCTCCGCCTTGTAGAACTCGTCCCTCGTGTCCACGGAGTTGCGGATGAAGGCGAGTTCGAACATGGTTTGAAAATCCATGCGCAACCGATTCACTTCCTGAATGGCGTCGAGGGCCGCGTCGGCGGTGGTCGCAGCCTCGAATTCGTCGATGAGGCGCGACACGCTGCGTTTGAGCGCATCCAGGTCCGGCCGCTGGTACTTCATTTCGGAGAATTTCATGGCGTCCTCTCCCACTCGTCAGAAATGTTCGTCCGCTCAAGAATACCATAAATGGGCGTATCCGAAAGGTGCCGAGCCGTGCTACACTGTTGCCACAACCGACCGAATCGCAATGTGATAGGAGATGACTATGAAAGCGCTCTCTTCCGATGAACGTTGGCGCAAGCCAGCGATCTATCTTTTGAATGTGACCCTGTACACGCGGTTTCGCGAGACGTTGGCGCTTTTTCCAGGCGATGTGCCCGTATTCATCAATCGAAAAGTCGAGGCGCGTTATCCGAATGAGCTTCGGCCGCGCCGCGTGCACCTGATCGACGCCGAGCGGCCCATCACGCTGAAACCGCTGATGGATGCGCTCTCCACGGGTGCAGCGCTGGTCGCCCTCGACACGGATCAGCGCGGCTTTCAGGCGGTGGCCCGTTACGCCACGGAACGGCGCATCCCCGTCATCCCGGTGTATGGCCACTCGCTCACCGTCGACGACGACCATCCGCTTCCGTTCGACGACCCGCGAATGGCCCTGAACACGCTCCAGGAATTCCTGCTTCAGAGTTACATGGGACCGCGCGACGTGGCTTCGGTCCACCTGTTCGACGAGCTGGTGCAGTCGGCTCGCTACTACGGCGAGGACCGCGTGATGGTCAAAGACCTGATGGGCCAGGCGACGTACCGGGACGTGTTGCTCCAGAGCTACGTGCTTGGCACCGCGCTCAGGCGGATGATCCGGCGCGAGCGGGTGGGCGTGATGCTGCCCAACTCCGTCGGGCACGTGGTGGTTCTCTTCGCGATGTTTTACGCAGGGCTCGTGCCGGTCATGCTGAATTACTCGAGCGGCGTTCAGACGGTCGTGGACGCGTGTGAAACGGCGGGCGTCGACGTCATCCTCACCTCGCGGGAGTTCATCGACAAGGGGCAACTTCAGGAACTGGAGCAGGCGCTCTCGGCGCGTTACACCCTTCATTACATGGAGGACGTGCGGCGCAGCCTCGGGCTTTCGGCTAAACTCGTCGGCTTATGGGCGTTCAGGAGGCGGCGTCCAGCCCACGCAGGGCCGAGGGAAATCATCCTGTTTACGTCGGGCAGCGAGTATCGGCCGCGCGGCGTCGTTCTGACGCATGGAAACATCTACGCCAACGTCCAACAGACGCGATCCGTCATCGACTTCGGCACCGAGGATCGGATGTTGAACGCCATGCCGATGTTTCACTCGTTTGGGCTCGCGGCAGGTGCGCTGTTGCCGCTCATTGCGGGCATTCAGGTCTATTTGTATCCGTCGCCGCTTCACTATAAGCGCATCCCGGAGATCTGCGGTCAAGAACAATCCACCATTCTCTTCGGCACCTCATCGTTTCTGGAAAAGTACGGCCAGCATGCGACGCCAGAGCAGTTCCGCCACCTGCGCTACGCCGTGGCCGGTGCGGAACGGCTCAAGCCCGAGGTGGAGGCGGCGTGGCTCGAAAAGTTTCGCCTGCAAATCATGCAGGGCTACGGCGCCACCGAGACGTCGCCCATCATGTCGTTGGATACGCCCATCAATCACAAGCAGGGCTCGGTTGGGCGCTTTTTGCCTGGCATTCGCCATCGCCTGGAACCTGTCGACGGCATTGAGCGTGGGGGACTCCTCCATGTCCAAGGTCCGAACGTCATGAAGGGCTACTTGGTGCACGGCGAAGGCTTCGTCGAGCAGACGGGCTGGTACAACACAGGGGATGTCGTCGAGGTGGACGATGAAGGCTTTGTCACCATCGTGGGGCGGCTCAAGCGGTTTGCGAAGATCGCGGGCGAGATGATCTCCCTCAACTTGGTCGAGCAGCTCGCGGCGCGCGCGTATGGCGATCCGGCCTTTGCCGCGGTCTCCATTCCCGATCCGGCGCGCGGAGAGCGCATCGTGCTGGCCACCACCCACAAGGGCCTGTCGCTTGCGCCGATGCGCGATCTCGTCGACCGTCTCGGGTACTCCCGCATGCACGTTCCGGGCGAGATCCGCGTGATCGACGAATTTCCGCTGCTCGGAAGCGGCAAGACGGATTACGTCACCCTGAAGGCGATGGTCGAAAAGGGGCGGGCCTGAGCCGCCCCAGCGCATCACGCGGCTTGGCGGACGGTTTCCCGCGCCCTGCGGCCGACGGTCGCCCTGCGGCCCACGGCGTACGAAACGAACGGGATTTTCATCAGCACATACGCCACGAGCATCGACGAGAAATACGTGAACAGGATGGCGAGCGGCAGCAGCGCGTAGTGCAGCCAACTCGGGATCCCCTGCGCGTCCAGGTGGTCGATGACGATTTCCATGGCGTAGAGAGGGAATGGCTGGAGTAAGTAGATGCCAAACGAGGTCTGGGACGCCACGCGGACGAAGCGCGAAAAAAGGCGCCAGCCGGGTCGCTCGCGCCGCTTCGACCACGCGAGACCTGCGTACCAAAAGGCGCAGGTCACAATCAGGCTGTAAGGCACCATGATGGGCTGGAGGACGAGCTCCGCGTCGTCCTCGCTGTCATGTAAGAACAGGCGTTCCAGCGCGTAGTGTCCCCACAGCACGAAGAGCGCGGCGCCGAGGGTGATGAATAGCGCCTTCCGATGTCGCACCATCCACTCCGCCACGCGATCATAGTGGCATGCGAGCACAGCCCCCGCCACGAACCAGAACTGATACATCAAGAGGTTGCGGTCCCGATACGTGTAGAGGTCGTAGAGCCACTTGGGCCAATGGCTGTTCAGCGTCAGGCTGTCCAAAACGTTTTGATTCAGCCACATCAAGCAGATCTCCAGGGCAAAACTCGCCACAAGGATGTGGACATGGTATCTCGCCGCTCTGCGAATGCCAGAGAGCAGGAGGGGGAACACGAGATAGAGCTGCATGGAGACGACAAGGAAGTAGAGAAAGAACATGTTGCCCGTCAAAAGGTTGTGGACGACAATGGGAAACAGGGTCGACCACGTCCACGAAAATCCTGGCGTCAAGAGCGCGACAAACGCGATGTAAGCGAGCGTCCAGACGACGTAGGGGATGGCGATGAGCTGAAATCGTTTGCGCCAAAAGGGACCGGGCCGAAAGGGATCTTGGTGCACGTACGTGGTAAACAGCACGAGGCCGGTGACAAACATGAACGTTTCGCGCGTGAAGTGCGTCGCCGTGATGAGTGCGCCAAGCACATAAAACTGCGGCGTGCCGTCGCTGTTCAGCACGTTGAAGAACGACAGCGTGTGAACCGTCAGCACGCCGAGGATGACGAACGCCCGCATCAAATCGATTTCATCCAGGTACCGTTTCCCCACGAGCACTCTGCCCCCTGTATCTATTCGAAGCGTCTCACCATCCTACCTTATCAATCTCGAATTCACTTCGAAAGACGGGGCGACTCGGAGCGCCTCGGGTGTAACACGGGGCGAGGAGGAGCGCCGCGGTATCGCGCCTCAGACGCCGTTCAGGCTCACGGCTCCAGCCGGGGCACAGGGGGCGGCCAGACGCCGGGCGCATCGAGGAGCGACTGTTCCCGGTGGGACGAGGGCAAGACGTAAAACACTTCGAATCCTTCTGTCTCCGGATTGGGCGCCGAAGGCACGGACAAAATGAGATTGTCGTTCGCCATGTAGCCGCCCTCGGACGGGCGCAGCACCGGCGGGCGCCCATTCACGGTGCCAGGTACGAAGGTCACGGTCCCGTAATCGGCGAGCGTGGACACGCGGCCATGAATTTCAGGCGCTTCCTGAATCCACTCAGCGGACGCCCCAGGGCCGGTGTACGTCTGCGTGAGGGTGAACTGCTCGCCTTGCGTGAGGTCGTCGAGCGTGAGCGCCCAGCGCGTCCCTTTGAGCCGTTCAATCCGCGCGTACATCGCGTCCCCAGGTGCGATGTGCATCCAAGGGATGATGACTTCCGTGGGATGCACGGGGCGGATTTCCCACCAGGCGAAGTCCTGAGGCTTTCCGCCGATGTCATTTTGTTCGGTGCCAATCTGGATGAGATCGTCGTTCGAGAAACCGTCGATGCCAATCCAAGTTGAAGAGTACGCGTTTTCGGGCGAAGGGCTGACCGACGGGACGACCCAACTGCCCGAGATGTCCCAGTAGCGCCCCTGGGTGAGCGCATAACCCGACCAGTTGAGGGTGGCCCATCCGAGGTCCGCAATGGATAATGCGCCATGATCGATGTTCTCAGGCGAAGCGCCGTCGAGCGCGGACTTGATGGACGCTGCCCGCCCGTGCGCGGTCGCCCCATGCACGCCGGTGTCCGCGCAGCGGGCAGGGCTGAGGCCGAAGGCGCCGATCGCGGCGACGGCGAGGACCGTCGTTTGGGCCATGCGGCGGGGCATGGGGCCTTTTCGCCTTTGGACATCGGGTTGAAGCGCTTTCTTCGTCGTCGGCACGTGGTATCACCCGGCCATTCGCGTGAAGCAGAAGATGTGCTCGTGTGCGGGGGTCTAGCGGGCTTGATGAAGAGGAGGCCCGACACGCCACCGCTCTCAACTTACGAGGTGTCAGCTCAAAATTTCTTCAAAAAGACGCAGTGCTCGCCCGCCTACAATTCGCCCCACGTGCATCGCGCCTCCGCAAGACGTGCGCACGGCAAGTCTTGTTGTGACCGATGAGTGAGCGTCGCGCGACCTCAGGGCAATGAGAGCGAGATTGAACGGTTTAGCATGGATGCGATTCGCTTGCCGTACACATCAAATTTGGAGCGGGCTTGGACCGCATTTGTGGGGCAGGCTTGGACCGCACCGCGCGTTCCTGAGGTACAATTCTTGCAAAGACGCCTGCGTTCCTCTTTTTTGCGCGTTGCTCTCTCACACGTTCGCCAACACGCCTCTTTTGTCATGTCCTACGGGGGTAGGAGGTGATACCTTGGCGCGGTCATGGACCTCCATGGTGGCCAGGCTTCCGTTTTGGCAGCTGCTCATGTACGGCGGTGCGGCGTCGCTTTTGTTTTTTGGCGGCAGCCTGGCGCTTGGGCTCAGCCAGGGGCGCGTGTGGCCGACCCTGTCGCTCATTGGGACGTCCATCGTGCTGGAGGCGCAGCCGGCAGCCGCCGCGAGCATTCCACTCGGCTTCGACCCGCCGACGGGCGCCGGAATCTCCATCCTCGCCAATATGATCGCGGTACCTTTCATTCTCGTGGGCTTTCGACAAGCGGTGCGGCGGTTTCGCTTTTTGCGGCGGAGAATGGAAAAGGCGGAGGCGTTGTCGCGCAAATATGGTCGATACGGCGTCTGGGTGCTTGCGCCGCTTTGTCCTCTGCTCGGGGCGTATGCGTGCCTCGCGATTGGAAGCATCCTACGTTGGCATCCGCTCCGGGTGTTGCTGGCCGTCGTGGTGGGTATGGTGATCTCGGCGTTCGTCATCGCGTATGGCGGGATGGCGCTTTTGCAGTTCGTCCACCTGTAGCGGGTCGCGGCGCATACGCTCGTCCTGGCTGGCATATACAACATCGAGGGCTTCTGCGCCGGGTGTGCGCGCCGCCTCGCACAGGCAGAACACGGACGAAGCGCGGTGAATTGGTTGTTTGGTACCACGAAAAGTTCGGTTGCGCAATTGCAGGTCTGCACCTGACTTTGGTACGCTTTCATATAAGACGAGGCTTTATCCATTCATGTTGCGGAACACCGACTGAGCAAGGGGGTGTGAGCGCGCGGATTTGCCTGTGCGAAACGTCCTGAGGCGGAGGCGTCAGTTTCACACTCTGGTGTAATCGAGGTGTTGACTACGTTACTCGATTCCATTCACGACCCAAGAGATTTGAAGAAGCTCAGCGATTCGCAGTTGCAGACGTTGGCTCAGGAAATTCGCGACTTTCTCGTCACGTCCATTTCCAGGACCGGTGGGCACTTTGGCGCCAACATGGGCGTCGTGGAACTGACCATCGCGCTGCACCGGGTGTTTGATAGCCCTCGAGACAAAATCGTGTGGGATGTCGGTCACCAGGGTTATGTGCACAAAATCCTGACCGGCCGCAAGGACATGTTTCCGACGCTGCGCAAGCTCGGCGGGCTCGCCGGCTTTCTCAAGCGGTCCGAGAGCGAACATGATCCGTTTGGTGCAGGGCATTCGTCGACGAGCATCTCGGCGGCACTGGGCATGGCCGTGGCGCGGGATTTGCGCAACGAGGATTATCACGTGATCGCCGTGATCGGTGACGGGGCGCTGACGGGCGGCATGGCAATGGAAGCCATGAACCACGCGGGCGACCTCGGCACCGATCTCATCGTCATTTTGAACGACAACGAGATGTCGATCTCGAACAACGTCGGTGCGGTTTCCAAGTACCTCACGCGCCTGCGGACGGATCCGAACTACGCCCGGGCCAAGCAGGACATCGATCATCTCCTGCGCCATTTGAACAATGTCGGCCAGAAGATGACCAAGGTGTTGGACCGCGCGATGGAAGCGGCGCGCCACATGATCCTGCCGATCACGCCGTTTGAAGGATTCGGCTTCAAGTACATCGGGCCGATCGATGGGCACGATCTTCGCCAGCTCCTGCCGGTCCTGGAGCGGGTCAAGGAGCTCAAAGGCCCCATCCTGCTGCACGTTCTCACGCAGAAGGGCAAGGGCTACCCGCAGGCCGAGAGCTCGGAGGACAAGTGGCACGCGTGGCCCAGCGCGGCGAAGCCGAATCAGGCGCCTTCGTACACCAGCGTGTTCGCACAGACCGTGGCGGAGATGGCGAGGAAGGACGAGCGCATCGTCGTGGTCACGCCGGCCATGTTGTCGGGAAGCGGCCTCGTCAAATTTCAAAAGGAGTTCCCCACGCGCACCTTCGACGTGGGCATCGCCGAACAACACGCGGCGACGTTCTGCGCGGGGCTGGCAGCGGCGGGCAAACGGCCCATCTTCGCCGTCTATTCGACGTTTCTGCAGCGCGCATACGATCAGACCATCCACGACATCTGCATTCAAAACCTCCCCGTGGTGCTCGCGGTGGATCGCGCCGGGATCGTGGGGCCGGACGGAGAGACGCACCAGGGCGTCTTTGACATCGCGTACCTGCGCACGGTGCCGAACATGTCCATCATGATGCCGAAGGACGAAAACGAGCTTCGGCACATGCTGTACACCGCCATGCAGCACGAGGGGCCGGTGGCGGTGCGATATCCGCGCGCGGACGGCGTGGGCGTGCCCATGGACGAACCGCTGCACGCCCTGCCCTGGGGGAAGGCCGAGATCGTCCGGGAAGGGCGCCATCTCACCATTGTCGCGCTCGGCACCATGGTGCCGGAGGCCGTGAAGGCGGCCGAGCGGCTCGCCGCGAAGCACCAGGTGGAGGCGACGGTGGTCAACCTGCGCTTCGTGAAGCCGCTCGACGAAGAGCTCCTGCTCAGCCTGGCGCGCACGGGAAGGCCCATCCTCACCGTGGAGGAGGCGTCGCTCGCCGGCGGCATGGGGTCTGCGGTCGCGGAGCTGCTCATCGATCATGGCGTCATGGTGCCCATGCGCCGCAAAGGCGTGCCGGACCACTTTGTCGAGCACGGCGGCCGCGATGAGGTCTTGCAGCGTTTGGGGCTTTGCGCCGACGGAATCGTGGAGGATGCCTTGGAACTCGTGCGTCAGGCCGGTCAGGTGCAACACGCCCTGAACCGGGTCGGCACCTGAGGCAGCTAGGTCCCGGACGGAAAGAGGGAAGCCGTATGACGTTGACGCAGGATATCCGGCAGCGGCGCAAGGTCGAGCACGTGCAGGCCGTGCAGGCGCTCGGCGATCCGGCGAGCGTCTCGAGCGGGTTTGAATGCGTCGAGCTCGTCCCCTGCGCCGTGCCGGAGGTGGCCTGGGACGACGTGTCCCTGGCCACCGAAATCTGCGGCGTGCGCCTCGAGTCGCCGATCATCATCAACGCGATGACGGGCGGCGCCGACGAAGTGTACGACATCAACCGCAGGCTTGCGCAGGTCGCGCGCCGATTCGGGCTGGCCATGGCGCTCGGCTCTGCATCGGCTGGATTGGCCTCCCCGGAGGTGGCCTACACGTACCGCGTCGTGCGCGAGATTCACGAGGACGGGATCGTCATCGCCAACGTGGGCATGGGCACGCGGCTGGAGCGCGCGCGGCAGGCGGTGGAGCTGGTCGGCGCGAATCTCCTCCAGGTTCACTTCAACGCGGCGCAGGAGCTGTTTATGGCCGAAGGCGATCGCGACTTTCGCGGGGCGCTCGAGGCGCTGGCAGAAGTGGCGCATGGGGTGGGCGTGCCGGTGGTGGCGAAGGAGGTCGGGCAGGGCATCTCGGCGGAGGACGCCACCCGATTTGCGGACGCCGGCGTGCGCGCCATCGACGTGGGCGGACTGGGCGGGACGAACTTCATCGCCGTCGAGGCCTGGCGGCGGGGCGTCGAGATCGACGAATTCTGGAGCCGATGGGGGCTCAGGACTGCCGCCGCAGTGTGCGAGGTGCAGGCAGCTGCCGGCCACCGGGTGGACGTGATCGCGTCCGGGGGCATTCGCACCGCGCTCGACGTCGCCAAGGCGATGGCGCTCGGCGCGCGGGCGGTGGGCATCGCGGGGCCGCTTGTCCGCATGGCGACGCAGGCGGACGGGGAGGCGCAGCTGAATCGATTTATGGAGGAGCTGCACTTCGGGCTTCGCGCGCTGCTTGTGCTGACGGGCTGCCGGAATTTCTCCGAGTTGCGCGGCAAGCCGGTCGTCATCCTGGGCTGGCTGCGCGAGTGGCTCGAGGCGCGGGGGCTCGCGGCTTGGATGGACGCGCGCGGGCGGGCCAATTGAGGCGCAGCCGCGCGGGCTGGGATGATTTGCGATCGCGCCGCAGCAGGGATATCCTTCCCTTAGATGGCCTTTTTTCTACGGACTCATGTGTCGAATCGGATTGAGGAGGAGGGATCGGCATGGCGCGACAGTCGTTCTCCGCAACGGTCGACATGGTGAAGTACCTGGCGAAGAACCGCATCAAGGGCGTCAAGCGGTATCCGATGGTCCTGATGCTCGAGCCGACCGAACTGTGCAACTTGACGTGCACGGGGTGCGGAAAAATCAGGCAGAGCCCCGACGTGCTGAAGATGCGCATGACGGCGGAGGATTGCTTCAAGGCCATCGATGAATGCGGCGCGCCCGCGGTCTCGATCGCGGGTGGAGAGCCGCTCGTGCACCCCGAGATTGTCGAGATCGTCAATGGCATGCTGGAGCGGCGCAAGCTCGTGATGCTCTGCACCAACGGCATTCTGTTGCACCGGGTCATCGACAAGCTGAAGCCGCATCCGAACTTCACGTTTGTGTTCCACCTGGATGGCAAGCGAGAGCACCACGACAAGATGGTGGAGCGCAAGGGCGTCTTCGACATCGTGATGAAGGGCATCAAGGCGGCCAAGGAGCGCGGCTTCCGCGTGGCGACCAACACGACGCTCTACAAGGGCGCGAGCGCGGAGGACACGGCGGAACTCCTGCTCGAGCTCATGGAGATGGGCGTCGACAACTGCATCGTCTCCCCGGCGTTCACCTACGAAGAGGTCGATCCGTCGCACAGCGACATCTTCCTGCACCGCAAGGAAGTCCACGAGCTCGTGCGGGACATCATGGCGCGCTGCGGAGACCGCATCCGCTTCTACGACACGCCCATCTACTTCGACTTCCTGCAGGGCAAACGGGAGCTGCGCTGCACGCCGTGGGCGATGCCGAACCGGAACCCGAAGGGCTGGAAAGGCCCCTGCTATCTGTTGACGGATGAACACTACGATACGTTCCAGGAAATGATGGAAAAGACGAACTGGGACGAGTTCGGTTACGGCGAAAACCCTCGCTGCGCCAGCTGCATGATGCACTCCGGCTACGAGATGGCTGCGCTGAAGGCCCTGACGCCGCGCGATACCTGGCGCCTCGTGCGGTGGTTCTTCGCCTCGTGACCGTGCTCGTCGTCACCGCGCTTCGATTTGAACGCGCGGCGTTTCGCCATCTTGCCCGCCGCCCCGGATGGGTGGTCCGGGCGACGGGCGTGGGGCCTGCGCGCGCGGGCGACGGCCTGATGCAGCTCCTCGATGCGGTGCGCCCTGCGCTCGTCGTGGGCGCCGGGGTGTGCGGCGGCTTGGACGCCGCACTCTCCTCGGGCGATCTCGTCCTGCCGAGCGAGGCGGTGACCCCCGACGGCGAGCGGGAGCCACTGGCGATGGACGCGGCGTTTGCGGACATTGCCCGGCGCATCGCCGGCGCGCACGGCGTCCGGGCGCACATCGGTGGGCGGATGGTGTCCGTCGAGCGCATCGCTTCGACGCCCGCGGACAAGCGGGAGCTCGCCCGCCTGAGCGGCGCCTGCGCCGTCGATCAGGAGACGTTCGCCTGGGCGCGCGCCTCGCGCGCGGCCGGCATTCCGTTTTTCGCCGTCCGCGCCGTGCTGGATGAGGCACAGGAGCCCATTGCGTCGTGGCATCCATCGGCGTGGCCGAGCGCTCTCCGCCTGCCCGCTCGCGCACTTCGCGCGAGGCGCATGCTTCGCGAGTTCGGGAGGGAATGGCCTTGCTGGCGTTCGTGACCGGGGGCTCCGGCTTTGTCGGGTATCACGTGGCCCGAGTGCTCGTCATGAGCGGCCACCGTGTGCGCGCGCTCGTCCGGCGCCCCAATGCCGCGCCGCACCTCGCGGCGCTCGGCGTCGAGATGGTCGAGGGCGATCTCGCCACCGGCCAAGGGCTCCTCGACGGGATCGACGGCTGCGACGCCGTGTTTCACGTCGCCGCGCACTACTCGCTCGATCCCCGCGACGACGCGCTCATGTACGCGGCGAACGTCGAGGGCACGCGGCGCGTGTTGGAGGCGGTTCGCCTCGCAGGGGGGCCGCGCCTCGTCTACACGAGTTCCACCGCGGCGGTGAAGCTGCGGCACGATGGGCGCCCCGCGACGGAGGACGACGGCTTCAACGATCCCGACCGCGTGGTGAGCACCTACAAGCGCACCAAGGTGCTCGCGGAGCGCCTCGTCATGGAAGCCGCGGCGCAGGGCATGGACGTGGTCGTCGTCAACCCGTCCACGCCCGTCGGGCCGTACGACGTGAAACCGACGCCCACCGGCCGCATCGTGCTCGACACCATGCGCGGCAAGATGCCGGGCTACGTCGAGACGGGCCTGAATCTCGTCGCCGTGGAGGATGTCGCCATCGGGCACCTGCTCGCCTACGATCGCGGCCGCGCCGGCGAGCGGTACATCCTCGGCAATCGAAACATGCACTTCGGCGAGCTCGTGCGGCTCATCGCAGAGCTCGCGGGCGTGAAACCGCCGCGGCTGAAGATTCCGTTTTTCGCGGCCATGGCGTACGCCGTGATCGACGAGCGCATCGTCTCGCCGCTCATGAAGCGGCCGGCGAGGGCGCCTGTGGCGGGCGTGCGGTTGGCGCGTGAGCCCATGTATTTTGACGCTTCCAAGGCGGTGCGGGAACTCGGTTTACCGCAATCGCCCATCGAGGACGCGCTGCGCCGCGCCATCGAGTGGTTTCGCAGTGCGCAGATGGCGTGAGGCGCGACATCACCTGAAAGGGGGAGGGTCGGATGGCTGAGCAGTTGGTGGAAGCGCCGGCCTACGCGCGGGCGTTGGACCGCGCGGCGGAATATCTCCTCTCCTGCCAGAAGGACGAAGGCTACTGGTGGGGGCCTCTTCTGAGTAACGTCACCATGGAAGCGGAATACGTCTTGTTGTGCCACATTCTCGATCGCGTCCATCCAGAGCGCATGGAGAAAATTCGGCGGTATCTCCTCCACGAGCAGCGGGAGGACGGGACCTGGGCCTTGTATCCGGGGGGGCCGCCGGATCTCGACACGACCATCGAAGCCTACGTGGCCCTCAAGTACATCGGCATGTCGCCGGACGAGGAACCGATGCAGAAGGCGCTCCGGTTCATTCAGAGCCAAGGCGGGATCGAGTCGTCTCGCGTCTTCACGCGCATGTGGCTCGCGCTCGTCGGGGAGTATCCGTGGGAGAAGGTGCCCATGGTGCCGCCGGAGATCATGCTGCTCGGCAAGCGGATGCCGCTCAACATCTACGAGTTTGGCTCCTGGGCGCGGGCGACGGTGGTGGCGCTGTCCATCGTCATGAGCCGCCAGCCGGTCTATCCATTGCCGGAGCGGGCGCGGGTGCCCGAGCTGTACGAGACCGACGTGCCGCCGCGGCGCAGAGGTGCGAAGGGCGGGGGCGGACGGATGTTTGACGTCCTGGACCACTTGCTGCACGGGTACCAGAAGTGGTCTGTCCACCCGTTTCGACGCGCCGCCGAGATGCGCGCGCTGGATTGGTTGCTCGAGCGGCAGGCGGGCGACGGCAGCTGGGGCGGCATTCAGCCTCCATGGTTTTACGCGCTCATCGCCCTCAAGATCCTCGACATGACCCAGCATCCCGCGTTCAAGAAGGGGTGGGAGGGCCTCGAACTCTACGGCGTGGACCTGGATTACGGCGGCTGGATGTTTCAGGCCTCCATCTCGCCCGTGTGGGACACGGGGCTCGCCGTGCTCGCGCTCCGAGCCGCTGGACTTTCGGCCGATCACGACCGCTTGGTCAAGGCGGGCGAGTGGCTGCTCGACCGGCAAATCACCGTGCCGGGCGACTGGAGCGTCAAGCGCCCCAACCTCAAACCCGGCGGCTTCGCTTTCCAGTTTGACAACGTCTACTATCCCGACGTCGATGATACGGCGGTGGTCGTTTGGGCGCTGAACAGCTTGCGCCTGCCGGACGAGCGGCGCAGGCGGGAAGCCATGACCCGCGGCTTTCGCTGGATCGTCGGCATGCAGAGCTCAAACGGCGGCTGGGGCGCCTACGACGTCGACAACACAAGCGATTTGCCCAACCACATTCCCTTCTGCGACTTCGGCGAGGTCACCGATCCGCCGTCGGAAGACGTCACGGCGCACGTGCTCGAGTGCTTCGGAAGCTTCGGCTACGACGACGCCTGGAAGGTGATTCGCCGCGCCGTGGAGTATCTCAAGCGCGAGCAGAAGCCGGACGGCAGTTGGTTCGGCCGCTGGGGCGTGAACTACCTGTACGGAACGGGTGCCGTGGTGCCCGCGCTGAAAGCCGTCGGGATCGACATGCGCGAGCCGTTCATTCAGAAGGCGCTCGACTGGGTGGAGCAGCATCAAAACCCGGATGGCGGATGGGGCGAGGATTGCCGCTCATACGAGGATCCATCGTACGCGGGCAAGGGGCCGAGCACGCCTTCGCAGACGGCCTGGGCCTTGATGGCGCTTATCGCGGGCGGCCGCGCGGAGTCGGCGGCGGCGCGCCGAGGTGTCGAGTATCTGGTCGAGACGCAGCGCGCGGACGGCGGTTGGGATGAACCGTACTACACGGGCACGGGGTTCCCGGGCGACTTTTATCTCGGCTACACCATGTACCGGCACGTGTTCCCCACGCTCGCGCTCGGGCGCTACAAGCAGGCCATGGAGCGCAGGTGAGGATGGCGATGGTGGGCGTGCCAACGGAGCTTCAAGGCGACTTCGAGGTCTGCCGCCAGCTCACGCGGGCGCATTACGAGAACTTTTCCGTCGTGTCGATGTTCGTCCCGCGCCAACTTCGTCCGCACTTTTATTCGATTTATGCCTTTTGTCGCGGCGTGGACGATCTCGGCGACGAGTTTCCGGGCGACCGCCTGGCGGCTCTCGACGCCTTTGAGCAGGAGCTGCGGCGCGCGTTCGCGGGCGAGGCCACGACGCCCGCGTTCCGCGCCCTTCAATACACCATCGCGAGCTGCCGCCTGCCGATGGAACCTTTTCTTCGGCTCATCGAGGCCAACCGGCGCGATCAGCGCCAACACACGTACGAGACCTGGGACGACCTGCGCGACTACTGCCGCTACTCGGCGGATCCCGTCGGCCGTCTCGTGCTCGGCGTCTTCGGGCTTTTGGACGACGAACGGGCCGCGCTTTCCGACGCCACCTGCACCGCCCTTCAGGTGGCCAATCACATGCAGGACATCGAGCGCGATCTCGCCCTCGGCCGCATCTACGTGCCCCGCGCGGACCTCGAGCAATTCGGCGCTTCGCTCGACGACATCCGTTTGCGGCGCGCCACAGAGGGTGTGCGCCGATGCATCGAGCTCGAGGTCGACCGCGCGCAGGCGCTCTTCGACGAGGGCCGCAGGCTCGAATCGCTCGTGCCTTCGCCCCTTGCGCGTCAGTTGAAACTGTATCGCCTCGGCGGCGAGGCCATCTTGGCGGCCATTCGCCGCCAAGGCTTCAACCCCTTTGCCGGCCGCCCCGTGGTCTCGGGCGGGCAAAAACTCCGCATCGCGCTCTCGGTGCTCGCGGGCCGCGCGAAAGGCGAAGGAGGGTCGGCATGAATCTCACCGAGGCTTATGAACACTGTGCGCGGCGCACGCGCGAAGCCGGCAGCTCGTTCTACTACGGCATGCGCATGCTTCCGCCCGCCAAACGCCGCGCCATGTACGCCATCTACGCGTGGAGCCGGCTGTGCGACGACGCGGTGGACGATCACACAGGCGCCGACGCCCTGTCCCATCTCGCGACGGCCGAGCGCATCTACCGCGCCGCGTACGCGGACGACTACCACGCGTCCGCCGAGCCCGTCGTCCTCGCGCTCGGAGACGCCGTCCGGCGGTTCGGCATTCCCCAGGAGCCGTTTGCCCACCTCGTCCGCGGCATGCGGCTCGACATGGAGCCCGTCCGCCTGCGCACGCTCGCCGATCTCGAGGCGTACTGCGACGACGTCGCGGGCACCGTCGGACTCATGTGCGTCCATATCTTCGGCTACCGCGATGGCCGGGCCCTCGAGCTCGCCATCGACATGGGGCGAGCGCTGCAGCTGACCAACATCCTGCGCGATCTCGGCGAAGACCTCGCGCGCGATCGCGTCTATCTCCCGGAGGAGGAGATGGAGCGGTACGGTTACTCCTTCGCCGATCTCGTCCAGCGCCGCGTGACCCCAGCCTTTTTCGCCCTCATGCGAGCACAGGCCGAGCGGGCGAAGGCGTACTACGCGCGGGCCGCGGAGCTGTTTTCGCTCGTGGAGCCGGACAGTCTGCGCTGCCTGAGCATGCTCTACATCATGTATCGGCGGCTCCTGGACAAGATCGAGGCGCGCGGATTTCGCGTGTTCGACGAGCGCATCTCGTTAAGCGGATCGCAGAAATTACGGCTCGTGTGGGGGGTCTTATGGAACAGGCGCGCAATCGGATCATCATCGTAGGCGCCGGCTGGGCAGGCTTGAGCGCCGCGCATCACCTGCTTTCGGCCGGCGTACCCGGGAGGCAAATCGTCCTTTTGGAGCGCGCGCCGCACGTGGGCGGCCGCGCCTTTTCCTTTGCCGACCGGGAATCGGGTCACGTCCTCGACAACGGCCAGCACGTGCTGCTCGGCTGTTGCACGGCGTTTTCCCGCCTCCTCGCCGCGTTGACGCGCGATCCCGGCGTGCGCTTTCAGCCGCTCCTGTCGATCCCCGTCCACGCCGACGGGCGTTGGTCGACCATCGAGAGCCGCCGCCTCCCGGGACCCCTTCACCTCGTGCCGTCGCTTCTTCGCTACAGCCACGTCTCGCTCGACGGGCGCCTGCGCATCGCTCGGGCCGCCTTGGCGATGATGTCGGCGCGCCCCGAAGAGCTCGACTCGCTCTCGTTCCGGGCGTTTCTCGAGCACCACGGGCAGTCGGACGAAGTCGTCGAGCGGGTGTGGGATCTCGTCGGCACGGCCATTCTCAACGGCCACGCCGACCAGATTTCCGCCGGTCTCGCCGTCGAGGCGTTTCAAATCGGGTTTCTCCGCGGCCCCGAGCCAGCTCGCCTCGGGCTCTTCACCCGACCCTTGGGCGATCTCGCCGCAGAGGCATGCGCATCGCTCGCGGCGCAAGGCGTCGCCGTTCACCGCGGCCGCGCCGTGGCCGTCACGGCGGACGAAGGCGGGGCGACGGGCGTGGTGCTCGCGGACGGATCTCACCTCGGCGCGTCGCGGGTCATCCTCGCCGCGCCGCACGATCAGGCGCGAGCCCTCCTCCCAGACGGGGCCCTTTCGTCCGCGGCCTGGCTTGACCAGGTGCGCTATAGCCCGATTCTCAACGTGTATATCGAGTACGAAGCGCCCGTGATGGACCCCGAGGTCGCGGCCTCGTTCGCCATGGGCGGCATGTTTGTGTTTAACCGCGGGCGCCTGCTTGGCGACGCAGAGCGCGACGGGCGCCTGCTGTCCATCTCCGTCTCCGCGGCGGATCGGTACCGGGCGTGGGATGCGGACGAGATCGCGCGCACAGTTGAGAGAGCCGTGGCGGACATGTTCCCGGCCGCCCGAGGGACGCCCGCCGTCTGGCGGAAGGTGGTCTGGCAGCCGAAGGCGACCTTTCTGGCCCAACCGGGCCTCGGCATGCGGCGCCCCGGGGTGCGATCCCGGCTGCGAGGTCTGTACCTGGCGGGGGACTGGGTGGATACGGGCTGGCCAGCCTGTCTGGAGGGTGCGGTGCGAAGCGGCGAAATGGCGGCCGCGGCCGCGGTGGAGGACGGCCTGTGAGGGTTTCGATGCGGTTTCAAGGTTGAAGAAGCATACTAAGCGCAGAAAAGGTCAAGACCTGGATAAAGGGTGATCTTCGATGCGCTTTTACCGTCCGCGCTCTGATCAAGGCTTCTTCTACGAATCCGGCGGGACGCTTCGCTGGATTGTGACCGTCATTGTGTCCGCGCTCGTCGGCGCGGGTGCGACGCTCGGCGTGGTCGCCGCCACCCGCAGCGGTGGTTTGTCGCCACTCAACTCGACGAGCAACACCGTCCCGCCGGCCTCCACGACCAAACCGATGTCGGTGAACGTCAACATCAACGACGACATCACGCAGGTGGTCAAGAAGGTCGAGCCCGACGTGGTGGCGGTGGTCAACTACACCACCACCAGCAACTTCTTCACGCAGCAGTCGCAGACGCAGGAGTCCGACATCGGCTCCGGCGTGTACTTCTACAAGAGCGGGAACAACGCCTACATCGTCACCAACAACCACGTGGTGCAGGGCGGATCGAAGGTGCAGATTGTCCTCATGACCAACAAGCGCGTCAACGCGACGGTGGTGGGGACAGATCCGTACACGGATCTCGCCGTCCTGCGGGTGCCCGTCTCGGCGTTCCCGGGCATCCAACCGGCTCAGTTCGCCAACTCGGACGACATTCAGGTGGGTGAGCCCGCCATCGCCATCGGCACGCCGATGGGCCTCGATTTCGCCGATACGGTGACAGCGGGCATCATCAGCGGCGATCAGCGCATGATGCCGGTGGAAGACCCGACATCGGACGCGGTGCTCGACTATCAGCCGGTGATTCAGACGGACGCGGCCATCAACCCCGGCAACAGCGGCGGCCCGCTCCTGAATGCAGCCGGGCAGGTGGTCGGCATCAACTGTAGCAAGATCGTCGCGCCGAACTTCGAGGGCATGGGCTTCGCCATTCCGTCGAATGAAGTCCTCAATATCGCGTTCCAAATCATCAAAACCGGCCACGCCGTTCACCCGGCGCTCGGCATCGAGGGCATCGACCTGTCGAGCATCCCGAGCGGGTATCTGCCGAACAACATTCCGGTGGATTACGGCGTGTACATCGAGTCGGTGGACTCTGCCAACGCCAAGCGCGCCGGCCTCCAGCAGGGCGACGTGATCATCGCCCTCAATGGGAAAACCGTTCAGTCGATCGCCGACTTGCGGACGGAGCTGTTCACGCTGAAACCCGGTCAGACGGTGCCCATCGTCGTCTACCGAGGCGATCGGAAGCTCACGCTGCAAATCAAGATTGGGGAGGAAGAGTCGCCGAACACGACGGAAAGCGGCAATTCGGCGAATCAGTCGTCGCAGAATCCGTTCTCGTCGGGCGGCGGGAGCATCTTCCCGAACCCGTTCAATTCCACCAATCCGTTCGGCTATTGAGCGGCGCGAACGAGACCTGGATCAAGGCAGCCCCTGCGCGCCAAGCGCACGGGGGCTGCCTTTTTGTCTTAGCGCCTCCGCACACCTCTTGCGCAGAGCTCCTGCGCGCATCCCGGTGGAAACGTTGCACTGCGGCGGCCCAACGCCCGTTCATGCGCACACGTTTCTGTATCAAATGGGTACATATTCCATACAATAAGCCAAGGAGGTGATAGAGGTGAAAAGTGGTGTGCGCATTCGGCGGCGACAGCGAGGGGCGAAAAGCCACGAGGCGCCGCCTGAACAGCGCGCGGCACCGGACAGCCAGGGCCGCGAACGCGAAGGGGCGGTGAGCGGAGGCGAGCCCCAGCCGGCGCAGCAGGCCGAGGGTGCGACGAACGGTTCGGCGAAACGGCGGCCCCGCGCGTCGTCGCCGCAGGCGCCGGCAAGTGCCGCGTCCAACCGGTCGCCCGGGGCCCAGTCCGAGCCGGGCGGCAACGCCGCCAAGGAGCGGCTGCATCGCGGACTGGAGGACAACCTCAGCGTCCTGCAAAACCTGTTCGATGGTTGCTCGGACGTCCAGTTTCGCCATTTTGAACTCGAGGCCGGGCGCCGCGGTGCGCTCGTGTACTTCACGGGCATGGTCGAACTCGATGAGCTGAGCGAGGGCGCCCTGGTCCCGCTTCTCACCGCCTTCCACCCGCACACCGTTCGCGACTACGACCCCAAAGAGCTCGCCGGGCGGTCGTTGCCGGCGGCCCAGGCGGACGTGGTGCAGACGGTGGACGACGTGGTGGACGCGATCGTCCTCGGTCGCGCGGTGCTGTTTGTGGACGGCTTTGACGCGGCCGTGTCGCTCACCACCACCTCTCCGCCGCGGCGGGCCATTTCAGAACCCGAAACGGAGTCGGTCGTGCGCGGCCCGCGCGAGGGCTTCACGGAAGACATCGCGCTCAACATGTCGCTTTTGCGCCAGAAGCTGCGCACGCCGAAGCTGAAGTCTGTGCCGTACTACATCGGCAAGTACACGAAGACCGAGGTCCGGCTCGTGTACGTCGAGGGGCTGGCGGACGAAAAGGTCATCGCCGAGGCCAAGCGCCGCATCGAGGGCATCGAAATCGACGGCGTCCTCGAGAGCGGGTATCTCGAAGAGTTGATCGAGGACCAGCCGCTGTCCCCGTTTCCCCAATTTCAATATTCGGAGCGGCCGGATACGGTCGCGGCGCAGCTTCTCGAGGGCCGCTTCGCCATTCTGACCAACGGCACGCCGTTTGCACTCGTGGCTCCGGTCACATGGTGGCAGTTCCTGCAGGCGAGCGAGGACTACTACGAGCGATTTTTCTTGGTCTACCTTGTGCGCGTCCTGCGCTATGTGTCGCTCTTCATCGCATTGTTTCTTCCGGCCATGTACATCGCCGTGACGACCTATCATCAGGACATGCTGCCCACCAATCTCGTCATCAGCATCGCGGCGGCGCGAGAGAGCATTCCGTTTCCGGCCATCATCGAGGCCCTCATCATGGAGCTCACGTTCGAAGCGCTGCGCGAGGCAGGCATCCGCCTTCCGCGCGCGGTGGGCCACGCGGTGAGCATCCTCGGCGCCCTGGTGATTGGCGAGGCGGCCGTCGAAGCGGGCATTGTCTCGGCGCCCATGGTCATCATCGTGGCGCTGACGGGCATCGCCTCGTTCACGGTGCCCCGCTACAATGCCGCAATTGCGATCCGGCTTTTGCGCTTTCCCATGATGCTGCTCGGCGCCGTGCTCGGCATGTTTGGCCTCGTGATCGGCGTCATGTGGGTGACGGTGCACCTGTGCAAGCTGCGCTCGTTTGGCGTGCCCTACCTGTCCGGTTTTGCGCCCTACAAGCGCCAGGAGGTCAAGGACCTGTTTGTGCGGCCGCCGTGGTGGCAGATGGTCTATCGGCCGTCCTCGTACGCGCACCAGAATCGCAAGCGGATGAACAAGCAAATGATGCCTCGCCCGGAGGGCAACCCGCAGTGATGGGGTGACGCGAAGATGCGCGCGAAGACGCGAAAGTGGGCGGTGGGCCTCTTGGCGGCGGCGCTTGTGCCGCTCGTCTCGGGCTGCTGGGATCGGCGCGAAATCAACGACATGGCCTTTGTCACCGCCTGCGCGGCGGATCGCACCGAGGACGGAAAGTACCGCGTGACCGTGGAGATGCCGCTGCCCGGAAAGATTTCGACGGTGGGCAATCTTGGCGGCGGTGGCGGATCGAGCGGCAGCAAGGCGTATTTCATCGACTCGACGGTGGGGGACACGTTCAGGCAGGCCAATGCGGACGAGCAGCGCGCCATGTCGCGCCAGCTGTATTTCGCGCACATGCGCGTGTTCGTCTTTGGCGAGGAGCTCGCGCGCGACAACATCGCGCAGGCCATCGACGTCATGGCGCGCGTCCCGCAGAACCGGATGACCACGTACCTGGTGGTGAGCGAGGGCCCTGGGGCAGACGTGCTGAACACGGAGTCGAGCATGGAGAAGACGCCCGCCGAGTTTCTGCGCGAGCTCGCGAGCCAGGCCGAGCGCCATCCCCGCACGGTCAAGCGGGTGACGGAGGCGCTGTTGGCCGAGGGGCAGGACCCGTACATGCCGCTGGTGTCGGTCATCGAGACCACGCCGGGCGACGAGGCGCGCAGGCAGACCTACGTCAAGGTCACCGGGCTCGCCATCTTTCGCGGTCCGCGCATGGTGGGCATGCTGAAGGGCCCGCAGGCGGAGGGCGTGTTGTTCGCACTCGGCGAAGTCAAGCGGCCGACCATCACCGTGAACGCGCCGCGCGGCTCGGGTCACGTCTCCGTCATCGTCACCCGCTACCGGACGCGGGTCGCCATGCACCGCGATGGCGATCACGTCTCGTGCCGCATCACCGTCAAGGCGATGGGCACGCTTGCCGAAAATACCTCGCCCTACATGTATGAAATCACGAGGAACTTGCCGCGGCTCGAGCACGAGGCCTCCGCGGCCATTGCCAATGAAATCGCGTCGGGTATGCGCGCCCTTCAGGAGATGCGGGCGGACCCTGTCGGGTTGTGCAACCGCGTGTACCGGCTCTATCCTGCGCTGTGGCACGCGCGCAAGGCGGACTGGCGCGAATCGCTCTATGCGCACATTCCCGTCTCCGTCCACGTCGAGCTCGATTTGCGCAACAGCGGCAACGCCACGTCACCCGTCGCCATCCCGGAGGAGGATCTGAAGTCGTGATCGTCAACTTTGTCGAAGCGGCCGCGTTCATCGCGGCGCTCTGCGCCCTGCAATGGAACGAATGGAAACGCGCGAATCGGCCGACGCAGGTGGCGATGATCGCCATGATGACCATGGCCGCGGGGGCGTGGGTGGTGTCGAACGTCTTCCCGAACGTGCACACGTCCTTCGCGTGGTTGCCCAAGCCTTTTCACGTGAGGTGAACGCGGATGAATCAGGTGTCGTCCAGGCAAGTGGTGCTCATGGGCTTTTGCTACGTCTTTTCCGCGACGCTGGTGACTTGGCCGGGGCAAATTCTTCGATCCGCCAAGCAGGACGCGTGGGTCGGCGTGCCGATGTGCAGCCTCGCCATGGTCTTGGTCTTGTGGCTGACGGATCGCGCGCTGGCCCGGAACCCGGGGAAGGATTTGCTGACGCTCATCGTCGAGAAGTTCGGCTGGCTGGGGAAGACGGTCCTCCTCTTGTACGTCACCTTTTCGCTCATCGTCATGGCGAAGGACGTGCGGCTCGGGGTGGATTTTGTGAGCGTGGTCTTCCTGCCGGTGACGCCTGCGGTGGTGGTCGGGGCGCTCATCATCGCGACCTGCGTGTTCATGGTGCGCGGCGGCATTGAGGTCATTGCGCGCATGACGGAGCTGTACCTGCCGGTGTTTCTCCTCTTCGCGGTGTTTTGCGGGGCGCTCTTGATCCCGGACCTGAGCTGGCAATACCTGCAGCCGTTTTTCGAGTACGGCCTGGAGCGGCCCCTGATTGGCGTGTGGTATGCGTTGAACGCCATCGGGAGCATCACCATCCTGCCGCTGCTCTTCTCGCACGAGCGATTTTCGTTCCGGCAAGCATCGATTGCGCTCGTGTTTTCCGCCATGTTTCTCGAGTTCGTGCTCGTCATCTGCCAGCTCAACCTGGGAAGCCCGCTCGCGGGCCATCTGATGTACCCCGCCTATGAAGCGGTGCGCGAGGTGCGGGTGACGGACTTCTTGGACCGGTTCGACATCCTCATCGTGGGCATCTGGCTGCCGACCATTGTCATCAAGATTGCCCTGAACCTGTATTTCACCATCGCCTGCCTGCGACAGGTCGTGCCGCAGCTTCAGGCCGCTCAGGTGGCCCCGTCTTTGGGCTCGCTGGCGCTGGTCGTGAGCCTGTGGCTGTTTCACACGTCGACGGAGGTCGTGGCCGTGGACGACGTGTGGCCGCTCGTGGTCATGGTGCTCTGGCTCGCCATTCCTGCGCTCTCGGCCGTCATCATCGCGCTCATGAGCCCAGGCGCGCCCGCGCGCCCACCGAAGCCGCGGCGGGCGGGCTAGTCAGTACATCATGCGGTCGTCGAAGTAGTACTTGAATTCCAGCAGGTTGTTGGACGGATCGATGAGAAAGAACGTCTCATGCTCTTCGATCAAACCCTCGAACCGGCGGGACAAGTCGCGGTAAAACGGAAGGCCCCGCTCCTTGGCAAGCTTGTACAGGTTGTCAAAGTGGCGCTTGTCTCGAAACGTGACGCCGAAGTGCCTCGGATACATGCTGACTTCGCGGTCCCACCGATCCGACAGGTGGCAGACGAGCTGATCTCCAAAGAAGTCGAGCGTGATGCGGTCGTCATAGCGGCGCGCCAGTTTGCACCCGAGCTTCTTCACGTAGAAATCGAAGGCCTCGTCGAGATCGCGCGCGGGAATGGCTAGGTGAAAGACGTCGTTCGGGTTTCGCATCGGCACAGACCTCCTCACGATTGCCAAGCTACAGGCTCGGCTTCGGCCAGCGACCCATCGCCCGTCTCGAACTGAAGAAACGTGTCGGACCGCAGTCCTCTGCGCAGCGTCTCGAGCGGGATGGCGTCGGCGATGGCCACGTTGCCAAGATTCACGTTGGGCCCGAGTTTTTCGATGAAATACGTCTGCAGCGCCTTGTTGGGCGCCTCGAAGACGAGCCGGTTCGTGTCAAGGTGAGCTTCGAGGATCTCTTCGATCAGCCCAAAGCGCAGCTCTCCGTTTTCTCGGCAAATGCCGCTCGTGCCCGACTCACGGGCTTCCGTGATCACATACGAGGCGCCGGACGAAAAGTCCTCCCGGATAAACTGGATCCACCGGTGCGGGGGAAGCAAGAGGGACTGTTTCACGTCCTTGTAGCCGACTTCGCTCCACACGCGGAACTGGCGAGCGAATCGCTCGATGAGGCGCGCCTTCTCCGCGTTGGCGAGCGGTACCGTGCCGTTGGAGATCTCGACGTCCCGGCACCCGTAGTGGCGGCACATCGCTTCATAGTCGTCGATCCGGCCCTGTATCAGGAACTTCTCAAACAGCGTCCCGCCAAAAAAATAGCGAATTCCGAGCCGGTTGAGAACGTCCAGCTTCTCCTCGAGCCTCGGCGTGACGAGAGCCGTTCCCCAGCCGAACTTGACGGCATCGATCCACGCGCCGTTTGACTCCATCGCGTCGCGAAACCATCCGGCCGGCACGCCGTTGTCGATCACGACCGAGAGACCCACGTCCCTTGGCTTCTCGGGTCGCTCCGGCAGCCTGAGAAGCTCTGCCCATTGCGAATCCATCGCCATCCCTCCGCTCTTCGTGCCGCGAATGTGATTCGAGCATACGGAGCCAAGCTTGAATTCCGGTTGAAATGAGCGTTGTCGCGGACATTTTATCAAAAAAACTTCAAAATCGTTGGGGGCCGGTGCGCCATGGGGCGCAGGCCCGGCAACGCGGCCGCGAAAGCGGCCTTGGAGCGTCGCTTGGCTCGCGGCGAGACGAGCGCACCGTCAAAAATCGATCCCTGCCAAGCAGGAATTCCGCGCGAGGTGTCGAATATCCGTGTTTCGTAGCGAGAAAGTGCGTTGCGCGGGACAACCTGTCGCAAACGCGCGAAACTTGGGGTTGTGGGGAGCGATTATGCGGATCCAATCCAAATGGTTGACTGGCGTGTCGGTCGTCGCTGTCCTGTCGCTGGCCGCTTGTCCCAAGCCCGTGAACGCGGAAACGCTTTCTCAGGCGCAGCAGCAACTCGCACAGCTGCAGAGCCAAAAGCGGGCTGTGGAGAGCCGGCTCTCTGAGGACGCTGTGAAAGAACAGACGCTGCAAAACGCCATTCGCGCTTACCAGGTCTCCATCGACAACGTACAGGCGCAAATTCAGGCGAACCAAGCGCGCATGGCGGCCCTTCGTCAGCAGGAACATCAACTCGGCATTCAGTTGCAGCAAAACGAGGCACAGCTGAATCAGGCCGAGGAAGAGCTCGCGCAGATCGTTCGCGGCGAGTATGAGGACGGCAACGTGTCGTATCTCGAAGTCTTGTTCAACGCCACCAGCTTCACGGATTTCCTCTCGCGTCTGTATGATCTCGCGGTGGTCTCCAAGACCCAAGACCAAGTGGTTCAGTCGGTCAAGGCGCTGCAGGCGTCCATTGTGGAAAAACAGCATCAGGTGCAGGCGGCGGAGCAAGAGGCTGAACAGGTGGGCCAACAGCTGAATCAGCTGGAGGCCATGGATGAAGCGCTGAAACAGGCGCAACAGGTGAAGCTGAATGCCGTGCTTCAGGACATTGAGCAGGGCAAACAGCAACAGGGTATGCTCGAAAGCCAGATTCAACTGACGCAGTCAGACATCCAGGCCATCGAAGCGGCGACGGCGGCAGCCGAGCAGAAGGAATCGAACGCGCAGTACGTGGCGCAGCAGCAGGCCGCGCTCGTGCCGGCTGATCCCAACAGCATCATCGGCTACGCAGAACAGTTCTTGGGCACGCCCTATGTCTGGGGCGGCGAATCGCCGGGCGGCTTCGATTGCTCGGGCTTCACGCAGTACGTGTTTTCCCACTTCGGCATTCAAATTCCGCGGACGTCCGAAGAGCAGTTTGCCGTCGGCGTGCCGGTCAGTCAAAATGACCTCCAGCCAGGAGACCTTGTGTTCTTCAGCACCTACGCGCCCGGTGCGACACACGTCGGCATCTATATCGGCAATGGCCTGATGATCGACGCGCAGGACATGGGCGTCTCCATCGACAACGTCTTCAATTCGTACTGGGGACCGAAGTATCTCGGTGCGCGCCGGTTCATCAGCTCGGGCGGTTGATCCGGCAGGGCGAATCTCAGCGGATGCTTGCACATGCACGGGAAAGGCGTCGCGCCTCCTCTCAAGGAAGCGGACGCCTTTCGTCGTATGGATGCCGTCGCCGGCTCGCAGGGCTCAGAGCCCGCGGCGCAGCTCGCGCAGGGTGTAAAACGTGTCTCGCCACACCAGTCCGCCTCGCCGCACCGCGAGCACGGCCGAGCGAATGAACGCGTAGCTGTAGAGGAGCATGCCGACGGGCAGGATGAGAAACTGGTGCTTTGGCAGCCGAAGAAAGACCGCATGAAGTTCATATAAAATGCCCATGAGAACCAGTGCGTACGCGTAAATCCATCGATACCACCCAGGGCCAAAGACCAGGCCCGCAAACGGCAGAGTGTACAACGCCATCATCAGCGCCATGGCGGCGGTCAGGAGCACGGCCGAATAGTGAAACGCCGGCAGAGGCGCCTTTTCCATGCCGACGATCATCGCCCGCAAGTTTGGATACCATTCAATCTCGATCATGTCCTGCGCCACGACAAACCGCTGACGGAATCCGCGCTGCTTGATCAGTTTGCCGAGGTGCAGATCGTCGTCCGGGCGCAAGCTGATGGCGCGGTGTGTCCCGATGCGCTCGTACGCTTCGCGGCTGACGAGATTGAACGCCCCGATGCCCGCGTGCGCCCGGGTTCGCCGCCGGTACGCGCTTTGCGGGCGCTTGAACAACACATAATTGAAGATGTACATGGCCGTCAACAGCTTGAGCAGGTATCCGGAAGCCAGAAGCCGCGGCGCCACCGTCAGGTGATGCAGGCGATGGGCGTGCACGTACGCCATGGCACGCTCGATGGCGTCTGGATAAAACCGGACATCCGCGTCAGCAAACAGCAGCCAGTCGCCCGTCGCGCGCATGGCTCCCGCGTAGAGCGCGTGATTCTTGCCGAGCCATCCCCGCGGCAACTCGTGGACGTGCACCGGGATCACGCGCGCGTCCGTTGCCGCCATCCGGTCGATCACGTCGCCCGTTCCGTCGCTCGACCGGTCGTCGACGGCGATAATCTCGAGGTCGGGATACGTCTGGCGCATCAGCGAGGCGAGTGTCTCGCCGATATGTTCGCGCTCATCGCGCGCAGCCACGACGACGCTGACGCGCCCGCAGTCCTTGGGGCTCGCGCGCACAGCCTCGCGCGGCCGGAGGCGCGGCGTGCGCACGAGGTCTGGAATGGTGCGGAGAAAGATGGCCGTCCATACCACGGCGCACAGGACAGGCAGCCACGCAGCGCGCGGAAGCGCGTGTGCCAGCCAGGACCAAGCGAAGTTGGAGAACACAGGCTTCCCCCCTTCCGCCTCGCCGGGATCGGAATCCACAACTTTATGGTAATCTAGACGGAAGAAACAGTCCAACAAATCCTGCCTGCCCACTTCATTGTACGCCGATTTTGCCGTCAAGGCATGATGTCCATAAGCCACCCAGATCAAAGGACGAGGTTATCGTATGCGATTTTGGAAACGCGAAGAACTGACCGAAGAGGAGCGCCGCTACCGCAGGCGTCAGTTCCGCACGCGCGTCATTTACGCCATGACCTTCTTGTCGTTCACAGGCCTGCTCGTGCGCGCGGCGTACGTGCAGATTTCAAACGGCAAGGCGTTTCGGCAAGCCGAGCTCAGCATCCCGAAAGCGCGCATTCCGGTGCTGCCGCAGCGCGGCTGGATTTACGATGCCAATGGCCAGGTTTTGGCCTGGGATAAGCCGTCTTTGTCCATCGTCATGAATCGGTACTCCACGATGTCCGATGCGACGTATCAGCGCCTCGCGGCCAAGCTGGCGCCCGTCTTGCACCAGACGCCCCAGGCGCTTTACAGCCTGATGAAGTCGAACCAGGGCGCGATTCAAGTCACGCTTGCGAACAACGTGGCGCTCGCACAGGTGGCCTACGTCGTGGAGCACCAGTCGGATTTGCCCGGCGTCGAGGTGATTCAGGACTACGTCCGGGAGTATCCCTACGGCGATCTCGCCGGACAGGTGCTCGGCTATGTCGGCGCCATCACGGCCGAAAACGTGAAGCGGTACAAGGGGTATCTGTACAGTCAGAAGGTCGGGGAGACCGGAGTGGAGGAGCAGTACGAGCCGCTCCTTCAAGGAAAACCCGGGTACGAGCTCGTGGCCATCAACAGTGCGGGCAACGCCATCGCCCAGGCGGGGGAGATCGCCCCGCAAAACGGGAAAAATCTTCAGCTCACCCTGGACGGGCACGAGCAGGCGTGCGCGCAGATGATTGTTCAGTCCATGATTCAGAAGACGAGCGACAAGAACACCGTGGAAAATGCGGCGGCTGTGATGCTCGACGTCAAGACCGGCGGCGTGATCGCGATGGTCAGCTACCCGTACCTGGATCCGAACTGGTTTACGCTCGGGACGTTGAGTCAGCACGCCCACTACGCCTCGACGTCGGGCGCGCAGGTGAACAGCGCCATCGCGATGGTGAACTACCCGGGATCGACGGTGAAGCCCGCCAATCTGATCACGGCCATGAAGGCGGGGCTTGTCAGTCCTCAGACGACCGTCCAGGACGACGGGTACATCTACATCGGCAAGTCGCGCAAGAACGAGGACGAGGGCTTTGCGTTCGGCCCTGTCGATCCCATCAAGGCGCTCACGGTCTCGAGCGACGTGTTCTTTTACGAGGTCGGGTTGTGGTTCGGCAAGTGGTTCGGCTCGAGCGCGACGCAAGGTGGATCCTGGCCTGCAGGCGACGGCTCGTATCAGCACTATTTGAACACGGATTTGGCCAGGGGCTTGAACGCCCTGTTTCAAGGGGAGGCGGACTTTGGCCTCGGTTTCAAGACGGGCATCGATCTGCCTTACGAGGAGGACGGAAGATTTTATATCTTGGATTCGGAGCAGGGCAACCAGCAGGTGCCGTACGACCTTAAGGCGAGCGAGCGTGCGCTCGCGAGGGCGGGCGAGTACGAGAACCACGGGTCGCCCGCGAGCCTGGCGGACGCCGCGATCGGCCAATCGCAAATGTTCACACCGCTGCAGCTCGCGGAGTACGCGCTCACGCTGGCGAACCGCGGCGTACGGCTTACGCCGCACGTGCTCCAGGCGGTCTACGAGCCTAACGGCACGCCGACCAACGGCGCTCGCCCAGAATCCACCGTCAGGCCCAAGGTGGCAGGGCGGGTGACGGCTGCGCCTTGGCAGTGGGATCTCGTTCAGCGAGGCATGGTGGGGGTGACGTCGAGCTCCGACGGCACGGCGTACGGCGCGTTCGCGGGCGCGCCGTATCAGGTTGCGGGCAAGACGGGGACGGCACAGATTGTGCTCGGCGGCAAGCCGACCGACAACTCGGTCTTCATCTGCTACGCGCCCGCGGACCATCCTCAAGTGGCGGTGGCCGTGATGGCGCCGGGCGGCGGCTATGGCGCGCAGTTTTCGGCCGTGATCGCCCGGCAGATGCTCGACGCGTACTTCAACGAGCATCACGCGCCGTTTATGCCGAAGAGCGGCTGGACGGACACGTCGATCCCGGCGAACTGGAAGTCGTCGCCTGCGTACCAGATCCCGGAACAAAGCCCGTGACCGCATGGATAGAGATGGAATGCGCTGGGACGGCATGAAGCGCCGCGCGCGTGGGACACTTCATCTGACGAAGTTTTGGGGGAGGTGTCCCAATGAACGCACGGCGACTTCTCGTCATTCAGGTGATCATCCTCTTGGTGATCCTCGCGGCCGGATTCGTGGGGTACTACTTCTATCACCAGTCCACCCTCTATCTGAAGACGGATGATGCCCAGATCACGGGCAGGCAGATTGTCATCACGGCGCCGGCCTCGGGCGAAATCACCTCGTGGAGCGGGACGGAAGGGGCTCAGTTTTCGGCGGGGGACGTGATCGGCACGATTGCCGTACCGGGCGCCAAAGGGGCCTCGGTGAGCGTCACGGCGCCTGAGACGTCCACCATTGTGCAGAATCAGGCGGTCAATCATCAGTTTGTCGTGGCGGGCACGCCCTTGGCGTATGCCTACAATCTGAACGACCTGTACGTGCAAGCGAACGTCAAGGAGACGAACATCAACGATGTGCATGTCGGGCAGAACGTCGACGTGTACGTCGATGCGTTTCCCGGCACGTCGTTCCAGGGCGTCGTGCAACAGGTGGGCCTCGCGACGGCGGCGACGTTTTCGCTTCTGCCGCAGACCAACAACAACGCCAACTTCACCAAGGTCACGCAGGTCATTCCCGTGCGCATTCGCTTGCAGACGTACACGGGCCAGCTCGTGCCCGGCATGAGCGCCACGGTTCGCATCCACAAGTGAGGGGGTGGCGGCATGGACGGTGAGAAGACCATCGCCGCGCGCCCACCCGAGCCTGGGCCTGGCGGGCCGACGGGCGAGCCGGTGGTGCACAAGGGGCCCATCCTGTTTTCGCTCATTCTCGGAGCGTTTGCAGCCATCCTCAACCAGACGCTGTTGAACGTCGCGGTGCCCAAGCTGATGGCCGACTTCGATGTGTCGGCCAACACGGTCCAGTGGCTGTCGACGGGGTACTTGTTGACGAACGGCATCGTCATCCCCATGACCGCGTTTCTCATCGGCACGTTCACGACGCGCCAGTTGTTTCTCGGTGCGATGTTCCTGTTCGGCATCGGGACGCTTTTGTGTGCCCTGGCGCCCGACTTTCCCGTCATGCTGATTGGGCGCATTGTGCAGGCTGCGGGCGCAGGCGTCATGATGCCGCTGATGATGACCGTCATCCTGAATCTGTACCCACCCGAGACCCGCGGCCGCGCCATGGGCACCATCGGCATCGCGATGTTCTTTGCTCCGGCCGTCGGGCCGACGTTGTCCGGCTGGATTGTGCAGAACGCGTCGTGGCGCGTGCTGTTTTACATCGTGTTGCCTGTGGCCGTGATCGATCTCGTCGTCGCCTCGATCTTTTTGAAGAACGTCACCGAGCGGACGTATCCGAAGTTTGAGTTCTGGAGCTTCGCGTCCTCGACGATTGGGCTCGGATCGCTGTTGTACGGGTTCAGCGAGGCCGGTAACAAGGGGTGGGGCTCCGGCGAAGTGTTGATGAGCCTCGCTGTCGGCGTGGTTTTTCTCATTCTGTTTGTGATCCGCGAGCTCACCTCGGATCACCCGCTGTTAAACCTGCGCGTCTTTCGCTATGCGGGCTTCACGATCGCCGCCGTCGTCAGCTGCGTGGCGAACATGGCGATGTTCGGGGGCTCGCTTTTGACGCCGATCTACGTGCAGGACGTGCGCGGCTACTCGGCGCTCGATTCCGGGCTGATTTTGTTGCCGGGCGCCATCCTGATGGGCGTCATGTCGCCCATCTCGGGTGCGCTTCTCGACAAGATCGGGATTCGGCCGCTGGCCATCGTGGGGCTGTGCATCACCGTCGTGACCACCTGGCAGCTCGGGCACGTGACCTTGGAGACGCCGCTTCGCGCCATCATGTGGATTTACACGCTGCGCATGTTCGGCCTGAGCTTTATCATGATGACCATCATGACGGCGGGGCTCAACCACTTGCCGCGGCAGTACAACAGCCACGGGACGGCGGCGGCCAACACCGTGCGCACGGTCGCCGCTTCGCTCGGCACGTCGCTGCTCATCACCGTGATGACGGATCGGTCGAACCTACACTATCAGCAACTGGTGAACTCGGTTCAAATGAGTAACGGATTTCTCAACCTGACCTTGTCCCAGTTGGCGCAGGCCCTCGCCGCAATGGCGCCCATGACCCTTCAGCAGGCCCAAGCTCTGGTCACCTACTTGCTCTACGGCCAGGCGCAGCTTCTCTCCACCGTGGAGGGGATCGACGACAGCTTCCTCGTCGCCGCGGGCATCGCCCTGGTGGCGCTCATCATGTCGCTTTTCTTGCGCAACGTCAAGCGCACGAGGACGCTCGCCCAGCCGGCGGACTCTTCTCTGCCGGCCGCCCGCGAGATGCCGAAGCGCCGCGCGGTGGTGGTGCGAAGGACCCTCAGGCCGCGGCCCGAAGGATGAGGCGGCGGGCGCGGCGGCTCGGTCCCTAGCGGCGCGGCGCAGGGCAGGCCGCCGCCACGGGCGGCTTGGCTGTGGCGATCACGCCCTCATGCGCGCGCATCTTCGAAAGGCTTTCCGCTGCACGGGCCCACCCGGCCGCGCTCCCGATGTCAAACCGCTCGGCGCTCAGGTGCCGGGCGAACACGCCTTCTGGCACGAGCAAGCGTAGGGCATCGGTCAACTGCACTTCGCCGTTTGCCCCCGGCGCCGTTTCGGCGAGCGCGTCAAAGACAGAGGGCTGAAATGCGTACCGCCCGACGATCGCGACGTTGGATGGCGCTTCACCCGGCTTCGGCTTTTCGATCAATTCCACCACCCGGCATCCTTCGCCCACCCTGACCACACCGTAGAGGTGCACCTCCTCAAGCGGCACCTTTTGCGTACCCACGATCGCCGAAAAGCGAGCGGGCGCTCCCTCGAGCAGCGAGCCGAGCGCCAGCGGTGTCCCGAGAAACAGCTCGTCCGGCAGCAGCACGAAAAACGGCTCGCTGCCAACCTGGGGCTTCGCGCGGCGCACCGCGTCGCCAAGGCCAAGCGGCTGCTCCTGCACGACAAACGCGACCTCGGGCGCACGGCCTTCTTGCGCTTGCCGCTCTTTCGCCCACGATTGCACAAAGTCCACGAGCATGGTCTTGCCCGGACGGACGATCACGGCGATTCGCTCCACACCGCACGCCCAAGCCTCTTCGAGCGCGAAGGCGATGGCGGGCGTATCGAGCACGGGGAACATCTCTTTCGGAATCCAAAGCGTCGCTGGGCGAAGTCTGGTACCGAGCCCCGCGGCGGGAATGACGGCGCATCCGATGTCCATCGATCCCATCCTCTCCTCTGCGTGCTGTCGTGACAACGGCATCGTGGCGTCATCTTGCTCGACAAGCCTGAGGATGGCCTGAAGCCAAGCTGAAACTCTCATGAAAGCTGGGAGTGCCCCCTCAGATACTGAATATCCCTGGGGAACTGCTCCGGGCCCGAATCGCCGGGACCTCGCGCGGCGCCGGAGCCCGAGGTTTTCCGCGCTCAGCAACCTTTCAGCCTGCGCTCAAACGCCGTTCAGCTTCGTCACGCATCATGTCCCCCGAACGACAAGCCTAGAGCGCGGGAGTGGAGTGACATTGGACAAAAGGCGAAGGTGGACCTGGGACAAGGGTGTACTCGCGCTGATCGCGGCCATCGCCCTCTTTCTCAACCTGTACGCACTGAACAAAGAAGGCTACGCCAACGAGTACTACGCAGCGGCTGTGCGCAGCATGCTGGAGAGTTGGCACAACTTCTTCTTTGCCTCGTTCGATCCCGGCGGTTTCATCACCATCGACAAGCCGCCCTTCGACTTCTGGATTCAAGCGGCTTTTGCGTACGTCTTTGGCTTCCACGGCTGGGCGCTCATTCTGCCGCAGGCGCTCGCGGATGTGGGCTCGGTGCTCCTCATGTACGCTCTCGTCAAGCGCCACTTTGGCAGGGTGGCGGGCCTCATCGCTTCAGCCGTCATGGCCGTGACGCCCATCGCGGTCGCGGTGAGCCGCACGAATCAAGTCGACGGGCTGCTTGTGTTTCTGATGCTTCTCGCCACGTGGTTCTTGTTTCGCGCCATCGAGACCAAGCGCCTGCGCCCGCTCGTCGGTGTCGCCGTGATGGAGGGCCTTGCGTTCAACACGAAGATGATGGAGGCGTATCTCATCTTGCCCGCCCTGTACGTGGGCTACTTCGTCGCGTGCAAGCTCTCCTGGCGCAAAAAGCTCGCCTATCTCGGCGCCATGACGGCCCTGCTCGGCGCCATCTCGTTCAGCTGGGCGACCATCGTCCAGCTCACCCCGCCGAGTGACCGGCCCTACGTCGGGAGCACGACCGACAACAACGAATTCACCCTCATCTTCGGATATAACGGCGTGAACCGGCTCACCGGCAACATGTCCGTCGGCGGCGGGCAGAACTTCCGCATGGAATTTGGGCGTTTCCCGGGTGCAGGCGAGTTCGGCCGCGCTTCTGGCGGATTCGGCTCCGGATTCGGCTCAGCCGGCGCGGGTTCTGGGGGATTCGCGCAGGGGCAGCGCGGAGGAACACAAAGCCCTCCAACCGCGCCCTCGGGCGGATCGGGCGGAGGTTTCGCAAGCGGCGGCCCGTCCGGCGCCGCAGGGGGACAGACCCCGTTTGCGATCCGCCGCGGCGAGTTCGGCGGCCGCTTTGGCACCGGCGGCTTCGGCGCCTTCGGCGGCAGAGCGGGTGGCGCCTTTGGCGGCGGGATGTTCGACACCGGCACGCGCGGCGTCCTGCGCCTGTTTCAGGCGCAGCTCGGCCCGCAGATCGGCTGGCTGTTGCCCATCGCCTGCTTGTCGCTCGTTCCGCTCCTTCGCCGCGTGCGCTGGAAGCGGCGAAGCGAGCTGACGGAGCGCGAACAGGCGACCATCTTCTGGGCCGCGTGGCTCATCCCCGTCGGCGCGTTCTTCAGCATCGCGGGGTTCTTCCACCAGTACTACCTCATCACACTCGCGCCGCCAATCGCAGCGCTGGTCGGTGCGGGGCTCACGGCGATGTGGCGCGACTTCCGAACGGGCGGCCGCTGGAAAGGGTACCTGCTCGGCGTGGTCTTGCTCGATCTCGTCTACGAGTGCCTGATGGTCCGCAGCTATCCCGCGGTGCGCACCGCACTCATCGCGGTGACCCTCGCCTTTGCCGCGCTGTCCGCGGCGCTCGTGTTCCTGCCCCGCTTGGCCAAAGGCTGGCGGCGCGCGGGGGCCATCGCCGGACTGCTGGCGCTTTTGACGGTGCCGGCCTACTGGTCGATCACGCCCGCCCTCTACGGCGTGAACGGCACGATGCCGGCCGCGGGACCGGCCGGATCGCAGAGCGGGGCGGGACCGGCATTTGGAGCTGCCAACGCCGCCAGCCGGACGAGCGAAAACGACAACGTGGCGCAATACAAGAAGCTCATTCAATATCTGGTGGCCCACTACAGGCCTTCGAAGGGATCGTTCCTCGTGGCCACGCTGAACGCACAGCCCGCCGAGCCCATCATCATCGCGACCGGGCTGCCGGTGATGGCGATGGGAGGGTTCTCGGGATCCGATGCCGCGATGACCGTGGCGAAGCTCCAACAGCTCTGCAGGCAGGGCAAGGTGAAGTACTTCCTGATCGACGGCGGCGGCTTCGGCGGCCGGGGGAACAGCGAACTGGTGTCGTGGATCGAGAAGCACTGCAAGCTCGTCCCGGCGAGCGCGTGGGGCGGCTCGACGTCCCAGGCGAATGGCGATCGCGCCGGCTTGGCGGGCGTTGGCGGATTTGGCGGCATGAGGGGGCTCGAACTGTATGTCTACACAGGCCAGGCCCAGTCGTGAGTGGCGTTTGCGCGCGGAGCGCGATGTGCGCGATGTGCGCGATGTGCGCGATGTGCGTGTCGATGCCGGGCACGAACCGGGTGCCCGCGACGAGCGGCGCCCGGCGCCCGCGCGCCTTATCTCCGTCGTGGTCCCTGTCTTCAACGAGGCAGACGTGCTAGCGACCACGCACGAACGGCTCACGGCGGTGCTCGAGACGCTTCCGTTTGCCTTTGAGATTCTCTACGTCAACGACGGCAGCACGGACGCCTCTGCGCAGCTCTTGGACGCCCTGGCCGCGCGCGATCCCCGCGCGCGGGTCATCCACTTCGCCCGCAACTTCGGCCATCAAGTGGCTATCACCGCCGGGATCGACGCGGCGAAGGGCGATGCGGTGGTCGTGATCGACGCGGATTTGCAGGACCCTCCGGACCTCATCCCGGACCTCGTCGCCAAGTGGCTCGAGGGATACGACGTGGTGCTTGCGCGGCGCGCCATTCGCTTTGGGGAGACGTGGTTCAAGCGCCTGACGGCAGCCGCGTTTTACCGGGTGCTGAACCGCTTGACCGACGTCGAAATCCCCGTCGACGTGGGCGACTTTCGCCTGATGGACCGCAGAGTGTGCGAGGTCCTGAGGGCGCTGCCGGAACATCGCCGGTTCGTGCGCGGGCTCGTGGCTTGGATGGGCTTTCGCCAGACCGAGGTGGAATATGTGCGCCAACCCAGGTTTGCCGGCGAGTCGAAATACCCGCTCGCCCGCATGGTGCGCCTGGCGCTTGACGCCATCACCTCGTTCTCCGCTCGGCCCCTTGGCTGGGCGCTGTACGCGGGGAGTGCCTCGGCGATCCTCGGCATCGCATTCGCCGTGGTGTTCGCGGTTCTGGCCGCGATCGCGGGCCGGATTGTGGACCTTGTGATGCTCGCGCTTTCCGGGGGCGTGGCCTTAACCGGCGGCGTGCTCATCGCCATTGGGCTTCTGGGGCTCTACCTCGCAAGCGTGCTCGAAGAGGTCCGCGGCCGCCCCTTGTATATCGTCGATCGCGTCGTCGCCTCGGGCGAGGCGGTCGAGGCGGATGCAGGAGGTGGCGCGTGATGGCCGCGCGCCTGGTGGAGGCATGCGCCTCAAGGGCCCGCGCGCTGCCCGCGTGGGCATGGGCGCTCGCCGTAGGCGCAGCGTCGGTCGCGCTTCAGCTCGCCCTCGCGGCGTCGACGCGCGGGTACGTCGCGGACCAGGCCATCTTCTTGCGCTGGGCCGAGGCGGTGCGGACGCTCGGTTTCGCGCGAGCCTATGAAGCGGGCGGGATCGACTATCCCCCCGTGTATCTCGAGCTCGTCAGCGCCTATGCCTGGGCGGCCCATGCGCTTGGCCTGAGCATCCGCCCGGGGACCTTGGCGGCCAAGCTGCCGGGCATTCTCATCTACGCGGCCTTCATGCCCTGGGTGTGGCGGCTGTCGCACGGCGTGCGCGCATCGAGGCGGCGCCTGGCGTTTGCGTTCTACTGCCTCAACCCGGTGCTCTTGTTTGATACGGCCGTGTGGGGGCAGGTGGACGTGCTCGATGCGACGCTCGCGCTCGGGTCCGTCTGGCTCGCCGCCAAACGCCCGTTTGCCGCGGGCGCCGCGTTCGGCTTGGGCCTCGCCTCGAAATTCGAGGCCATCGTCGTGCTCCCCGTCCTCGTGGCCGCAGGCTGGGCCAAGCCACCCCGGCTTCCCCGAATCGGCGCGATGGCGGCGGGCGCGCTCGTCCCTTTCGCCCTGTCGTGTCTTCCGCTCCTCCCGAGCGGCGTGTTGCCCATGATCACCTCGGCGTACATTCACACGACGAGCGAGTATCCGGATCTGAGCCTGAACGCCATGAACATTTGGTTCTACTTTCTTGATTCCTCGCCGTTTCAATCGGACAGCGCTCGGTTCGTCCTCGGCCTCACCTATAAACAAGTCGGACTTCTGCTTCTCGCCGCCGGGTGCGCCTTCGCCCTTCTGTACCTTGCGCGATCACGGCGTTCGCTGGTGCTTCGCCAGATGGTGGCGGCCTCGTTTGTCGCCCTGTCGTTTTTCATGCTGGCGACTGAGATGCACGAGCGCTACATCGCGCTCGCGGCCACGCTTCTTTCCTGGCTCGCTGCATCGGCGCGTCGCTTGGTTTGGGTCGCCTGGGCCATCGTGACGACGGGGTTTTGGAACCTGTGGGTGGTTTGTTTCGGCGCGGTCAACGCGCAACAGGACGCCTGGATGGTGTACCTAAACCTCGCCGCGTACCTTGGCATGGCGGCCCTCATGGTTCAGGACATGCGTCGTCGCCCGCGCTCGCCGCGCTCGCGGCGCACTGCCGAAGCAGCCGAATGAAGGCGTCGCCGCCCGTCGCCAGGTCGTCTTCGAGCGCCTGTCGAAGGCGCTTGGCGAGATCGGGCCGCTTGCCGCCCGTTGCGATGGAAATGGAGACATCGCCGAAGCAAGTGACGCTTGCAAAGTCGAGATCGCTATCGGAGGCGTCGTCTGCCCGGTTGCACCAGATTCCGCGCGATCGCGCCTCCTCGCGCACCGCGGCGTTGACCGCCGGATCGTCGGTGGCCGCCACGGCGAGCGCAGCGTGGGCGAGATCGCCCGGCCGGTATGGGCGCTCTCGCCACGCCACGAAGCCGCGCTGCACGAGTTCCGCAGCTTCGGGACAGAGGGTGGGGCTCAGCATCACGACCTCGGCCCCCGCTTCCGCCAGGCGCCCTGCGCGCCTCGCCGCGACGGGCCCGCCGCCCACGACGACGCAGGTCATGCCGCGCGGTTTCAGCCAGACGGGAACGCGCGGGTTCGATACCGTACCCCCTCGCACAGGGCATCCACCTCCTTCGCCGTTTTTCCCCATGATAGCTTCCCGCCGTTTGGACCGCCATTGGCCGCGGCAGGCGCACCTCGCCGCGCCTCGGGCCCATGGGAAGTCCCCGGTTGCAACGCGCCCGCTGTCCATCGCGCGCCGCTGCGCGGATTTTTGCCCAAAGGCGCCCAATGACCACAAAATCCGATTGACTTTATAGGCAAAGGGGTTTAACGTGAAGATACGACTCAATATCGAACTAAAACCATTGGAATTTGAGGTGAATGGCCTTGACCGTGACGCTCGAAGAGGCCGCTTGGATCGAAGAATGGGCCAACACGTATGAAGAGGCAAATCCCGAGGACATCCTCCGCGAGGCGCTGCGCAAGGTGCCGCGCATCACGTTCGCGTGCTCGTTCGGCGCTGAGGACATGGTCCTCCTCGATATGCTGATGTCGATCGACCCGAGCGCGGACGTGTTTTATCTCGACACCAACGTGCTCTTTCCCGAGACGTACGATCTCATCGAGCGCGCCGTGGCGAAATACGGCATCCCGAACCTCCACCAGGTGTTGCCCCGGCTCACCCTGGAGGAGCAGGCGGAACAGTACGGCGACGCGCTCTGGAGCCGAGACCCGAACCTGTGCTGCAAGATTCGCAAGGTCGAGCCGCTCGCCGATTTTCTCGCCGGCTACGACGGCTGGATCACGGGCATTCGCCGCGAGCAGGCGCCCACGCGGCGCAACGCGAAGGTCTTCGAGTGGGACGCGAAGTTCAACATCGTCAAGGTCAACCCGCTCGTCCGCTGGACGGAAAAGGACGTGTGGAACTACATCGTGGAGCACGGCGTTCCCTACAATCCGCTGCACGATCACAACTATCCGTCCATCGGCTGCCTGCATTGCACGCGCCCGGTCAAGCCAGGCGAAGACCCCCGCAGCGGCCGCTGGGCCGGCTTTGACAAGACCGAGTGCGGTCTACACGCCGACAAGTGAGGGGGTGGGAGCGTGTCCGAGGAGAAGCTGTCCAAGGTCGAGTTCATCAAGCGCAACAGCCGCTTTCTGCGCGGCCCCCTGGAAGAGGAGCTGCAGAACGGCAAATCGCACTTTAGCGAAGAAGCCGTGCAGGTCCTGAAGTTTCACGGGACGTATCAACAGGACGATCGCGACCTGCGCCGGGAGCTCACCAAGCAGGGCAAGGAACGTCATTACATCATGATGATCCGCGCGCGCATCCCGGGCGGCGTGCTCACGGCCGATCAGTACCTCGTGTTTGATCGGCTGGCCGACGAATACGGCAACGGCACCATGCGCATCACGACACGCCAGACGTTTCAGCTGCATGGCGTCCTCAAGGCCCATCTCAAACAGACCATCCGCACCATCCACGAGGCGCTCCTCACGACGCTCGGCGGCTGCGGCGACCAGGTGCGCAACACGGTCGGCTGCGCCCACCCGCACCATGGCCCGTTTGAAGACGCCGTGCGCCAAGACCTGCTTCGGCTCGTGGATGAGACGAGCGCGAAGACGAACGCCTATCACGAGATCTGGCTGGACGGCGAGCGCGTGGATCCCGAGGTCGATCGCGCCCGCGAGACCCTGTACGGCGAAACCTACCTGCCGCGCAAGTTCAAAATCGGGTTTGCGTACGAGGGCGACAACTGCGCCGACGTGTACTCCAATGACATCGGCATCGTGGCCCACCGCGACGGCGAGTCGGTCGCCGGGTACACGCTCGTCATCGGCGGCGGCATGGGCCGCACCGCGAGCGACAAGGAGACCCACCCCGCGCTCGCCAAGCCGTTCGCCTTCGTCTCGCGCGATGAGCTCGTCGACGTCTGCAAGGCCATCATCACCATTCAGCGCGATTTCGGCAACCGCGAGAACCGCAAGTTCGCGCGCATGAAGTATCTCGTCGAGTCGCGCGGGATCGAGTGGTTCCGGGAGGAGGCCGAGCGCCGCCTCGGCCGCACGCTCGCGCCGCCTCGCCCCCTCGTCTGGCACTCGAGCGACGATCACCTCGGCCGGATCGAAGACGGCGACAAGGTCCACCTCGGGCTCTACGTCGAGAACGGCCGGATCGCCGACAAGCCAGGCCTGCCGCTCAAAACGGCGCTCGCGCGCGTCATTCGGACGTACCGCCCGACCGTCCGCCTGACGACGCAGCAAAATCTCATCCTGGCCGATCTCGCGCCGGAGACGGCGGACGCCATCGTGGCCGAGCTCGAGGCGCAGGGCATCCGGCTGCCGGACGCGTACTCGCCGGTGAAGCTCCGCGCCATGGCTTGCCCGGCTATGCCGACCTGCGGGCTCGCCATCGCCGAGTCGGAGCGCGTGTTTCCCAAGGTCGTCGAGCGGCTCGAGGCGCTCATGCGCGAGCTCGGCCTGGCCGATGAGCCCATCACGGTGCGCATGACGGGCTGCGCCAACGGCTGCGCGCGGCCGTACATCGCCGAGATTGGCTTCGTCGGCCGCGTCATCGGCAAGTACGACATCTTCCTCGGCGCCAATGCCGCCGGCACGCGGCTCAACACGCGCTTCCGCGAAATGGTGCCGTTTGACGATCTCGTCCCGACGCTGCGCCCGGTGCTCGAGCTCTACCGCGACGAGCGGCTTCCCGGCGAGCGATTCGGCGACTTCTGCCATCGCGTCGGTATCGAGCGGCTGAACGAAGCCGTCCCGGTTTCCTGACAACCGCGAAAGGAGGAGGATTGCGCATGGCCTACGGCCGCGTGGCGCTCGTCGGAGCGGGCCCGGGGCACCCGGGGCTTCTGACCGAGCGCGCCCGCCAACTCATCGAACAGGCCGACGTCGTGGTCTATGATCGCCTCGTCTCGCCTCGGCTTCTCCTGCACGCCAAGGCGAATGCCACCCTGTTGTACGCCGGCAAGGCCCCCGGGTGTCACGCGCTCGCGCAGCGGGATATCGAGGCGATGCTCATCGACATGGCGCGCGATCACGCCCTCGTCGTCCGCCTGAAAGGCGGCGATCCGCTCGTCTTCGGCCGCGGCGCGGAGGAGGCGGCCGCCCTGCGCGCGGCGGGCGTGCCGTTCGAACTGGTGCCAGGCATCACGTCGGCCGTGGCCGTGCCGGCCTTCGCCGGCATTCCCGTGACGCTGCGCGGCGTGAGCCGCTCGTTTGCCGTGGCGACGGGCCACGCGGGCGACGGCCTGCGCGCCGAGGTCGAAGCCCTCGCGCGCGCCGAGACGCTGGTGCTCCTGATGGGCGTCGCCGAGTGGCCCGCCATCGCCGAGGCGCTTGTGGCGCAGGGCGTCGCCGAGGACACGCCTGCGGCCATGATCCAGTGGGGCACGCGCGCGAAGATGCGAACCATCCGCGCCACCGTGGCGACGCTTGCGGCCGAGGCCAAGCGGCACCGCATCGGGTCGCCCGCCGTGATCGTCGTCGGCCATGTGGCGGCGGACGCGTCGCTCGGCGCCTGGTTCGAGTCGATGCCGCGCTTTGGCGAGCGACACCTCGTCTTGGCGTCCACCATGCGCGAGGCGCTTCAGCAGGCCGAGCGCCTCGAGGCGGACGGCGCCGAGGTCCTGGCCTACAGCTGGGACAGGGCGCGCAGCGCGCGCACGAACGATCTCGACGCCGCGCTATCCGCGCTTTCGGGCAGCAAGGCCCCCGGCTTTGCCTTTCAAACGTCGCTCGGGGTCGAACTGTGGGGGTGCGCCGTTTCGCGCGCCGGGATCGACCTCCGGCAGCTCGCCGGGGTGAGACTCGCCGCGCTCGACGGCTATGTCGCGCAGGCCCTCGGCGATCGCGGCCTGCGCCCGGACGCCCGCTCGCTCGGCGAAATCGCCCGCATGCCGGTCGACGTGTGGTTTGTCGAGGCGATGGGCGGCGAGCGAGACGTCGAGCTCGAGGCGGCGCTTCGCGCGAGCGGGGCGGAGGTGCGGCCGCTCGCCATGCTCGGCCCGCGGCTCACACCGGCCGTGTCTGGGCGCTGGCAGCCGTTCGTGCGCACCCTCGAGGACGTGATCGCCGAGTGGATGGCTGATGGGCCGTTCCAGGCATGGGCGCTTGGCGATCCGGCCCTTGTGCGCCCGCTCGCGCGCGAGCTTTCGCTCGGCGACATCCCGTTGCGCCGCGCCGACCGATTCGGCCTCGCCGCGGCGGAGGCGGTGTGTGGCGCATGAGCGGCGAAGAGCGCGCCCTTCTCTTCATCGGCCACGGGACGAGGCTCGGCGAGGGCCTGGCCATGTGGCATGGGTTTGTGGACGACGTCGTGCGGGTCGCGGGGCTTTCGCCAGACAGGGTGGGCCGCGCGTTCGTCGAGCTCGTCCGGCCAGACGTCACCGAGGCGCTCATCGAATGGGCTCGGGCGGGAGTGCGGCACGTGCACATGGTGCCGCTTCTTCTGTTTTCGGCGGGCCACATGCAAGTCGACTTGCCCGACGCAGTCGCCCGCGCCGAACAGGCCGTGGGCCCGCTCGATCTCACCTGGAGCCCGCCCTTTGGCGACGAACCGGGGTTCGTCGAGGTGGCCGCGGATCGCGCGGAGGAGCTTATCGCTCAGGCGGGGGAGGGCGTCGGCGTCGTCCTGGTCGGGCGCGGCAATCGCGACGAGGCCGCGCAGGGCGCGTTTGCCGCGGTGGCCGAGGCCGTGGGTCGCCGCGTTCGGGTGCCGCTTGTCCACGGGTACTTGGCCGGCACGGGCCGCCCGCTCGAGTCGGCGCTCGACGCGCTATGGGAACAGGGGTGCCGTGAAGTGGCGGTGGTTCCGTATCTATGGTTTCCGGGGCTTCTCACCAAGGAGCTTCCCACGAGGCTGGCGCAGTGGGGACAAACGCGGCGGGCGGCCTTTCGCGTGGCCGATCCGCTCGGCCGGGATCCGCGGCTCGTGGCGCTCGTGGCGGCGCGGGCGAGGGAAGGCCTGCATTGAAGGGGCCAGGAAAGCCGGCGGGCGGGCATGAGCGGCTCGCCGGCTCCCTCCGGCGAGCCCATCGGTTCACCACCAGTAGCCGGGATATCCGTATCCGTAGCCATAGCCGTACCCATAGTACGGGTACGGGCGGGCCACCGTCGCGCCGAGCGCCGTGCCGAGCGTGAGGCCCGTCAGCGCGCCAAACGCAAAATAGCCCACGGGGGCGTACACCGTCTCGATCTCGCCGCTCTCCGCGTCCTTCAGCGTGGAAAATCGCTCTTCGCCTTGGCTGGCCGCGTGCGAAATGGGCCGCACGTTGAGGAGATAGATGCCGTGATCGCGCACGCTGTGCAGGATACCGTGATAGCGGCGGCCATTGATGTGGTGTACGATGACCGGCCGCCCGACGTATTGCTTCGCAACGGGATACAACGGATGTGGCATGGGACACCGCCTCCTTTCGCTTCAGCGTATGCCGAGGTGACGAAGGCTGAAGCGACAGCTGCCCATGCTGTCCCGACGCGAAGCCCGCGCGGCGGTCAGGGGCTCGGGCGACGCGCCGCGGCGCCGGGCCTCAGGCCGTGGGAGCGAGCCCCCGCGCGCACACGTCAAGCAAACACAATCGTCTTGTTGCCGTGCACAATGATCTTGTCCTCCAGGTGCCACTTGACCGCGCGGGAGAGCACCGCCCGCTCCACCTGGCGCCCGGCGATGCGCAGGTCAAGCGCGGTGAACCGGTGATCCACCCGCATCACGTCCTGCTCAATAATGGGTCCCTCGTCCAGCTCCTCTGTGACGTAGTGGGCCGTCGCCCCGATGAGCTTCACGCCTCGCTGATACGCCCGCTGATACGGGTTGCGCCCGATGAAGGCCGGCAAAAACGAGTGGTGGATATTGATGATCCGCTGCGGATAATGTTCGAGAAACGAAGGGCTCAGGATCTGCATATACCGCGCGAGGACGATCACGTCCACCTGCCCGTCGAGCAGCTCGAGCTGCTTCTGTTCGGCGGAAGCTTTGCTCTCCGGCGTCACGGGCACGTAATGGTAGGGGATGCCAAGGCTTTCGACGAGCGGCCTCGCGTCCTCGTGATTCGAGATGACCATCTTCAGTTCCGCGTCCAAAAGGCCGTCTTGCCACTCCCACAACAGCTCCTGGAGACAGTGCAGCTCGCGCGAAACGAAAATGGCCATCCGCTTCTTTTTCCGCGCGGGATGGTATCGCCAGCGCATCTGATACGCCTCTGCCAATTTTGCAAAGTCGTCACAGAGCGCGTCTTCGCGACGGGCCAAATCCTCGAGCTCAAACTCCACGCGCATAAAGAAGTCTCCGCCCCACGGGGCCGTGGAGTGTTGCGCCGACTCCGCGATATTCGCCCCGCACGAGGCGAGGAACTGGCCGATGGCGCCGACGATGCCAATCTGATCCGGACACGAGATGAGCAAGCGGCCGCGATTCTCTCGGGATGTCATGCTTAGGTCTCCAACCCCTCCATGCCGAGTTGTTTCTGTTTATCCGCGCTGAGGACCATCATTTTCGCGGTGGATGTCGCCTTGACCTCTCCGTCCTCGCCCTCGACGCCGGCTTCGACGAGCAGAAGTCTCGAAGACACCTTGGTGGGTTTGGCCCACACGCGAAGCTGTTCCCCCACGTGAATGGGCTTCTTGAACGAGATGTTGAGTTCCGCGGTCACGGTCACGAGTCCCATGAGAAACGGCACGTACGCCGAGGCCTCGTCCAAAAGGGTGCACGTGATGCCACCGTGCTGCACGTTGGGCCAGCCGATGTGGTGAGCCTCCGTCCGGAAGTGGCACACGACGCCGTCCCCATCCCGCTCGAAGTGCATGTGGAGGCCGTGCGGGTTGTCCTTCCCGCACGCAAAGCAGTAGTCGAATCCCATGGCGCACCTCCTGTCGAACGCGCTGTCTGACCACTTGTTCTATTATGACAGGCGGCTTGGCCCGCGGGCAACCTGAGGCAGGAGATGGCGAACCGGGTGTCGTAGTTTCAGAGAGGATGGGCGATTGCATCGAGGGAGTGTGGCGCGTTGGAGCAGACGACAGAAGAGCTCTACATCGCATCAGAGGGTGAGCCAAACGGAATCTCCTCCGAGGGGGATCCGAAGGGCGGCGGAGCCAGCGGGCGGGCGGTGTGAGCCTGCGCGCGAAGTTGGTCCTCGTCGTCCTTTGCAGCCTCGCCGTGAGCATCCCCATTTCGAATGTCATCAACGCCGCCATTCACCGCGCCATGCCCAACAGCCACTACGGCGTCTACGTGAATAGCGGTGTGAGCCTCATTGTCTCGGCCGCGCTGCTGATGGCGGCCATTCAATGGCTCGTCATTCGGCCGCTCGGCCAACTGGTGGCTGCTGTGAAGGACATCGCGGCCGGCAACCTCGCGGTGCGGGTCGGCGTCAAAAGCCGGGACGAGATGGGGCTGCTCGCCCAGGAGCTGAATGCCGCGGCCGCCGCCATGCAGGCCGTCATTCGCGAGCTCGTCAGCACGTCGGGGGATCTCGCCGCGGCCAGTCAGGAATTCGCCGCGAGCGCAGAGGAAACGGGCAAGGCGGCGGAGCAGATTGCGCTCACCATCCAGGACGTCTCCACGGGCGTGCAGCGCCAGGACGCGCGCATCGCGCGCTCGACGGACGTGTTTCAGCTTCTGGCGCGCGGCATGGACGACATGTCGGCGCGGTTTCGGGGCGCGAAGGAGGCCACGTCGGAGGCGCGCCACGCGGCCCAGGACGGCGGTCAACACGTGGCGCAGGCGCTCGCACAAATGGGCTCCGTCGAAGACGCGTTTGAGCACCTCGCGCAGGCGGTGCGGGGGTTTGCGTCGAGATCGCAGGAGGTCGGCGCCATCGTCGAGGTCATGACCCGCATTGCGAAGCAGACGCACCTGTTGGCCCTGAACGCGGCCATTGAGGCGGCGCGCGCGGGTGAGGCCGGGCGCGGGTTTTCGGTGGTGGCGTCGGAGATTCGCAAGCTGGCGGAGCAATCGGCCGATTCGTCCAGGCAGATTGCAGCGCTTGTCGCGTCCATCCAGGCGGACATGGAAAATGCGGCGGAGCGCATGGCGTCCTCGCGCGAGCAGGTGGAGGCGGGCCGCGGCTCGTTCCAGGCCGTGGATGCTTCGTTTGCGCGCATCCAGGCCGCCATCTTGCGCGTCGACGAGGAGCTTGAGGGCGTGGTGAAGTTCGTGGATCGCCTGGGCCAAGCGTCGGCCCAGCTGCGCGAAGGCGTGGACGAAATTGCGCAGGTGTCCGCACAGACGAGCGCGGGCATGGAGACGGTGGCCGCCGCGACGGAGGAGCAGCTGGCGTCGATGGAGGAGATGACGGCCTCGGCTGCGGCGCTCGCGCAGATGGCGGAGTCGCTGCAGCGGATGGTGGCGAATTTCCGCGTCGAAGGGTAACCGAGCGCGAAATGGGAGAGAGATACCAGAAGGGACAACTTTGTTCTGCGGGAGGGAGATAGGTGGATCAGGACCCTTACGTGCGCGTTGGGCGCGCGAAGCTTTTCATCTTCGATCTCGACGGCACGGTGTACGCCGAGACGGACCATTTCGAGGCGTATGCGCGTGAACTGGCGGCCTGCTTGCCGGAGGGAAAGCGCGAGGGATTTCTCGAGGACGCGCATCGCGCGCTCCTGCACGAGGGGCACGCGTTTTACGGCCACGCGTTCTCGCGCGAGACGGGCGAGCGCGTGGACGCCGTGGAGGAGGACAGGCCGGATCGGGCGTATCTGCACGTGGATGATCCGTGGGGGCTCTTGCAGGTGGTGGCCATCCGGCATGGAATTGGGCCGCGCGATCGCGACGAGGCGTTTTTGCGCACGCGGGACTACATGGCAGGGCCCTTTCCCATGCAGCCCCTCGGCGGACTGCGGGATGCCATGGAGGCCATCCGCGCGCGCGGGGGCCATGTGGTGCTGGCCACCAACAGCCCCGAACCGGACAGCCGCGCCATCCTGCGCAAGCTGAATCTGGAGGACGTGATCGAAGACTTCGTCTTCCGGGCGGTGAAGCCGTACCGCACGGAAGAACACTTCCGCAGGTGGCTCCAGAAGTACGGCGTGGAGCCGGAGCGCGCGGTGTCGATTGGGGATCACTATCGCAATGAGATGCGGCCGGCCATCCGGCTCGGAATGTTGACCATCTACATTGATCGGTATATCGGCCGAGATCGCCCGGACGTCACCCTCAGGTTGACGCACCCGGGGGAGCTGGGGGATGTGCTGATGACCTGCCTTCGGCGAGCGGACGCAGCGGAGGCGTGAGGAGGGAACGACCATGGAATATCGAGAGATGGGGCGGACCGGCATGCGCGTCAGTGCGCTCGGGTTCGGCGGCTCGGAGATCCGCGGCGCAGACGTCGCGACGGTGGAGCGCCTTTTGATGAGCGCGCTCGACGCCGGCTTGAACGTGATCGACACGGGCGAGTGTTATGGCGACAGCGAGGAGCTCATCGGGCGAGCGGTGAGTCACCGGCGCGCGGCGTACTTCTTGTTCACGAAGTGCGGTCACCGCTCGGGACTCGAGACCCCCGATTGGGCGCCGGAGACGATTCGCGCGAGCATCGACCGGAGCCTGAAGCGCCTGCGCACGGATTACGTGGACCTCATGCAACTCCACAGCTGCTCGGTGGAGGTGCTGAGGGAAGGGAGCGTCATTGCGGAGCTGCAAAAGGCGAAGGAGGCTGGGAAAATCCGCTTCCTAGGCTACAGCGGCGATAACGAGGCGGCGAAATACGCGGTGGAGCTCGGCGTGTTCGACACGCTGCAGACGTCCGTGAACGTCGCGGATCAGAGCGCCATCGACGAGGTGATTCCGCTGGCGGCGTCGCGCGGGATGGGGGTCATTGCCAAGCGGCCGGTGGCGAATGTCGCTTGGCGATACGAGGAAAAGCCCGACGTGGACTACTATGTCGAGTACTGGCGCAGGCTGCGCGAGCTCAAGCTCGACTTCACGGCTCGTCCGCTGAGCGAGGCGGTGGGGGTGGCGCTGCGGTTCACGCTTTCGGTGCCGGGCGTGACCACCGCCATCGTGGGCACGCAAAACCCGGGCCGGTGGCAGGAGAACGCGCGCTGCGTGGACGCAGGTCCACTTCCTCAAGAGGAGTTCGAGGCCATCCGCGACGCGTGGCGGCGCACCGCGCGGCCCGATTGGGTGGGACAGACCTGAGGCGCTTCTCGGCGCCGTGTGAGAACATCGTCGAATGGTGTGGGGCCCGGCAGCTCGCCGGGCCCTTTGTCACAGTTCCTTTTCATCCTTCGTCTCCTAGTCGGTATGTGCGATGCAAATCTCGAGGAGGCGAGCGGAATGCGCCGCTGGATGATTATTGGAATCGTGACTTCGTGCTGCGGCTTGTGGGCCGCGGGGTGTGGCAGTCCGACGCCCATCGCTCGCGAACCCGCGCCCTTCAGCAATCACTCTGCGGCGGGCTCGGCAGAGCGCGCCCAGGCGAGGGCCGCGCAGGCCCCAGCACAGGCGCCGGCGCTTTCGGCGAACGCGTCGCCGTCCGTCGCGGGGCCAAACGGTGAGGCCCAGGAACTCGCGAGCCACGGCGAATTCGCGATTTCCGGCACGCCCACCTTCGCGCCCGCGCGCGTCACGCAGACCGTTGCGCCGACCTTCGTCGGCACACTCGGGTTTGCCGCGCTCGACGGGCAGTCGCAGAGCGCGATCGTGGAAGGCCAAGCCGGTGCCTGGCACATCGCGGGGCAGCTGCCGGGACAGGTGGTGGCGCTTTCCTTTGCCAATCGCTTGAATGGGCTCGCCGTGACGGTGGAGCACGGGGCGCCGCGCCCCAATGAGCTCGAGGGAGCAGCCACGTATCGCATCTGGCAGACGCGAAACGGCGGTGCATCCTGGCGGAGCGTGTGGCAGACGACGGTCCCTCCCGAGGAGGCGTCCATGGCGGAGACGCCGGTCGTCGCGCTGTGGGGCTCGGTGGGCTACGCGGCCATCGCGGGTCAGCTTTTGCGCTCTTCCGACGGCGGCGCGACGTGGGTGAAGGTTCCCGTCCAGGGCGCGGTCCTCGATGCCGCGTTCGTGTCGCCCACAGACGTCTGGCTGAGCGAGGTCTCGCCGAAGGCGCTTGCCCCGGGCCAACACCCTTCGCCCGTGTGGCTCGCGGTAAGCGAGGACGGCGCGCACACCTTCCACACGGTCGTCACCGGCCCGAGCGTGGTGCCGTGGGAGGCCAACATCGCCATGGACGGAGACGGCAGCGGGATCTGGGTGGTGAAGGACCTGAACAGCTGGCAGACGCGCGTCCTCTGGACGACGAACCGCTGGGCCTCCTGGCGCGAGGCCGCGCCATCCGCGTATCAGGGCCGCATCGCCCAGTCGGTGCCCGTGATCGACGGAAGCGCCGCGTACATCGGTCTGTGTCCCGGGGCCGCGCCGTTCCCCGGCGGCGTGACGTCGTTTGACCTAAGGACCGGTCGCGCGGCCACGCTCGTCACCGTCCCGTACTGGTACGCTGTCTCGCTCGCCCGCGGCCCGTCTGGAGATTGGTATGCCGCGCCATCTTCGTCGGAGCCGACGGGCCTGTACGAAAGCGTGGCTTCCCTCCGCGACTGGCGGCGCGTGAGCCCGCTCTTCCCGCCCGATGAACAAATCATCGTCGATCCGGCGCTTGGCTCGCCGGGATCGCCCGCGCTCATCGGCATCGACGGGGATCTGTTTCAGGGAACGGTGGCCGAGAGCACGGACGGTGGCGCGTCGTGGCGCGCCATCGCAAGCATGCCTCAGGCGATGCCTATCGCGGTGGCCGCCGGACCCGCTGGGAGCCTCGCGGTCATGACCCTCTCGGCGCCGACGGCTGGGACGGGGCAAGCGCACCTGTGGGTGAGCCGGGACGGCGGACGCCACTGGACGGAGCTCGCTGCAGCCGCGCTACCCAACGGCCTCGCGGCCAATCTCTCGCCCTTTGCGCCGACCAACGTGGCCTTGGCCATGACCCCAAGCGGCTACCAAATGGCGATCACGACGGGATCAAGCGATCTCGTGCTGACCTCCCGCGACGGGGTGCATTGGGCGGTGGCGGGATCGATGCGGAGCCAAGACATCGCCTCCGCGTTCGCGTTCGACGGCACCACGGTTTGGTGGGCCGACAATCGAGTGGTTCGGCCGGGCAGCAAGGTGGGGGGCAAGGACCAGCCGCCCGTGTTCCAGCCCGTGTTGACGGAATCCGAGGGGAATGGCAAACCGCTTCGCACCGTCTCCCTGCCCGAAGGCTACGGGGCGCTCGCCATGGCGTGGGCCGGATCGCGCGGGATGGTGGTGTGCGCATCGTCGGCCAACATGGACCCGGCGCAGGGAATGACCCTGTTCGTCACCACGAATGGCGGCGCGACGTGGCGCGCGCGGCACGTGGCGGCCGCTTCCCAGGCGCTGCTCCCGGGATCGGTGGTCAGCCTGGCGCTCTCGGGCGACGCCTTCGGCGCCCTGCTGACCGATCGCGGCCTCCTGCTGACGCGAGACGGCGGGGTCACGTGGTCGTACGCGCCGCAGAAGCCTTGACGCGCCTGGCGCAGAGCGCGGAGCCTCAATCACGAAACAAGCCGGGCCACTGAAGCGGCCCGGCTTGTTTTACGCGCATTAGAGCTCGGCTTTTTTCCAGATGAGCACGCCGTTTTGGCCCCCGAAGCCAAACGACGAGCTGAGCGCCGTGCGGATGTCCGCGCGGCGGCTCTCGTTGGCCACCACGTCCCGCGGCGCGATGTCTTCCTTGTCGTCGCAGTGCAAGGTGGGCGGCAGCCAGCCCGTCTCGAGCGCCTTCACGCACGCGATGGACTCAATCGCTCCCGCGGTCCCCAGCATGTGTCCGACCGCGCCCTTGATGGAACTCACCGGAATGTCGTCGATATGCGCCCCAAACAGGTCGCGCAGCGCCGTCGACTCCGCCACGTCGCCCGCTGGCGTCGCGGTGGCGTGCGCGTTCACGTAGTCGATCTCGTCCGCCGCGAGCCCCGCGCTCCGAAGCGCCCGCACCATCGCCAGCTTCGCGCCGTGTCCGGACGGATCGGGCGACGTCTCGTGGTAGGCGTCGTTCGACGTGCCATAGCCCACCAGTTCGCCGTAAATCCTTGCGCCCCGCGCCAAGGCGCCTTCCAGCGTCTCCAGCACCAGCACGGCCGCGCCTTCGCCCATCACCATGCCCGTCCTGTGCTTGTCAAACGGCCGGGACCACGCGCTTTTGTCCTCCGGCCCCTCCGTCGCGAGCGCGCCCGCCGCCCGCAGGCCCGCCAGGATGGCCGGGCTGAACAGGCACTCCGCACCGCCGACGATGGCCATGTCGATCTCGCCGAGCCTCAACCAGTAACTCGCCTCGCCAATGGCGTTTGCCGACGACGCACAGGCCGTCGAGTAGGTCACGACCGGCCCGTGGATGCCATAGCGCATCGCAATGCCAGCCGCAGCCGCATTCGGGATGGACTTCGGGACGAGCCTCGGGCCGACGCGCGTCGACCGTCCCGACGCCAGCCGGTTGGCCCCTTCCTCCAGCGTCTGCACGCCCCCAAACGCGCACCCGATGGAAATGCCGATGCGATCCCGCTCATACGGACCAAACGCGCTTCCGTCGCCAAATCCCGCGTCCCGAAGGGCCTCCGCCGCCGCGACCAGCCCCATCTGGGTGAAGCGGTCGCTGTTTTGCACCTGTTTCTTGTCGAGATACGCCGCTGGATCGAAGTCGCGGGCCGCCGCGACGACCGGCGCCCACGTCCGAAGCAGCTCGTCCTCCGTCTCGCGCACGGCCGATTTGCCGGCGACGATGTTCTCCCAAAACGTCGAAACCCCGACCCCGAATGGCGTCACGGCGCCCATTCCGGTGACGACGATGCGCGTCTTGTCCGCCATGAAGGTTCTCCTCTCGCTGTCAGACTCGGTATGAATCCGATCCGCCCGCACAAATTTATGACTTGGTGCTAGTTCACCTCTATGATACCACGTCCGCAACCTTCCGGCGATGCGATTCGCTGGGACAACGCGTCAAACGTCTGCTATCATGGGAGCGAGAAGTTTTCGGACGTCGAATGGAGGATGGCAAGTTGGCGGAAACCCATCGAGCGCCCCGGCGCTATGAGGATAAAGTCGTCGTTGTGACCGGCAGCTCCCGCGGCATCGGCCGCCGCCTCGCCCTGCGCTTCGCAGAAGAGGGCGCGCACGTCGTGGTGAACTACTTCCGCAATGGCGATCTCGCCCGCGAAGTCGTGGCCGAGATCGAGCAAATGGGCAGGCGGGCCATCGCCGTGCGGGCCAACATGGCTCAGGAGGAGAAAATCGTCGGCCTCTTCGATGAGGTGCGAGAGGCGTTCGGCCGCGTGGACGTCTTCATTCACAACGCCGCGTCCGGGCGCAACCGCTCGGCGCTCGAGGTGGATACCAAAGGATGGGATTGGACCGTCGATGTGAACGCCCGCGCATTTCTCGTCGGCGCACAGCAGGCGGCAAAGCTCATGCCCGAGGGCGGCGCGATGCTCGCCATCTCGTCGTTCGGGGCGGATCGCGTGTTCCCCTACTATCTGTCGGTCGGCACGAGCAAAGCGGCGCTGGAAGCCATGGTTCGCTATTTTGCCGTGGAGCTCGGTCCGCGCCGGATCAACGTCAACTGCATCTCCGCCGGCGCCGTCCTGACGGACGCGCTCGGGCACTTTCCAGACATGGACGAGACCCTGCGCAAGCTTGAAGAGAAGATGCCGTATCACCGCATGGTCACCCCGGACGACGTGGCGAATCTCGCCCTATTCCTCTGCTCGCCCGAAGCCGAGATGATCCGCGGTCAAACCGTGCGCGTGGACGGCGGCGTCACGCTGGTGCTGCCGTGACAGACGAAAGGAAACAGCCCGGCGCACGCAGGATCCAACATTGAGGTGGCTGACATGGAAGGGTTTCGCTATCACTACGATCTCGAGGTGCGCTGGTCCGAGGTGGACGCCCAGCGCATCGTGTTCAACGCCAATTATCTGATGTATCTCGATCTCGCCTATCAGGCGTTTTTTCGCGACGAGCTCCAATTGTACGACGATGTGCCCACGACCGTCATCGCCACGTCGACGCAGACCTTCCTCAAGCCGGCGCGCTGGCGGGACAAGCTCGCCATCTGGGTGCGGCCCAAGCGCCTCGGCAATACCAGCGTGACGCTCGAATTCGTGATGACGCGCGAGGGCGAGCCCATTTTCCGCGCCGAGACGGTGTACGTTCACGTCGACGACAACGGGCGTCCGGCTCGCATTCCAGACCGCTGGCGCGACGCGCTCGCGGCGTATCAGGAGGAGGCGCTGGCATGAGGGATATGGAGGGCCGCGTGGCCATTGTGACAGGCGGCGCAGGCGGGATCGGCAGTGCCACCGCGCGCAGGTTCGCGGAGCGAGGCGTCCGCGTCGTGGTGGCCGATCGCGACGAGGCAGGGGCCAAGCGCGTCGCCGACGAGATCGCAGCGGCGGGCGGCGAGGCGGTCGGCCTCTATGTCGACGTCACGGACGAGTCGAGCGTGAACGCGCTGGTGGAGACCGCCGTCGCGCAATTTTCCCGCCTCGACATCATGTTCAACAACGCGGGCGTGTTCGGCGATGGCGCCCGAAACTTCCTCGACGACGCGCCCGATGAGTATTTTCGCGTCGTCTCCATCAACCAACACGGCGTCTTTTACGGCATGCGCGCCGCCGCGCGCCACATGCGGCAGGCAGGGACGGGCGGCGTGATTATCAACACCGCGTCCATCTACGCCTTCATCGCCGACAGAAACCAGCTCCCGTACCACGCGAGCAAGGCGGCGGTGGTGGCGATGACCAAGGCAGCGGCGCTCGATCTCGCCCGCTACAACATCCGCGTCGTGGCCGTGGCCCCCGCCATGGTGAATACAGGCCTCGTCGACCATTGGCGCGAGGACGATCGCGTCTGGGACACCATTCAGCGCGCGCACATGCGCAGGCGGATGGCCGAGCCGGATGACATCGCGCGAGTCGTTGTCTTTCTCGCTTCGGACGATGCGCGCTTCATCAATGGGCATGCCATCTGCGTCGACGACGGCGCGCTATCGTTCAAGAGGTGAATGGGGATCATGTCCAAGCTTCCGGACATCGTGTTGCACGTCGACATCGAGGCGCCTGCGGAGACCATCTGGCCGTATGTGTCGACGGGGGAGGGGCTCGGCGCATGGTTGATGCCGAGCACGCTCCAGCCCAAGGAGGGCGAGCCGTTTGTTTTGCACGCGGGGCCCTACGGCGATTCGCCGTGCCGCGTGTCCGCGGTTCTGCCCCCGACTCGCCTGAGCTTTCACTGGGACGCCCACTGGCTCGTGGAGTTCACGTTGCAACCGTCGGATGGCGGAATGACGCGCGTGACGCTCCGACACGGAGGGTGGGACGATCAACACGTCTCGCACACAGGCCAGTCGCACGCTGTGATTCGCCAGGTGATGGAAAACGGCTGGAGGCGCAAGTTGACCGAAGACCTTCCTCGCGCCGTGCTTGGCTCCTCGGGCGCGTGAGTGGGGAGGACGAATGCGCCTCATTCGCGCGCCTGCGCGTACCGCCAAATACTTGCCATGGGGGATCCTCACGGTAATAGGAGGGTCAATCTGAAGATGAAAGAGCATTCAAACCATGAGGTCATTTGCTCTTATTGTGGTGACAAGATCTCCTCACGGGGAGATCTGGTTACCCTCCTGGCTTACCCACAAATCGTTGATGCGGTTCATGTTCGTTGCTACGGAGAAATGTCGACGAAGAGAATGGGAGGAAAATTGCCACTGAACTCCTCTGGTTCTCTATGGATCATCATCATTTCGGACTTGATATGTTTATATCTGTTCATCACAAGGAGCTATCACTTCGTCTTCATTTTGGTCGGATGTCTAGCTCCTTTTCTTAGGTTTCTGTCCTGGTTCATGGTTGAAAGGAAAATCCGGTAGCAGCACGAAGACGGACTTGACTTCTCGATCATCGACGCCTCCGCGGCGTATGAATACGGACTCCGTCAGCTACGAGGGTAGCTTTGAGTCCGCAGCCATTCTCGCTACAACACCGCGTGATGCGCCCTTCGACAGTCCTGTCAACGCCCTCGTGCCCGCGGCACACTTGCCGCCCACATCAGGGCAGCATCTCCGCCCGCCCCATCAGCTCGGCGCCAAACAGTCTGCGCAGCCGCCCCATATGACGCCTGTCGGACAGAATTAGCAGGTGATCGCCCGCCTGAAGTTCCGTCGCGCCCCGCGGCACGATGACCTGATCGCCCCGCACAATGGCGTAGCACAGCGTGTTTTCCGGAAACTCGATTTCGACCATCTTGCGCCCGACGAGATCGGACGAGGCAGACACCTCCACCGGCGTGACCACCGCGTTTTCGCGCGCGATGCGGACGAGTTCCAGCAACTCGCCAGACGGGGCTCGCTCCAGCAAATCCAGTTTCGCGGCGAGCGGCCGAACGGTCAGCCCCTGGATCAGCGTGGACGCGATCACGACGAAAAACACGGCGTCAAACATGGGCGCCGGGGTGTAAGCCGGCGAGAGCATGGCGGTGAGCACAAGCACAATCGGCACGGCGCCGCGCAGCCCCGCCCAGGAGATCAGGGCTTTTTCCGCGATCGAAAAGCGCATGCCGAGGGTGGAGATCCAGACGGCCGCCGGCCGGGCGATGAATAGCGCAGCCGCCGCGAGAAGGAGGCCCGGCACGAGGATGCCCCACAGGTGCCCGAGCGACAGTTGCAGGCCTAAGACGACGAACATCACGATGTGCATGGTCCACGACAGGCCCTCGTGAAAGCGAAGGATGCTGTGGCGGTGTTCCAACCGGCGGTTGCCCATGACCACCGCAGCGGTGTAGACCGCGAGGAACCCACTGCCGTGCGCGAGGACCGCCACGCTGTAACTGAGCAGCGCAAAGGCGAGCGAAAGCGTCGGGTACAAGCCGCCCGTATCGAGCTTGATGCGCTGGTTGGCGAGCGACCCGATGTATCCCACAACGGCGCCGGCAAGAAGTCCCATGGCCATCTGGAGCGCAAACGTGAGAACGGCGTACCCTGCGGCGTGCCAGGGTTGCCCGATCCCGTGTTCCGACCACTGAATGAGCAGGATAGTCAGGAAGAACGCCATGGGGTCATTCGTACCGGATTCAACTTCTAGCACGTCGACGAGGCGCCGGCGCAACGGCTGACGGCCTAAAATGGAGAAAACGGAGGCCGCGTCGGTCGAACTCATGGCAACGCCGAGCAGGGCTGCTGCGTAAAGCGGCAGGTGGAGCAGGACGTGGGCTGCTTCGGCCATGATGGCTGCGCTCACCAGCACGCCCACGGTTGCAAGCGACAACGCGGGAACCCACACGCTGCGGATGCGTTCAAACGACGTGTGAAGTCCGCCCTCGAACAGGATGAGGATGAGCGCCAAATAGCCGATGGACTGCGCGACGGAGAGTGGGACGCGGGGACCGAGGTTGAGTCCCCCGGGACCGAGTGCAATGCCGATTGCCACGAACCCGATGAGGACCGGGAAGCCCAGACGGTTGCCGAGATGGGCAGACCAAACGCCAGCTAGCAGGATCAAAGACAGGATGAGCAGAAAAGTCTCCATTGTCGCCTCCTTCGAGAAAATCTGAGTTCAGGTGCGGTGCCCAACGGCGACATCGATGCCAGGTGGATAAGGCTAAAACGGTGTTGGATAGGGAGTGAGTCGTGTCAAGGTGTGAACAGTGGAATGATGCAAGGGTTCGAGGAAGAAAGGGACGGAATCCCTAATCCGATTATCCTTAGTATAACACATATCTTTGAGCGCGTAAAGGAAATGCGGACGGAAGGTGTGATCGACGTGGCGAGACTGGGATTCCTTACGACTGCGGACCCAACTATGTGAAACGCGCTGAAATTGCCATTGACGGGATTCTGAAGAATGCTCCGTTTTGCGACTGCGAGAATGAAACGGAAGAATAACAGAAGATAGATCACACGTCGTGGATGCTTCTCGCGCATGGGCCAATGAGCGACAGCAGATCATGTGTCTTGGAACATGGCGCGTCGATTTGGCTCTCGGGAGCGAGTGTACGCTCAAACGCGTGGATGGCCGCGCTGTCGATGGCGACGTATTCGCCGCCGTTGCTCCCTTTGTCGCGACATGCAAATAGCGTTGCCGCAATCTCTTTTGTCAACGATGGCCCGAAAGGCGCTGCTTAGGGGCGAGACGGACAGAACTGCGAACCACAGATCATTGCGAGTTGGGAGATAAAAATGTTTATGATTTCATTGCTGCTTATCGTTCTGATTCTAGTATGGCTTTGGCCGTTGTTATGGTATTCCGCAGTGCAAGGACACGTAGAGTGTGTTCTCAGTTGTTCGAGAGTTGAGTGCGATATCGGAGAACAACTCACGGTGCAATTCGTCATACGGAATCGAGGGTTGGCTCCACTCCCTTTCGTGTTAGTCCATATTCGCCTTCCAGAACAATTATCAGCGAATGCCACAGAACCATGTTCAGAAATGTTTCTGAAGACTTCAATATGGTTCAAATCTCAGGCCAAAGCGATATTCCACGTATACGGGTTTCAACGCGGACCTTGCACCATTTCGGATGTATCGATTATGGGCCACGAAGGATTTGGCCTGATGACGAGGCCTTTAACTTCGGTTGTTAGCTCGGTACATCTGGCAGTTCGCCCCGAGCGAATCACTTTTCAGAAGTATAAGTATGCTTCTATGCTTCACGGAGACTATAGAAGCAACAGGTTGCTAGTACCGGATGAAACTTGGTTTCGAGGTATACGTCCATATGCATATGGAGATCCCGTGAAATATATTGATTGGCGTGCAACGGCTCATCTTGGACATTTAGCAGTCAGAGAGTTTTTTTCAACTATTGAGAGACAAGCCTTAATTATCTTAAATGCTCAAGTTTGTGAGCCCTACTGGTTGAGAACAGATAAACGTTCATTTGAAAGCTTCGTAAAGGAAATTGTAGCATTAACAAATTTCCTCCAAAGCCTGCGTTTCGATGTGTGGTTTTCGACGAATTCGGCCGTCTTGGGAAGAAAGCATCCGCACTATCCCGTAAAACTGAGGCAAACAGGAGACATAAGATCCATACTTGCACATGCTCAACCTTTTGTAACATGTTCTCTTGAAGCTCTGTTTGAAACATTACTGAGACTTGTAGACGTACAAACAAAGCATATTTTTCTATTTTCTGAATGGGAATCGGATAAGCAAAAGAGTTTGATCGAGCAATTAACGCGTAAAGGATTAAGGATAGAAATCATAGATCAAAAAGAGGTGCAGAATCCATGAGCGTCAACAATCACATGAAGTATGACCATCTGAAATGGGTCGATATGCCTAACCATTTCAAAATACCTGCAATCATTGCGAACGGGTTTTCAGGTTGCATAGCGAGCATGATTCTTAACGGTTACTCAAGTAACACCTTACACATATTGTCTTTGTCCATGCCTGTCATTTTATCTTTTACGATTGGCTTTATTCAATGCTACCGCTTAATATCTGTATTCTTATTTATTTACTTGGGTATTGAGTTTTTCATTTCTCTATGGATGCGAGAGTTTTTATACTTTATCGGTGATGTCGTGGCAGGTATTTGGATACTAGCCACCCTTATTGGTTATTTAAAAATAGGTGATGTTGCCCTTGCAGCAAGGAGAGTGTTTCTTTCGCAATCAATTTTGTTAATAATTAGTTTATTCTTGATGTGGGCTGGCCAATGGTATATCGAGGAATCTAAGTTCTGGACATACATTTTGAGTGTATGCGTCATGATGTTCCAATTAATTTTTATGAGGAGAATTCACAGGCTGCCGTTCGAGAACGATTACAAAAATGATTATTGGATGGTCATTGTCGCCTTGTTGTCACTGCTTGGTCCTTTGGGTATCATTCTTTGCGCTGTTTTTGCCGCAATCGTAGCAGGTTTAATTTTTGTGCTAGTCTTATATCCTCTCATAAGTCATGTTTTTGGTTCAAGTTTGTATTCTCTGTTCATCCGAGTGATGCGAACTTCAGAAAACCATCGATGGTTTCACTTGTTGAATAGTCAGGCCTCTGATCACAATGTTTTTTTGATTTTTTTGTGGATGGTCCCAATTTTCTTGCTTTTGACTGCAGTATTACTGTTTGTCATTCGCCAGGCCCATGTAGCGGTTCAGTTTTCTAGCGAGCAGCGAACAGGTGGTGTAATATGGCAATTTGAAAAAATCAATCACGGGTTACGCTTCGTCTTAACCGATCATCCAGTTCGGCTATCGTATCAAAAGTGGCTAATGAAATTGCATCAGAGAGGCCTTACGATTGAAAAGACGGAAACACCGCGTGATTTTCTTGCTCGCGTTGCCAAGGAAGGTCTCCAGGACGATGGAGTGGGACTCACGCGCGAATACGAAAAAGTGCGCTATGGCATTGAAACCACGCAGGCCGTCCGAAATCGCTCGCAAGGCCGGTATTTGAGCTAGTCTTTCGACAGCGCAGCCAGAAACTTTTTGTGGAAATGATTGCTGTGAACCGATTTGGCAAGAGTACAGTGTTGGTTTTTATGAAGCGCGGACGGTCCCAGGGTATTGAGCGTCTGTGATGTGGTCACCGTGAGATTCGTCAGTGAACATGTCATGGATGAGCAAGGTGTATCTCACCATGCGCCTCATGACGAACGACGTCTCACGGTCATTCAAGGACTCCTGGAAGGCCGACTTGCGTTGATTTAAGCCGCCGAAGTCCGACAACCATCCAATCGGCAAGTCCTACGCATCAAGGAACGCGTTCGCGAGGAAGGGGAAAAGTGCGTGATTCATCGAAATCGCGGACTTCATCCGCCACACGCCCTTCCGGATACGCTCAAGCATCCCATCGTGACGCTCTATGCTTCGGGCACGTATCAACGCTCGCACGATAGCCACTTCATCGAGCTCTTGGCCGGAGGCGAACGCATCGTCGTCAGCGTCTCCACCGTCCGCCGCGTCCTTCGGACTGCTGGCTTCGCTCCTGTCTGTCCACAAGCACCGTCCGCGCAAGCGTCATCGCACCCGTCCTCGCAAGACGCAGGCCGGGCTGCTTTGGCAGATGGCGGCCGCCGTGCAAGGGTACGGCTGGCGTCAGAACGCGGTCACGGTGACATATGCAAAAAACGCAAATGACGCCCGTTCAGGTCACATTTCACTAACGCTTGACACATAAAACCAATCTAGTTGACATGGATTTTTATTGATTTCATAATTCAATAAATATTTATCATGTCCAAAGGAGATCTTCGATGACCAAACATCTTATCCCTCCTCCTGGTCTGACACGTATCTTCGCCATCACGCAAATGATCAGTTCCGTTGGCGACGGTGCTTACTACGTCTGTGTGGCAATGTACTTTACGCAGATTGTCGGCTTCTCACCAGCGGAACTTGGCAGTGGCCTCACTCTCGCGTGGGTGATCGCCCTACTTGCGGGCGTGCCAGTGGGGCACCTCATTGATCACTACGGACCGCGGCGCATGGGAGTGCTACTAGCCATTGGTGCCAGTCTTGCTATCGGATCTTATATGTTGGTCGGCTCGCTCCCGCTGTTCATCATCGCGGCATGTGTTTATACCATCTGCCAGCGCGGTATGTCAGCAGCCCAGCAAGCATTTATTGCCGCAGTCGTGGATAAGTCAAAGATCAGCGAGACGAAGGGCTTTATTCAGTCTACGTTTAATATTGGCCTGTCGACCGGTGCTGCGATTGGTGGTGTGGCTTTACTCATAGGCAGTCGAAACTCGTATCTCATCGTCCTAGCCTTGGACGCGGTCAGCTTCCTCGTTTACGCATGGATGATGCTTGGACGACTGCCTGCGGTGGCACGCATTGAGAGTAGCCGTTCGAATCAACGGCGATTTACGGTGCTCCGGGACAGACCGTACATGCTTATTTCGGTAATCAACGCTTTCCTGATGTTACACATACCACTCATTGATGTGGCGTTGCCCCTGTGGATTGCTCGCTGGACCGCCGCGCCACATTGGATCGTCGCATTCCTGTTTTTGCTGAACACCGTAACTGCCGCGTTGTTCCAAGTCCGCATTTCTCGTGGAGTGATCGATATGGCCAGTGCAACCCGGTTCGTCCGCCTGGCTGGTGTCATCCTACTGTTTTCCTGCTTGGCGTTCGCCTCCTCCGCAGGCATGCCGTCGTTGTGGGCAACAGCCTTGCTGGTGCTTGCCGCAATATTGCAGGTCCTAGGAGAGATGGTACAGTTCTCTGGGACATGGACGATCAGTTTCGGTCTGGCGCCGGATGGTAAACAGGGCGAATACCAAAGCATCTTCGGTAGTGGGTTAACCGTAGCTGAACTAATCGGACCGCTTGTGCTTACCAGCTTGGTCGTCTATGGAGGACCGATCGGTTGGATCAGACTCGGCGTAGTGTTCTTGGTGGCGGGCTTCTCAATGGGACCGGCCGTACGCTGGGCCGAGCGCGCGAGGCAATCGATGCAAGTTGTGCAAATCAATACAAACACGCAATCATAAGGTCCTTCAGAATCCTGGCGGTTCATTGATCCTCAAGGCTAGCAGGATTTCTCTCCCCAGCCAGTTCAATGTTCGCCGCGCGATGAGCACCGGCTTCTTATCGCCTGTCTCCGGCCAAGCGAAGCGCCCCTGCTCTAAGCGCCGATCGACCGTACAGCCAAAACCCGTTATGCGACCACTGCTTTGAGCTTGTCCCGTTGCCGATTGCAGAACACAAAGAGACACGGCGAAAAAGGATCGAGCTCAAACCACGCCTGAACGACCCACGCACGTCCGTCGATAGACTTGTGCATATCCGTGGCACCGCAGGCGAGATACATGCGGTACTCCGAAGTCCAGGCGAACGTTAGCAAATGCGCATTACGAGCTGAATGAGCTCCGCGAGCGTGGAGGCGTCGTACCCGGGACGGACGTCGATCTCCACCGAACCGCGATGCGGAGGGTCAAGAGCGAGCGGCTCGCGTCCGACGGTGAGGATGTCGTCACCGCGGAGCAGACAGCAAAAAAGGGGCGCCATCGCGCCCCGTCACACCTCGACCATCTCCCGCGCGCTCGCGCCTTCGGGCGATGCCATGAGCGCCGACGCGACGCGGTTCACCTCTTGCACCATGCGGCCGAACTCCTCGTAGTCGATGGTCTGCGCCGCATCGGACATGGCCTTGTCCGGCACCGGATGGATCTCGACGATCACGCCATCCGCGCCAGCGGCCACGCCGGCTCGGGCCATGGGCCTCACGAACGCGCGCTTGCCCACGCCGTGGGACGGATCGACGATGATGGGCAGGTGAGAGAGCGACTTGACCACCGGAACGGCGTTCAGGTCCAGCGTGTTTCGGGTCGCCGTCTCATACGTGCGAATGCCGCGCTCGCACAGGATCACGTTCGGGTTGCCCTGTGCGAGGATGTACTCAGCCGCCATGAGCCATTCTTCGATCGTCGCCGAGAGACCGCGCTTCAGCAGGACGGGCTTGCCGGATCGGCCGGCTTCGCGCAAGAGCGGGTAGTTTTGCATGTTGCGCGCGCCGATTTGCAGGATGTCGACGTACTCGGCGACGAGATCGACGAGACCCGGCTCCATGACCTCCGAGATGATGGGCAGGCCGGTCACCTCGCGCGCCGCGGCCATCATTTTCAGGCCCTCTTCGCCGTGGCCCTGGAATGAGTAGGGGCTGGAGCGCGGCTTGAAGGCGCCGCCGCGAAGCACGTGGCCGCCGAGGCGCTTGACGGCCTTGGCGACGTCGACGATGTTCTCGAGCGACTCGACCGAGCATGGTCCCGCCATGATGGTCACGCCGCCCGCACCCAGCTTGTGGCCGCGCACGTCGATGACGGTGTCCTGCGGCTTGTACTCCCGGCTGGCGAGGGCGTAGGGCCGGGAGACCTCGCGAACCTCCGTGACACTGGCCAGGCGCTCGATGCGCTCCGCCAGGCCTGCTTCCTTGGCCGCCAGCACGGTCACGCCGACACCGGCCGGGTAGAGAAAGCGCACCCAATCTCCCAGGCCCGCTTGTTCCATCTCCCGCCGCAAATCCAGCTTTCCATGGCGAATCACCATCATCTCTCGTCGCTCCCTTCGCGAGCCGCTTTGGCCCGTTCGATCACGTCGCGCGCAATGACCATCTTCTGAATCTCCGACGTCCCCTCTTCGAATCGCTGCATCCGGGCGTCGCGGTAGATGCGCTCCATCTCGCTCGACTTAAAGTAGCCCGGTCCACCGTGGATCTGCAGCGCCTGGTCGGTGACGCGCTGCAGCATCTCGGTCGCAAACATCTTGGCCATCGCGGCCTCCACGGTGATGGGATGGCCGCCGTCGAATCGCCGCGCCGCGTGCAGCACGAGCTGGCGCGCGGCCTCGATGTCTGTCGCCATCTCCGCGAGCCACATCTGAATGACCTGGCGCTTGGCGAGCGGCTGGCCGAAGGTGACGCGCTGCAGTGCGTGCTGGGCGGCGAGTTCGAGTGCCCGCTCCGCAGCGCCGACGCAGGTCATGCCGATGGCGGTGCGGGAGGGATCGAGGAAACCGCGGAACGCCACCTCGAGGCCGTCTCCCTCCTCGCCGAGGCGGTTGGCGACGGGAACGCGGCATTCGCGAAGGCGCAGGTGTCCGTGCTGGGTGCCCGCGATGCCCATGGCCGGCGCCATCAGCTCCACCGAAAGGCCCGGTGCGTTGCGCGGGACGAGCAGGGCGAGCGTGCCGTCGCCGCCAGAGGTCCCCTCGAGCCGGCAGAACAGCAGGAAGTAGTCCGCCACGTCGCTGAAGATGATCATCCACTTTTCGCCGTTCAGGACGTACTCGTCGCCTTCGCGCCGCGCGGTCGTCTTGATGTCGGCGCCGGATCCCGAGTTGGGCTCCGTGAGCGTGAACGTGACGCGGATGTCGCCCGCGATAAACGGCTTCACGAATCGCTCCACTTGTTCGGGCGTCGCCTTCTGCGCGATGGAGCGCCACAGGCTGTTGGCCACGTGCACGATGACGCGGATCGATCCGTGCGTGTGGGCGAATCGGCGCAACAGGTCGAGGTAGTCCGTGAAGGAGAGGCCATGTCCGCCGAGATCGCGCGGGGCCGCAAGCCGGAGATACCCGGCGTCGCGGAGCTCCTGCCACAGCGCTTCAGGGACCGATCCCGTCGCCTCAATGTGCGCCGACCAGGCCCGCGCAGGGCCCGCGATGTACGCGTCGACGTCTTTCTGCCATGCCTCGAGGGTACGCATCTCTACCGTCACCGCCCTTGTCAGCCCGTCTGCTCGGCGCGCTCGCGATCGAGCTTGCGCGCAATGTCCTGGCGCAGCACGTACTTTTGAATCTTGCCGCTCGCCGTGCGCGGCATCTCGTCGATGATCTCCAGCCGCTCGGGCCAATAGATCTTGGCCATGCCGCGTTCGCCGAGGAAATCGGTGATGTCCGACAGGTCGAGGTGCCTCGCGCCCGGTTTGAGCACGACGTAGGCGCAGGCGCGCTCGCCGAGCCGTTCGTCGGGCATCGCGACCACGGCCGCATCGGCGATGTCTGGATGCTGGTACAAAAGGTCCTCAATCTCCACCACGGGAATCTTCTCGCCGCCGCGGTTCACGACGTCCTTCTTGCGCCCCGTGATCCGCAGGTATCCGTCTTCGTCGATCACGGCGAGATCGCCCGTATCGAAAAAGCCATCCTCCGTCATGGCGGCGTCGTACCACTCGGGGTGGTGGAGGTAGGTGACGAACATGGCGGGCGTCTTCACTTGGAAGTTGCCCTCGGTGCCGGGCGGCAGCTCGCGGCCCGCCTCGTCCACCACGCGGATCTGCATGCCGTCAAGCACGCGCCCGTCCGTGCCCCACAGCTTCTCGGGCGGATCGGACGGCCGACCGGCGGTCACAAGGCACGATTCGGTCGATCCCCACGCGCCGACGACGGCGCAGCCCAGTTTCTCGCGCGCTTCCTGGGCGAGTTGCCGGGGGATGGCGGCGCCGGTCGCGATGAAGAGCCGCAGCCCCTTGGGGGGGCGATCCGCCCGGGTGATATCCGAGAGGAACGGCATGGCCGCCTGGACGAACGTCGCGCCGTAGACCTCGATGGCGAGCCGCGCCTTCTCGACATCCCAGGTGGCGTGATAGATGCCGGGTGCCCCGATATAGAAGGAAACGAGCATTCCATAGAGAAATCCTGTCTGGTGAGCGGTCGGGGAGGGCACCCAGATCCGGTCCTTGGACGTGAGCCCGAGCGTGCGCGTGTGAATGAAGAGCGCCTCGGAGAGTGTCCGGTGCGTGTGCAGGACGCCCTTGGGTTCGCCGGTCGTGCCGGACGTGTACAACAGCTGCGAATGGCTGTCGGGGCCAGGCTTTCTCGCCGCGAGCTCGGCGCGCACGGCCTCCGCGTCCGCCTCGGGCGCAAGCAGTCCGCCGAGATCGGACGAGTGCGGATCGCCGGACGCAAGCGGGAGCACGATGGCGTGTTTCACGCGCGGCGTCTCCTGCAGGACGCTTTTCACAAACGGCCGGTAGTCGAAGCGGCGAAACACGTCTGGCGCGATGTAGACGCGGCTCTCGGACGAGTTGAGGATGAAGGCCACCTCGCGCTCGCGCAGCTGCGGCAAGATGGGACACGGCGTGGCGCCGGCCTTCCAGATGGCGAGCGTCAGCGCGACAAACGGCCAGCCGCTCGGCAGCTGATACGCCACGGCCTCGCCGGGCTCCACGCCGAGCGCGAGGAGGCGGGCGGCGATGCGCGTCGCCATCCGGTCGAGATCGCCATAGGTGAGCGTGACCGGCTCCTCGCCGCTGAGGTCGATCACGGCGAGCTCGTCCGGGGTCCGAGTCAGGGTGGATTCAAACTGTTCCAAGAACAAAGGAGCGCTCACGGGCGCCGCCCCTTTCCGCACAAAATTCGTACCTGGTGATAACCATTCTATCACCGCTCGGTCGACGTATTCAACACCAGGTGTTAATATCAGCTTATAAGACCAGGTGCGAAAACATGAGTGCCGCGCGCGGGGGCGCGTGGCCAGGACGAGGTGACAGCATGACAGAGAAATGGATGAAGCGCCGCTATGCGGCGCTGGCCCAGCCGGGGAAGATTGGTTCGCTGGAGTTGCCGCACCGCATTCTCATGGGCTCGATGCACATGGGCCTCGAACACGACGACGACGAGCAGATGGCGCGCCTCTGCGAGTTTTACCGCGAGCGCGCGCTGGGAGGCGCGGCGCTCATCATCACGGGCGGCGCGTGCATGCTGCCGGAGGGCGGCGGCCACATGTTCGTCTTGACGAATCCGCGCCATGTGGCTCGGCTCGCGGAGCTGCCGAAGGCCGTGCACGAGGTCGGCGGGCGCATTGCGCTCCAGCTCTATCACGCTGGCAGGTATGCGTTTTCGGAGGAGATTGGCCAACAGGCGGTGGCGCCAAGCCCGCTCCCGTCGCGCCTCACGCGCGAGACGCCGCGCGAGATGACGCTCGAGGATATTCGGCGCACCATCGAGGGCTACGCGAACGCGGCGCGGACCGCGAAAGAGATTGGCTTTGACGCCATCGAAATCATGGGTTCGGAGGGCTACCTGCTCAATCAGTTTTTGTCGCCCTTGACGAATCACCGCACGGACGAGTACGGCGGCGACTTTGCTCGGCGCATGCGCCTGCCCATCGAGGTGGTGGAGGCCGTCCGCCAGGCGGTGGGCCCTGCGTATCCCATCATCTTCCGCATGTCCGGGCTCGACTGCATGCCGGGCAGCACCACGCCCGAGGAGACCATCCAGTTCGCACAGGCCCTCGAGAAGGCGGGCGTGGATGCGCTCAACGTCGGCATCGGCTGGCACGAGTCGGCCGTGCCCACCGTGCAGCAGGTCGTCCCGCGCGGCGGGTTTGCCGCGGTGGCCGCGTTCGTGCGCCAGCACGTCACCATCCCGGTCCTCGCCGCCAACCGCCTCAACGTGCCGGAGGTGGCCAATGAGCTCGTGGCGGACGGGTTCCTCGATTTCATCGCTCCGGCCCGCCCGTGGCTCGCGGACGCCGAGTTCGCCAAAAAGATTCTCGAGGGCGATCGCGACGGCCTGAACGTCTGCATCGCGTGCAACCAGTCCTGCCTCGATCACACGCTCGTCAAGCCGTACCGCGTCGTGAGCTGCCTCGTGAATCCGCGGGCGGGTTACGAGGCGCTCGTGCCGCGCCGCAAGGCCTCGGTCAAGCGCCGCGTGGCGGTCGTCGGGGGAGGCCCGGCCGGGCTCGAGGCGGCACGGGCGGCGGCCGAGCGAGGCCACGAGGTCACCCTGTTTGAGCGGGACAAGGAGCTCGGCGGGCAATTCCGCCTCGCCTCGCGCATTCCGGGCAAGGACGAGTTTTTGGAGACGATTCGCTATTATGAGGTCATGCTTGAACGCCTGGGCGTGGCTGTTACAATGCAGACAGAGCCGAGCTTGGATCAGCTCGCCGAGTTTGACGACGTGATCGTCGCGGCGGGCGTCAAGCCGCGCGCCCCGGGGCTTCCTGGGGAGGACCTGCCGCACGTGGTGTCGTACCAGGACCTGCTCATGGGCCGCGTGCAGCCGAAGAAGCGCATCGTCATCCTCGGCGCGGGCGGCATCGGCTGTGACGTCGCCGTCTTTCTCGGCACGAGGCGGCGGATGGCGCCGGAAGCGGAGGCGTACTTCCGCGAACAGGGACTGCCGGTCCCCGAACCCATCGAGCGGAGCATCACCATGCTCGCCCGCAGCGATCGCATCGGGCGGGGCATTGGCCGGAGCACGAAGTGGGTGGTGCGCCAGGAGATGCAGCGGCTCGGCGTGCATGTTGTGCCGAACGTCGTCATGCGCGAAATCACGCCAGAGGGCGTGCGAATCGAGCGCGACGGGCGGGAGGAACTGGTCCCCGCGGATCAGGTGGTGCTCTGCACGGGGCAGGAGTCCCAGGACGTCGGCTGGACGGCGAAGCTCCCGGACCGCGTGCGGGTGCACATCGTCGGCGGCGCCAAAGACAGCCGCGACATCAATGCGGCGCGCGCGATCCGCGAGGCCTGGATGGCGGCAAACGAGATTGAATGAACCAGGAGGCGACGTCGTTGTTGCTGGAAGGAAAGCGGGCATTGATCACCGGATCGAGCCGCGGCATCGGCCGCGCCATCGCCTTGCAGATGGCCAAGCACGGCGCGGACGTGGTGGTCCACTATCGCCGCCAGCCGGAGGAGGCCGAGGCGACGGCGCAGGCCATTCGCGATCTCGGCCGGCGCGCCATGGTCGTCAAGGCGGAGCTCGAGAGCCAGGAGGAGCTGAATCAGGCTTTCGACCAAATTGAAAGCGAGTTTGGCGATCTCGACATTTTCGTCGCCAACGCGGCGGCCTCCGCGTTTAAGCCGATCGAACAGCTCAAGGACTATCACCTCGACCGCACCTACCGCGTGGTGATTCACAGCACCGTGTTTGCGGCGCAGCGCGTCATCCCCATGATGGAGCGGCGCGGCGGCGGGCGGATCATCACGATGTCGAGCATGGGCAGCACCTTCACGCTGCCCAACTACGCGACGCTCGGCACGGCGAAGGCCGCGCTCGAGTCGCTGACGCGCTATCTCGCGCGGGAGGCGGCGCCGAAGAACATCACGGTCAACGCCATCAACCCAGGCGTCGTCGACACCGAGTCGGCCCGCTTCTACGGGGCAGATCACTACGACGCGTATCGCCGCGACGTCGAGCAGCACACGCCGCTCGGCCGGCTTGCGTCGCCCGAGGAGGTGGCGGACGTCGCCGTCTTCCTCGCGAGCGATTTGAGCCGCTTCGTGACGGGCCAGGTCATCTGGGTGGATGGCGGTCTGACGCTCCTCACGGGCGGATTCGAGAGCTTTTAACATTCACCAACCACCAGGCAAAGGAGATGCGACATGGCAACGTTGAGCAGGGAAGATATCGAGGCGCGCGTGCGAAAGGTCGTCGCCAACCAGCTGCAGGTGAGCGAATCTGAGGTCAAGCCGGACAGCCTGTTTGTGGACGATCTCGGCGCGGATTCGCTGGATCTCACGGAGCTCGCCGTGGCGTTCGAGGACGAGTTCGACCTCGAAATCCCCGAGGCCGACTTCGGGCAACTCTCGACCGTCGCGGGCGTCGTCGATTACATCGAGCGCCGCTTGTCCGCGTGACGCCGCGCCACACGGCGCGAGGCGGCGCAAACTCCCCGAAGTGGAGGCGTGGCGATGTTTGACTTTCCGGGCCGCACGCTCTCGGAAGAGCGTGCCAAGCTGTACTTCGACAAGGGGTACTGGACGAACGAGTCGTTTGTCGACGTGTTTTACGAAGACGTGAAGAAGTACCCGCAATTTGTCCATCGCGACGAGGTGCGCGAGGCCACGTACGAGAAGCTGTGGCGCGAGATTGAGTCTGTGGCCGCGCACCTGTACAAGATGGGCGTGCGCAAGGGCGACACGGTCGCGCTCCAGCTGCCGAACGCGCTCGACTACGTGGTGGCCGTGTTCGCGTGCGCCCGCATCGGCGCCATCGGCGTGTCGCTGCAGATTGATCTCGGCCGCCAGGCCATCATCTCCAGCATGCGCACGTCGCGCGCCAAAGTGTGGATCATCGCGGACTACTTCCGCGGCGAGTCGCTGTACGACATGGCGGTGAGCCTGCGGCCGGAGCTGCCGGATCTCACGCACATCGTCGTCCAGGGCGATCCCGAGCGGGCGCCGGAGGGCGCGACGACGTTTGCCAGCCTGCGGGAGGCGGGCGACAAGCTGTCCGAGGCCGAGATCGAAGCCAACAAGCCGGAACCGCTCGACGCTTTCCTCATGGTGTTCACCTCCGGCACCACCGGCTCGCCGAAGGGCGTGGTGCATCTGCACGCCAACTACCTGTGGGCCGCGCGGGCGTACGCGAAAAACTTCGGCTATCAGCCGGAGGAGGCCGTGTTGTGCCTCGCACCCATTTGCCACCAGACCGGCATGCTCGCCGGCGTCATGATGACCGTGGCGAGTGGCGGGCGGATCATGTTGCTCGATCGGTTCTCGGCGAGCCGCGTGATCGAATGGATTGAGAAGTACCGGCCGACCTATCTCGTCGGCGCGCCGCCGCACGTCATCCACGTGGCCAACGCGCCCAACTTGAAGCAGGCCGACACGTCGAGCGTGAAGCTGTTTATCTACGCCGGTGCACCGGTGCCGAAGGCCGTGCTGGAGCAGCTGCAGCGCGACAGCGGCATTAAGGTCGGCTGTATGTTTGGCTGGTCGGAAGGGTTCCTCGCCACCGCCACGCGCCCGGACGATCCCTTGGAGGCGCTCTCGTCCACCGTCGGGTTTGTCATCCCGGGCACGGAGGTGCGCTTGGTGGACGAGGATGGCCACGACGTGAAGCCGGGCGAACCCGGTGAAATGTGGGCCCGCGGGCCAAACTTCAGCGCCGGCTACTATCACAATCCGGAGGCGGCGCACCGGCAGTGGGACGCGGAGGGCTGGTTCCACTCGGGCGACATTCTTCGCCAGGATGAGAACGGGCGTTACATCTTCATCGCGCGCGCGGACGACATCATCAACCGCGGCGGCACGAAGATCGATCCGAAGACGGTGGAGGACGCCATCTCGAAGCACGAGGCTGTGCAAAACGTGGCGGTGGTCGGCGCGCCTGATCCGACGCTCGGCCAGCAGACCGTGGCGTGCGTCATCCTGAAGGAAGGCGCCAAGCCCTTCACGCTGCGCGAGCTGCGCGACTTCCTCGCGGAGCAGGGGCTCGCGAAGTTCCAGTTCCCAGACAGGCTGGAGTTCATGTCGGAGTTTCCTCAGACGCACTCCGGAAAAATCAAGAAGAAGGATCTGCGCGAGCGGTTTCGGCTCGAGGCCGAGGGCCAGGGACAACACGCGTGAGAGGTGGGGCGCCCGTCGGACTGCGCGGGTGCCCCACTCGGTTCGTTGAAGACGGATTGCGCTTGAGGAGGATCGTGCATGGACATCTTGAACCCGTCGGCGCGGGACGCCATCGCGCCGTCGTTCCCTTCATATGACGCCGATCTCGTCGCGCGCGCGAACGAGATCCGCAACCGCGTCATTCAGTTTCGCGAGGAGGAAGGCGCCGAGTGGGGCGCGCAAATTGAGCGCGACGGGCGCATTCCCGAGGCGCTCTGGGCGCGCATCCGGGAGCTTGGCTTCCACAAGCTCACGCAGCCGCGCTTTGTCGGCGGCGAAGGCCTGCCGCTTGGCCTCTACTTCCCCATCCTCGAAGAAGTCGCGCACATGCATGGCACCATCCGCATGATGGTGCACGCGTACAACAGCATCTGGCGCACGGTCGGGCAGGGCACGCGCGAGCAGCAGGAGTACTGGCTCAAGAAGCTGGTCGACGAGGGCGCGCTCGTCGCGTTCGCGCTCACGGAGCCGGACAACGGCACCGGCATCGATCTCCGCACCATCGCGACCTACGAGAACGGCAAGTTCGTGCTGAACGGGCGCAAGCACCTCATCACGTTCGCCGAAGAGGCGGCCGTGATCGCCGTCATCGCCAAGATGGAAGGCGGGGCCGGCCGCTCGGGACTGACGGCCTTCCTCGTGCCACAGGGGCGCAAGGGCATGAAGCTCACGCCTATGCCGCACATGATGGGCGACAAGGGCTGTTCGCACGCCGTGATCGACTTCGACAACTGTGAAGTGGGCGAGGACGAGGTGCTCGGCGAGATCGGCGAAGGCTTTGGCGTCGCCGTCCGCGGGTTTCTGGATCAGAGCCGGGCGTGCATCGCCCAGAGCGCCGTGGGGCTGGCGCAGGAAGCTTTGGACCGGGCGCTCGATCACGTCAGGCGCCGCACGACCTTCGGCAAGGCGCTGGCGAGCCGGCAAGCGGTGCAGATGCGGCTCGCGGAAATGCAAATCGCGATTCAAGGCGCGCGGCTGCTCTGCCTCGACGCGGCGTACAAGTACGATCAAGGGCGCGACATCGCGCTTGAGGCCTCCATCGCCAAGGCAAACGCCATCCGCATGGTGGGCGAGGTGACCGACGGGGCGCTCTCGCTGTACGGCGGGATCGGCTACGCGGTCACGAGCCCTGTGGAGCGGCTGTACCGCGACGCGCGCTCGCTCTGGTTCGAGGAGGGCACCCTCGAGATGCAGAAGATGACCATCGCGGAGGCCCTTTTGGCCGAGGCGCGTCGGCGCGAGCGCGCCCAGAAGAGGGCCGAGTGACCATGCGGGCGCTCGTGTTTGACCCGGAAGCGGGCCTGCGCGTCGCGGACGTCCCACAGCCACAGCCTGCGCCCGGCGAAATCCTCGTCCGCGTCGAGGCGTGCGGCATCTGCGGAAGCGATCGCCAGCTCGTCCGCGGCGAGGGTGCGCCGCTTGGGACGTCGTATCCGGTCGTGCTGGGCCATGAAATCGCGGGCCGCGTCGCGGCGCTCGGCGAAGGCGTATCGGGCTTCGCGCCCGGCGAGGCGGTGGTCGTCCATCCGTTTGTGCCGTGCGGCCAGTGCGCGGCGTGCGCGCGAGGCGAGGAGCATCTGTGCCCGCACCAGGGCGTCTTGGGCTTCACGCGGCCCGGCGGCGACGCGGAGTATGTGGCGGTGCCGGCGGCAAATGTCATTCGCCGCCCGGACGGGATCGATCCGGCTGAAGCGGCCATCCTCGTCGACGCGTATGCGACGCCGTATCGAGCGCTGGTGTCGGCCGGCCTTCAGGGCGAGGAAGCCGTGCTCGTCATCGGGACAGGCGGCTTGGGCCTTGCCGCGATTCAAATTGCCAAGGCGCTTGGGGCTCCTCAGGTGGCCGTGCTGAGCCGCCGCGAGGACGCGGGTGCGCTCGCGCTTGTCTCCGGCGCGGACGAGTTCGTGACGCTCGCGGACGATCCGCGTCAGGCCGCGAGGAAGTTGCGCCGCATGGCCAAGGGCGGGGTGGGGCTCGCGCTGGACACGTCCGGGTTTGCGGACGGGATCGCCTTTGCCCTGGACGTTCTGCGCCCAGGCGGCAAGCTCGTGACCGTCGCCATGCCGGCTGCAGACCTCCCCGTGCCGTTCGCCAAGCTCGCGCGAAGGGGCATCGCGATCCAAGGCAGTTTCGGATCTCGGCGCGGCGACGTCGAGGCGCTCCTCGAGATGGCGGCGGATGGGCGGGTGCAGCCGGACGTCGTGGCAGGGCGCAGGCTGGCGCTCGAAGAGGCGGTGGATGCCATCTTGCATCCGTTTTTCGGGCGCGACGTCGTCGTCTTCGAAACGTCGAACTGATGTCCTGTGCTTCCCCACAGGCAGGAGGGAATGGCATGACCGTGGATGTCGCGCATGAGCTCTTGACGAAGGGGTGTGCCAGCCTGTACCGCGACGTCGCGCTGTGCCTGTCGGAGCGAGCCATGGACCTGCCCGTGCGCCAAGGCGCTTCCATGGAGGACCTCCACCATTGGCTTCGACGCCTGGCCGAAGCAGAAGAGGCGCCCATCCAGCTCTCCGGCGTGAGATACGCCCTGTTGCAGGCCTTCCGGCGCTTCAAGCCCGTGCTCGATCCCGGCGAGCGCCACGCCTGGCTAGACTTCATTCTGCGCGATCCGACCAAGGCGCGCGCGAGGGCGTACGAGCTTTTGCTCGCGCATCCCGAGCCCGCGCTCCTCACGTCCTATTATTGGCGGCACGATCCATGGCGAATCGCGTGGTTCGAGCACGAGGGCGAGTGGTGGCAGATGGTTTGGCACCCGGCGACGGCGGATTGCGCGTTTCGGACGCGATCGGAGGTCCTTGCAAACGCAAGGCGCGACGGCCAGCGCTACGATCCGCACTGGCTGCACGAGGAGCGGCTTGCCGTCCAGTTTGAGAACGGCGACGTAATCTATTATCCTTGGCTCGCGGAGGTTGAATGAAGGGAGCGCGGTCCCATGCCCAGTCGTCCGGACGCCAAGGTCCGCAGGTACTTGTATGCCATCGGCGTGCTTGGCGCGCTCATCGTGATTGCGAGCACGGCGTTTTACAAGACGCACTCGGCGCTGTGGTTCATCGGGTACGTCGTCGGTTTCATCTGCATGTTGATGGCTGCCATGGCGGGATACGCCGCGTATGAAGAGCGCGCGTCGAAGCAGCGCGACGACTCGAAGTGAGGATGAAGTCCCGCGTATTTCCAGGTGATTTCGCTCATGCGTCCGCTTCTCGTCGAGCAGATTAGCGGTTGTGAATCTGTCGAGGGAGGGATGGCGCGTGGCGAATCCGGACAACCGCGCGGATAATGTCGAACGCCTGCAGGAAGCCATTCACAACACGATGGACAATCTGCATGAGGCGGAGGACTTTCTCGCTGCCCACGCGGACGAGATGCACTCGAGGGATGTGCAAAACCTAGTGGCGAAGAACGACCGCCGGCGCAGGGCCATCGAGGGGTTCCGCGAGGAAATCCGGGATGAGGCGCATGACGCCCGGAAACGCCTGCACTGACACGAGGAGCTGCCGCATTGGCGCGGCAGCTCCTCGTCTTTCAGTACGACTTGGCGAACCAGACCGCATGCTTGGCGGGCTTGCCGCACGTGACGCAGGTCGCCGGGCGGGCCGGCGGATCAAACGGGATGCAGCGGCTCGTGGCCGTGCAGGCGTCTTTCACCGCTCGTTCGCACGCGTCATCGCCGCACCAGCCCGCGAGGACGAAGCCGCGCTTGGTCTGAATGATCTCCACGAGCTCGTCGAGCGTCTCGGCGACGTGCGAGTTCTCCTCGAGCCGACGCTTGGCCGCCGCGAACATATCCCGTTGAATGTCCGCGAGAAGCGACTGAACGCGCTCCAGAACGCCATCGAGCGGCACGGTGATTTTTTCGCCGGTGTCGCGGCGGGCCAGGACGGCCTGAGACGCCTCGAGGTCGCGCGGGCCGAGTTCGAGGCGGATGGGCACGCCGCGGAGCTCGTACTCGTTGAACTTCCAACCGGGACTCACGTCGTCGCGATCGTCGAGATGAACGCGAACGTGTGCCTGTTGCAGCGCGCTCGCGAGTTCGCGCGCTTTGGCGACGACGGCCTCGCGCGCCTTGGCAGGACCAATCGGCACCACGACGACCTGTGTCGGCGCGAGCTTGGGCGGGAGGACGAGGCCGCGATCGTCCCCGTGGACCATGACGATGGCGCCGAGAATGCGCGTGGACATGCCCCACGACGTGGTGTACACGTACTTGAGCTGGTTATCGCGATCCAAGTACTGGATCTCGAAGCTCCGGGCGAAATTTTGACCCAGGTAGTGACTCGTGGCGGTCTGCAGCGCGCGGCCGTCCTTCATCAGCGACTCAATGGTGAAGGTGTCCACGGCGCCTGCGAACTTCTCGCTCGGGGTCTTCTGGCCGCGAATGACCGGAATGGCGAGGAACGACTCGACGAAATCGGCGTAAATGCCGAGCATGCGCATGGTCTCCTCGCGCGCCTCCTCTTCGGTCGCGTGCGCCGTGTGACCTTCCTGCCACAGAAACTCGCTGGTGCGCAAAAACGGCAGCGTCCGCTTCTCCCACCGGACGACGTTTGCCCATTGGTTCAGCAAAAGCGGCAGATCTCGGTACGACTGAATCCACTGCGCGTACATGTGCCCGAACATCGTCTCCGATGTCGGCCTGACCGCAAGGCGCTCCTCGAGGATGTCTCCACCTGCCTCCGTCACCCACGGCAATTCCGGGTTGAACCCTTCCACATGTTCCTTTTCCTTTTCAAAAAAGCTCTCCGGGATGAAGAGCGGGAAGTACGCATTTCTGTGTCCCGTGCGCTTGAATTCGCGATCCAGCTCTTGCTGGCAGCGCTCCCAAATCTCATACGCCTCCGGACGAATGACGATGCAGCCGCGCACTGGCGCGTAGTCCATCCATTCGGCCTTTTGGAGGACATCGATGTACCAGCGGGAAAAGTCCTCCGATTGCGGGGTAATCTCCTTCACAAACTGCTTGTCCTGTTTTGCCATACCGGGCCTCCTACGCACTGTCCTCGGTGCCATGTTACGAAGCCAGGGCGGCGCAGTCAACTCGAGCGCTTTGTTCATGAAACGAACTCGCACAATGCATTCTACAAACAGGGAAAGAATGTCCTCGGACCAGCGGCTGCCATCAAAAGAAGGATGGTGATCTCGATGAGGATGACGAAAAAGCGATGGGCAGCTCTCTCGATCTCGGCCGCATTCTGCGCCGCAGCGTTCTCCGCCTGGCAGGTGGAAAAGGCCTTGATCAAGGCACACGAGTTCCAGGTGGCAGAGCGCGTCGTCGGTCCCCTGGAACGGTTGATGGCTGAAGACACGTCGTCGACTGATGCGTCAAACGCTGCCGGCAAGTCTCCCCTTTCCACCCTCGACAGAAAGACGTTGGAAGATCTCCGCCATCAGGTGCTCGACATGAGGACCTTGAGCAGCCACGGCACGAGGGTTCAGGAAGACCTCCTGAAGGTGGTGGACATGGAAGACGCGTTTGCAGACCAACATCTCATCGACATGGTGCGCGCCCTGTTCAGCATCAGAGGAACCTTGAAAGATTTGAACGATCATCTCTACATCGAGACCGGAAGAAGTTTGGACTTGTCCGAGTAGCGCGTCGTCTGGGCTTGTGAAAACGACAGCGACTGCCGTCCTTGGGGCGTCAAGCTCCAAGTCGACGACACTCTAATCTTCTTCTTCCGCGCCCTCCCTGGCGCTTGCCGCCCGGCGCTCGCCTTCGCTCGTCCGCGCTGGTGGTTCCGAAATGGTTGAACCTGGCGGGGACTCGGCGGATGGTGCATCGACCTGGCGGGCCTCGTAGGCCTGTTCCCGCTCGCGCAAGAGCGCTGCAATCACCTCGAGCAGCCGCGCCGGATGGGAGAGCGCGTCCGCCTCCGCCAGGCGCCGTGCCATCTCCACGTAGGAAGTCGGGGGCCCTTCGAGCCCCCGGGAAGCCGCGGGCTGCGCGACGGCCTTCTTTCCCTCGTCCTCGACCAATGAATCCATGGGGACGCCATAGACTCTCGCGAGACGCGCAACAATGTGGAACGACGGATTGCGGCGCGTCTCGTTCTCGATGGCGCTCAGGTGACTGACAGAAATTCTGGCAGCGGCCGCGACCTGTGCCAGGGTCAACCCGCGCTCCTCCCGCAGCCGGCGGAGGCGCTGTCCAAGGCTCATGGGCCAAGCTCCCTTCCGCAACGTCCACAGATGTGGGACCTTTACACAAATGTAGACAATTCCGCGCGACAGGTCAATTACGTGGGCGATGAAAGACTTTGCAGCTGTACGACGTAAAGGCGCGTCGGTTGTCCGGCAGCAAAGGATCGCCGCCTGAGATAGAGGCGCCAAGGGCCGGCGGTGGACTCGTCGTACACGGACGCTTCGGGAAACACCTTGAGAAATGCGCCAGCCGCGCGATGGTTGCCGAAAGGAATGCAGGCGACCAGCCACCGCGCCCCGAAGCGCAAAGCTTCTTCGGCCGCCCATCGCTTGAGAAGCCCGTTGACGTGGGTCCCGCGGTGGTTCGGTGCGACGTAGGTGCCCACTTCCCAGGCGCGGCCGAGCGATGGTTCTTGCACCGAGGCGGGCGTCAAGCTTGCATATCCCGCGGGCTCCCCGGCCTGCACGGCGATCGCGACGGCCGTGTCCCCGAGCCAGGCGCCCATCTGCCAGGATTGCACGAGGGATTGCCACGCGCGAGGGGCGCGAGCGTCGAAGGGCCAGTCGGGATCGCCATGAAACCGCTCGTAAAGACCGTCTAGCGCCTCCCAGTCGTTCATCAAGAGTTGACAGGCCTCGCGCGCACGCCGTTGCACCGATTTCTCCTTCTTCCATCGTAAAATCCCACTACCGCCCAGACACAAATTCTGATATGATTTTCTCAATCGTAGAAATGTAACGGAGTGGTTCACGTGGCGGAACTTGCCCAACGCTTACGATACTATCGCAAGTTGCGCGGTTTGTCAGTACGCGAATTGGCGGAGCGAGCTGGCGTGAGCGTGAGCTACATCTATGCCATCGAGTCTGGGGCGCGTGGATCGAACGCCGCAAAGCTAGGGCTGATTGCGGAGGCGCTCGGCCTGAGCCTGAGCGACTTGTGGGGAGACGCGCGCACGCAGTCGGCCGATGGGCCGCGCCACGGCAGTGACGAACCTTGACGGAGGGGCCCTGCGCGTCTCTCACCGCCTCGGGTCGCGTTCGCCAACGGTCAGCACGACCCTGTCACACCTGAGACTCGCGCGGCGAGCATCCCCGCTCCCAGGACCTTGCCGCCCCCGCGCCGGAGAACGGAAGGATTGAGGGCCCCACGCGGCGAAATGCCATCTCAGGTGGCCGGATCGCGGCGTTCCGTGCATGAGGGGGAATCAACAGATGAATCGTCTGCGCTCGAGGTGGACGACTTTTCCACATCGCAGGTCGAGCTCGACGGAGACGCGTATGAGGCTGCCGATATGCGAGCGAATCATGGTGTCCTGAACGTCAACACGTCCCTTCCTGTCGTGCGCGTTCAAGCTTCGGGAGATACACTCGGTGTAGGGCAGGGAGAGACCATCGGTCTTCTTCAGATATCGCCTTCGGTGGAAAGTTTCTATCTGGACAACTTCGGGGCGATTCATTTTCTTGTGAACAGCTCGCCCATTCCGGTGTCCGCCCAGGGAACCGGTGCGGTCTCGGCCGCGATGGGGGCTGTGACCACCTCGCCATAAGGGAAATGGGGGATGTGTGTGGAGACCGAGGCGGAACGCGGGTATCAGGACGCAATTCGACATGTGACAAGGGCGCTTGAGCATAGAAGACATAAACTAGAAGAGAGCGAACCGGACGAATTTGAGGGCGGGGCCGAAGAACAGCGGGCTCGGATGGACGAGATCGATCACCTGCTCGAAATCGTTCGTTCGCTCAAGCGCTGAGTGATGGGCGTGATGCGCGATGGGGCGGGGGAGGGGCCCATCCCCATCGCCGCGGGCAGGTGAATGGGCGTATCAGCTTGGGTTTTGCTGTTCAGCGCCTCCAGCGTAGGGCGAGGAAGCCCGGTGTTCCTCGAAAAAGGGCGCGAGACGAGCAAGGTCAGGTTCCTGCAGCGTATCCTCGATCAACGGGAACACGGTCTGTTCTTCGAGTTGCACGTGCGCCCTGAGCAAGGCGCCGAGTTCTTCAAACACGCTCTCGTCGCCGTCCTCGAGCGCTCGGCTCACGAGGCTCCGGATCTTGACGTGTTCGACGAGCATCTGGACGATTTCAGGTCGCTCAAGACTCCCGTACTTCGCATAGGCAGGCAGGAGGATTTCCTCTTCCTCTCGAAAATGCGCCTGTCCGCCGTTCTCCCAAAAGTGGCGAAGTTCCGCTGCGAGCGCGCTCGCGGGTTGCTCGCGGCGGACAAGGTGCATGGCCACCACGAGCGCGTAGTGGTGGTGGCGCGTGAGCGGTTGTAGAGATTCGTGACGTCGTCTGCGCATGTTCGGCCCTCCTTTTGTGGACGCCCCTTCGGGCTCGTCGTGTTCCACTTTGTCGGTCACTCCGACATCTCGCTCATCGGGTAGGGATCGCGGATGCCCGCGTACTGGACCATGACGTCCATACCGGCCGCGGCGTGTTCGAGATCGTGACAGTGAAACATCCATAAACCCGGGTTGTCGGCGCGAAACGCGATGTCGTAGCTCTCGCCGGGGAACACGTCCAAGGTGTCCAGGAAGATGGGGCTTCCGGAGACAGGTTTCCCATCGCGCGTCAGCACTTGAAAGTCGTGTCCGTGCAGATGCATCGGGTGAATGTAGGGGCTGTCGTTCACGATGTGGACCAGGACGGCGTCGCCCTTTCGCACGACGATGGGCGGGATGTTCGGAAAGACCTTGCCGTTGATGGCGTACACCATGCCGTTCATCGACATGCCGACGGTGAGCTTCATGTTGTAGCGTACCTGATACGCCTGATGCAGGCGGAACACGGCTTCGCCGGGCAGCCTGCCGCTGCCATAGTGTGTAAAGTCGAACCACGGCGCTCGTTCAAGGCTCGCTGCATCCGTCTCCTTGAATTGTGACCAGGCGTCGGGCAGACCGATGGCGGCGCGAAGCTCGCGCTGTGCAGTCGTGTCGGGATCGGCGCACACAAGGAATGCGGCCCCGGACTTTGGCACGCGAAATTCGATGTCGTATCGCTCTGCAGCGCCGACGGGAAGCAAGACGCCGCGGATCCAACCGGGGTTGGCAATGTCGTGGCCGTCGAGCGCCACGACGCGAAACGGTGCGCCGACCAGCGTGAACAGGTGTGTCATGTTGCCGCTGTTCACGATGCGAAGCCGAACGAGCTGTCCCGGCTTGGCTGGCAAGAGCGTTGTACCGCTCGCGTTCTGATTCACCGTGAAGGCGTCATACATGCCCGCCATTTCGTCAAGCGCAGCCCAATCGTTTGCGGTCGGCGAAAAACCGTTCAGTTGAAGCGGGGGGCCAGGCAACACGTGCGCGATGTCGCTCGCGCTATTTCCTCCCTGACCCGTGCCGTCCGCCGCGCCCATCATGCCCATGCCGTTCATGTCCCCGTTTTGTTGCATGCCCATGCCGCCCATGCCTGCGGATTCGCCTTTCGCTGAGAATCCCAAGTTCCCAGCCTTGAGGTTCGCCATCATCGTCTGCGCGGTGGATGCGGTCGGCCACTCGTGCAGGACGAGCGTGTAGTCGCGATCGGCCGGATGGACCGCCCGTTTGGGCAGAACGACGAAGGCGCCGTACAACCCGAGGCCCACCTCTTCAAAGCTCGCCTCGTGCGAGTGGTACCAGTACGTTCCGGGCTGGTTAACCTGAAACTCGTACGTGTAGCTCCCGCCAGGCGGAATTGGGTTTTGCGTGACACCAGGGACGCCGTCTTCCGCGCCGGGCACCGCGATGCCGTGCCAGTGAATGGTCAGAGGGACGGAGAGGCGGTTGTGCACCGTGACCTTCACGACGTCGCCTTGATGGGCCACAAGCAACGGCCCTGGCGCGGTGCCGTTGAACGTCATGGCTTGCAGGGCATGGCCGCCGACGGTCAGTGTGCGGGATTCCGCCGTCAGCGTGTAGTGGTCGATCCGCGCGTTTTTCGGAACGACGGGCTGAAGCGCGCTGATGGGCGTATAGGCGCCCTGAGGCCCGGGCACGTTCGCGAGAGGGGCGTTGGGATTCAGGTTTGCTTCTCGCACACTGCGAAGTGCGAACACGCTGCTGACACCAGCCACCACTGCCGTCGTGCCAAGGGCGATTGCCCATTTTGCCGCGCGTCGCATGGCTTGCCTCCTCTCATTCACTCGCCTGTCCAATCTATCGTGGGCCATCATACTCCCGGGCAACGGGCGAATCAACGCGTACGAGACGTGCGAAGCCGGGCGATCACGTCAAATTCGAGGATTTGTAAAGCTTCACCCGCACTCCATCGTCGTGTTCGACAATCTCGTAGGTCATTGCGCGCGCTTCCACTTCCGGGAGCAGGAAAACGGGGACGCGATCGTTCCAAATCTCGAGACCCATCGTGCCCGCTACGAACCGCGGTTCCGCGTCTAACAGGGCGAGCGTGCGGAGCATGGGTTGTGGGGGCTCAAGGCCGCGATTGTCGAGATACCAATAGGGCAAGGGCCTCTTCTCCCGGGAAAATTGCGTGACCACGTGCTTTTCGGCCAAGGTTCGAACGGCGTGAGAAAAACCCTGGTTCGCGAGCAACCGAATCAGTGGCGTGGGTTCGAAGGTGGCGTGAAGTTCGAAGACGTCCTCGGGGCTTAGCTCTTCCATCGTCGACATGATGACGTGGAACGGTTCACCTTTGTTGACGAGAATCTCACGAACGTCCAGAACGGCTATCTTCCGCACAGGTATCTCCTCCAGACTCGGTCCTCATCAAACATCCAGTTCCATTTTGCGACGCGACGCAGGCAGTCGCTGTGATCCAACGCACGTTCCAACTGCGTCGGCGGGCTTATGATGCTCTTTGACGAAATAGCCCGAGGAGGAATGAAGGATGACCTATGTCATCACGTCGCCGTGCATAGGGGAAAAGGCGGCCGACTGCGTGGAGGTCTGTCCAGTTGACGCCATTCACGACGGTGGTCCAACCTACCTCATCGACCCAGAGCGATGCATTGATTGTGGCGCGTGTGAACCCGTTTGCCCGGTATCTGCCATTTTTCACGAGGCGGACGTACCAGAAGACGAAAGACACTGGATAGAGATAAATCGCGCGTTTTTTCAAGGTGGATGACACCAAGGTTGCGGCTGTAGGAAAGGGGGAATCGTTATGGGGTATCGGAAGCCTGGCAAGACAGACGTTTCGTCTCAAGGGCCATTTGTTGCGCCCTCGTTCAATCAAAGTGAGCAGGCGCTGCCAGTCACCTTGCCGCTTCGGTATATGGCCTTGGGTCTGTGTGCATTTTTGTTATTTGCGTGCGTTCTTGCCTGGCAGGTGACTCGCGGTGTGCTCTTTGCACCTGAAGCTCCGTCGGGCGTTGCACTCACACATCTCCTGACCTTAGGAGCGCTCATGTCCTTCGTCATGGGGGCCGTGTATCAGCTCTCGACCGTCGCCTTTCTTATGCGAATCGTCGCGGTCAGGCTGGCGCATGTGTTGTTTTACTCCTACCTGCTCGGTCTCGCAGGTCTCATCGGAAGCTTTTCCGTATGGTGGCCTCCTGGCATTGGTGTCTTCGGGGTGTGGACAGCAGTCGTCCTGTACGGCTTCTGCGGCAACATGCTTGTTTCCCTCTTTCGGACGAAAGCGCGCGGAGCGATGTGGCGATTCGTCTTCCTGGCTCACGTTCACCTTGCACTGGCATTGACGGCAGCAGTCGCTCTGGCGCTTGGCGATGCACATGTTTGGCGGGCTGTCGCAGCGTATCAGGCCCAAATTCTTGCAACTCACATCTTGTTGGCTGCCGGTGGTTTCTTCGGATTCTTGATTTTCGGATTCAGTTATAAACTGATACCCATGTTCACGCTGGCGCACGGATACGACGCGCGCCGCGAAAGATGGGCCTTTTGGCTATCGCTCACCGCGCTATGGTCCCTTGTGGCGTACATTTGGTTTCCTCTGTTTGCGCTCAAGCTGGTTTCTTCCTGCTTCACGGTGTTTGCGTTCCTGGCTCACCTTCTGGCAGTCCGCGCTATCTTGAGAAGGCGCGTCCGCAAGCGCGTTGAAGCGCCCATCCGCGGGGTCCTTATGGCTTGTGCACTCGGTGTTTTGTGGGCATGCGCTCTTGCTGTGCGCGCACCCTTTTTCGGGGATTCTGCAACGTGGCGCGTGCTCGTGCCATTCGGCATCATGGGTTTTGTATCACTGAATGTCGTCTCACTGACCTACAAAATCGTCCCGTTTCTCGTTTGGACGTGGCAATTCGCGGGGGGACACCGGCAGGGTTCTCACGTGCTCATTTCTCATCTTCTCGATCCGGCTTCGGCTCGCATCGTAATCGGCCTGAACGCGTTCGGCGTAGCGTTGGTCACACTAGGCGTGTGGATGGGCTCAGGATGGATGTGTGATCTTGGAGCTTGGGCCCTGGCTGTGAGCCTCGGAATCTTCGGCGTTCACATGTCGTCAGTCTTTATTCGCGCATTGAAGAAGGAGGAAGTCTCATGATTGATATGCAAGAGGTTGAGGCAAATCTCCGAGAGGTCTGCGACCCTGAGCTTGGCCTGAACGTGGTCGATCTCGGCTTAATCTATCGCATGGAGGAACCCGAGGAAGGCAAGCTCGTCATCGAGATGACCATGACGACGCCCGGGTGCCCTGCGCATGACAGTTTGGCGGCAGCGGTCGAGTGGGCCGCCGCTAGGGCGTTTGGAGTGGCCGACATCGAAGTGCGGGTCGTGTGGAATCCGCCGTGGACCCCGGAGCGTATATCGCCAGAGGCGCGTCGCGTGTTAGGATGGACATAAGAAGTCATGTTTCTAGGAGGAGCGAGTGGTTCGGATGCGCAAGCGGTTGGGACTTGTTCTGAGTATGGTGACATCTGTGTTGGTTGGATGTGGCGCTTCACATCCGTCTCCATTGAACCAAGACAAATCTTTGTTGACGTGGAACGCTGCTAAACACGAGGTGCGGTGGAAAGTGGTCGCCGGCGACGGACGCGCAAACGGCGGTATGAACTTCGATGGCTATGCCAATGGCAGTATGACACTGGTCGTGCCGATTGGGTGGCGCGTCGTGATCGACTTTGACAATGCCAGTTTGATGCCGCACAGCGCGATGGTGGTGCCTTACGGAGATCGCGAACGCTCCAACTTCGACGCAACGATGGTTGCGTTTCCAGGCGCAGAAACGCCCAATCCGTCACAGGGAGACCCTCAAGGGACGCATCGGGATGTCATCTTCACTGCTGCGAAGGTGGGAACGTATGCCCTCGTCTGCGGGGTCCCGGGTCACGCGCTGGCGGGAATGTGGGATCAGCTTGTGGTGTCCGATGAAGCGAAACACCCGTCCCTTCGCGTGCAACGCGACTCATGACGGACCAGATTCGTATCCATCCTTTCGTTCTCGCTTTCCACGACTTGTTTCTCCTCCGGTCGGTTATCCAGCACATGTTCTCCGAGCAATTTTCCTCACATTTTATTCACACGTTTGAACATTCCATGGACGATACGGTTCTCTCCCTTGCGATGTGATCGAACGCACAGATGTCCCCTCCTCTCCAACTTACCGTGAAAAGCAGGACCGGAGGGGGAGTGAATGGCGTGAAACTTGTAAGTCGAGGGTGGCGCGCGAGCTTGCTTGCGTTGACTCCCATGGCGCTTGCGGGCTGCGGGCAGAACGTCTTGGTGTTGCATCCGGCTGGCCCTGCAGCAAGGGAAATCGAGCGCCTGATCATCTTGTCGGTGATTCTGCTCTTAGTGGTCATCGTGCCGGTGTTGGCGCTGACGACGTACATCGTGTGGAAATACCGAGACCGACCAGAAAATCGCGCTCCCTACGCGCCACAGTGGACAGACAGTCGGACGTTGGAATGGATCTGGTGGGGCATTCCGGTGGTCATCGTGGGCGTGCTCGGTGCCTACACAGCGAAAACGACGTTCGCGCTGACGCGGCCTCCGCAGTCGAACAGCAATGTCGTCACCGTGGACGTCGTGTCACTGGACTGGAAATGGTTGTTTCTCTATCCAGACGAGCGCGTGGCAACAGTGAACTACTGCGTGATCCCAACGGGGGTTCCGGTTCAGTTTGTGCTGACGTCCGACGCGCCCATCAACTCGTTCTGGGTGCCCCAACTGGCGGGCCAAGAGTATACGATGCCCGGCATGGCGCTGAGGCTATGGGTCCAGGCGGATGCTCCGGGCAATTACTACGGCCACGGCGCGAATTTTACGGGCCAGGGATTTGCGGATATGTCGTTCACCGTGCAGGCCCGCCCCGAATCAGCCTTTCAATCATGGGCGCAGGGGCTTAAGGAGCACGCTCCAGCGCTCACGGCTGCGGGTTATCAACTGCTCAAGAAACCAGGCGTAACGGGTCGATGGTCTTACGGCGGCTTTCCCGAGGGACTGTTTGATCAAGTGGTATGGCAGGATGGCGGACAGTACATGTCCAGCATGTGGGGAATGCCAACGATGGGAAGCATCTACGGCCAGTCGGGATCCAATCTGGCCTCGCTTGGCGGAGGTGACGGTCGATGATTGCAGGCTTTCTGCAATTTGCAAATCACTACTTGATGTGGAACGAAGGCCCGCTGATCTGGATCTCTGATGCACTCATCGCGTTGACCGTCGTGGGTATTGTCGCGACTTTGACGTACACCAAGCGGTGGGGATGGTTGTGGAGAGAGTGGATCACCACCACGGACCACAAGCGCATCGGAATCATGTACCTCGTCTGCGCACTGCTGATGTTGTTCCGTGGCGGGGTCGACGCGCTCTTGATGCGCACACAACTCGCCTTTCCGGGTGAGCATTTTCTGAACGCCGAGCACTACGATCAGATTTTCACCACGCACGGCACCATCATGATTTTGTTCATGGCCATGCCGTTCATCTTTGCGCTCTTCAACATCGTCGTGCCCTTACAAATTGGAGCGCGAGACGTCGCATTTCCGTATCTCAACGCCATCAGCTTTTGGCTGTTCTTCTTCGGCGCCCTACTCTTTAACATCTCGTTCGTGTTTGGTGGCTCTCCCGATGCGGGCTGGGTGAGCTATCCACCGCTGACCGAGCTCGGATATGACCCGGGGCCCGGAGAAAACTATTATCTCGTGGCTATCAATTTGTCTGGAATTGGAACAATTGCCACTGGGATCAACTTTCTTGTCACCATCTTGCGCATGCGTGCCCCGGGCATGACGTGGAATCGCGTGCCCTTGTTCACGTGGTCCGTACTCGCAGCGTGTATCGTCATCCTGGCCGCGTTTCCGGCATTGACCGTCGCGCTCGCGCTGTTGCTCTTGGACCGGATCGCCGGCACACACTTTTTTACCATCTTGCACGGCGGGAACCCCATGATGTTCATCAACCTCTTCTGGGTCTGGGGCCATCCGGAGGTGTACATCGTCATTCTGCCGGCGTTCGGCGTCTATTCCGAGGTCGTGGCGACATTTTCGCGGAAAGGGATCTTCGGCTACAAGTCGATGGTCGCATCCCTTTTGCTCATCAGCGTGATCAGTTATCTGGTGTGGGCGCACCACTTTTTCACGATGGGCGCCGGGGCAGATGTCAACACCTTCTTCGCCATCGCTTCGATGTGTGTGGGCATACCAACGGGTGTAAAGATTTTCAATTGGCTGTTCACGATGTATCGCGGCCGCATCCGGTTGACGTTGCCCATGCTGTGGACGCTTGCGTTCATTCCCAACTTCGTGACAGGAGGGGCGACGGGCATTCTACTCGCTGCGGCGCCGGAGGACTACCAGTATCACAACAGCTACTTCCTGATCGCGCACTTCCACCAGACGCTCATCGGCGGCGTCGTGTACGGCATGCTCGCCGGCATGTATTACTGGTGGCCGAAGATGTTCGGGTTCAAGCTCGACGAGAAAAGCGGCAAAATCGCGTTTTGGCTCTGGAACATTGGATTTTATGTGTGCTTCATGCCCCAGTACGCCCTCGGGCTCATGGGGATGCAGCGTCGCATGTATACCTATCCCGCCAACATGGGCTGGAACACGTTGAACCTCGTGTCCACCATCGGCGCGTACCTGATGGGGCTCGCTTTTCTCGTGATCGTATGGCAAATCGTGTACAGCATTCGCCACGGCGAGCGCGACGTTACGGGCGACCCGTGGGATGGACGAACGCTTGAGTGGTCTCTGCCCTCTCCGGTGCCAGAGTACAACTTTGCCGTCATCCCGACGATCACGGCCCGCGACATGTGGTGGGCGGCGAAATACGAGGGACAAATGGAGCACGTGCGGCCGAGCGCCGAAGACATTCGCGATATCCACGTGCCCAAGCATACGGCGCGCCCGTTTGCGATGGGGTTGTCCTTCTTCATTGCAGGATTCGGTCTCGTGTTTGGATGGTATGTGTTGACTGCGATAGGCTTTGCAAGCGTCCTCTGCTGTCTGCTCCTTCGCGCACTGGAGGAAGACGACGAGACGGTCATCGCCGCGGATGCCATCCGTGAGCACGAAGCGACATTGGGGAGGGTGTGACGTATGGCAACCAGTGTACATGCCATGGAGGAGCCTCGGGACGGCGGGAGGAGGGCGCTTGCGCTCGAGTACACGCACGACGAGGACCGCGCGCGAATTCTGGGATTCTGGGTGTTTCTCGCGACCGACATGATTCTCTTCGGATGTCTGTTTGCCACGTACCTGGTGCTGCGCACGCATACGGACGGCGGGCCCACGCCAGCGACGTTATTTGACATGAAGGGATTCGGAGCTGAAACGTTGGCACTGCTGACCTCGAGCTTCACCGGCGGGCTTGCCACGCTGTCCATGCGGGATGGCCGTCCAAAGGCGGTCGCGCTCTGGATGTCGGTTACAATCGCCTTGGGTCTTACCTTTCTCGGTATCGAGGCGAGCGAGTTTGCACACGACGCCTTCATCGGGGCCGTCTGGCAGCGGAGCGCCTTTCTCTCGTCCTTCTTCACCTTAGTCGGCACGCATGGCTGTCACGTGACATTTGGCGTCCTATGGATGCTCGTGACGCTCTACCAAGTACTTCGGCGCGGATTGACGCCGCGCATTGCGCGAAAGGTGTTCGTTGTCAATCTGTATTGGCACTTCCTCGATGTCGTCTGGATTTTGATTTTCACGGTGGTTTATCTCACGGGGATGGTGATGTGACATGTCCAAGGCGTCCATGTCTCTCCCAGACAAGCGACACGATAGAGATGGCGGTGGGAAGTATCAGTACTTCACCGGCTACGTCCTCTCGCTCGTCCTGACGGCCATTGCGTTCGCGCTTGTTGCATTCCATGCGCTACCCGCACCGGTGCTGCTTGTGCTTCTTATGGTGCTCGCGGCGATACAGGTGCTGGTGCAGCTGTTCCTGTTCATGCACGTGACGGAAGGAGACGGCAGTCGCGTAAAGGGGCTAGCCATCGGACTAGGCCTGTTTTTCACCCTCGCCATTGCGCTCGGATCGGTCTGGATTATGTCGTTCAACAGCCAGGTTCAGTAAGGAGGCCGCTGCCATGCTCACGGCAAATGGTCAAGAGACGGTTCGTCCGAATGAAAGGACCTGCTATCCCAGCCTCCGGGCGCTCTGGGAACTTGGCAAGCCTCGCATCAACGCGCTCCTGCTCTTCAGCGCATTTTGCGCCATGGTTGCCGCTCGTCATGGGTTGCCTCCGCTGCGGCCGGCACTGGTTGGCCTCTTGGGGCTCGGCCTCGCATGCGCAGGAGCCGCAATGGTGAACATGTGGTTCGATCGCGACATCGACCGCCTCATGGACCGCACCCGAGATAGACCATTGCCCCAAGGCCAAGTGGCGCCGAGCACCGCCCTCGTGACAGGACTGATCTTGGGCCTCTCTGGCTTCGCGGTGCTCGACATCGCAGTCGGGGGATTGGCCGCGTGGCTCACGGTCGCCGGATACCTCTATTACGCCGGGATCTACACGATGTGGTTGAAGCGCCGCACGCCTCAGAACATCGTCATCGGAGGTGGCTCAGGCGCCATTCCGCCGCTCGTCGGTTGGGCTGCGGTGACGGGGCACTTGGCGCCGCTCGCATGGCTTTTGTTTCTCATCGTCTTTCTCTGGACGCCAAGCCATTTTTGGGGCCTTGCTCTGTATCGGTCGAAGGACTATCGTCGCGCTTCCGTGCCCATGATGCCTGTCGTGCGAGGCGCCAAGACAACCATTGCTCAGATGTTGTTTTACGCGTTGGCTCTTGCAGGCGTCGATCTCGCCGTCTCCCATTTCGTGCTTCACCCAGAGCTCTACCTCGCGGTAGCGGGCTTACTGAACGCGTGGTTCGTCGCAGTCCACATCAGGTTGGCCCTATCGCGCAGCGAGATCACCGCTTGGGCGAAGCGTACGTTTCTCGCTTCGCTGGTTTACTTACCTGTTGCGCTCCTTGGTGTTGCCGTGGCAAACGTCTGAGCGGGCTCTGCAACCCGAGCGAACTCGGTGTGATATGTATCACGCCGCGCATGCGCCAGTTGTCGTAGATTCATCGTAGGCCACGCGCCGTTGCGAGGTCAGCGTGGCAGTTTCGAGGAGGGATTCACGTGTCCGAGTTTGCGTATGTCGTGCGCGCGCCGGAGTATCCGCCGCAAATGAAGCACCGCGTGATTTTTCAGACCTTCGACAAACTGGAGCCGGGTCAGGCCATGCTGCTCGTGAACGATCACGATCCCGTCCCACTCTTCTATCAATTTCAACATGAGCGGGAGGGTCAGTTCACCTGGGAGTACCTTGAACGCGGACCCGAAGTGTTTCAAGTGAAAATCGGGAAGGCGAAGGTCTGACGGACACCGCGCGCAGGACACTCCTGCGTGCGGTGCTGTTTCGTTCAACAATTGGGCAGACCTTCTGCTCGAGTCCTCTCGATTTCGGATGGAAATGGATCGTATGCTTAGAGCGAACACAGCGGCAAGAACGGCGTGAACCCGATGACGGGGGGATATCCTGTGAGTGTGAGTCAGGATCTGAAGGAGTTTTCGCTTTTTCGCGACCTGACACCGGAGGAACTGGCGCGCGTGGCGGAACTCGCCGTTTTGCGTCAATATCGCCGTGGAGAAACCATCTTCATTGAGGGCACGCCGCGGGAGGCTGTGTACTTCCTGTTGCGCGGACTCATCAAAGTTGTGAAGGTGGACGAGGAAGGGCGTGAGCACATCGTCGCCGTGCTCGGCAAGGGGCAGATGTTTCCGCACGTGGGTTTCTTTCAAGACTTGCCCTATCCAGGCACGGCGAGCGCCATGGAGCCGACCTCGGTGTACGCGATTTCCACGCGCTCGTTCGATGCCCTCCTGCGTCGGCATCCTCCCATCGCCCTGAAGCTCCTTCGGGTCTTGGCGGACCGGATTGTGCAGCTCCAAGCGAAGCTTCAGGAGCTTGCCGTGTACGATTCGCGCGAGCGCGTCGTGGCCTTTCTTCGTCACTTCGCCGAGGAGCAAGGCCGCGCCGGGCCCGAGGGCGTACACGTCCATCTGCCGATTACGCACGCCGAGATCGCACAAATGGTCGGTTTGCGTCGCGAATCGGTCAATCGGATTTGGAACCAATTGCGCCGGGAAGGCGTTATCGAAGGGGAGCGGGACACATGGGTCATCCATCTGGATCGGCTCCAGTGACGACGCCTGCACCGTCCGAAGACGAACGATCCTGCGTAGGGCCACTGCCTATGGCCTTTTTTGCGTCTGCGCTGGTCAACTTTTCCGTGGGTTCGACGCTTGGTTTTTGGATGGCCTCAAGAACTTCTGCTTGGGCCGTCCTGTCTCGTTTGCATGCCGAAATCAATCCATGGGGATGGCTTACAATGGCCATCTTTGGCATGACGTACGCAGTCTTGGCCATCGCGGCGGAACTGCGCCTCTATCCACGCGCAGCGGGATGGGTGCACCTTGTCATTGCGGAGCTCGGCATTGTCCTCCTCGTGGCCGGTTCAGCGATGAGCAACATGCTGCTCACGCGCGTAGGTGCAGTCGCACAAGCCGCGTCCCCCGTTCTGTTCCTTGCGAACATCCTTCTCGCCGTGCGTGCGAAGCGCAAGGGCCGCGTCCAGCCACCAGTCATTCCTGAACACCTGCGCTATCTTGGGCGACGAGCGGACTGCCAGCGTACGGACAGGGTAGCGCGGCGGGGGACGGATCTGAGTGGCCTTCTGCTCATGATCAGCGCAATCTGGGGATGCTGGGGCATCTGGTCGGACGGCGACAGTTCTCCTGGTGCCAATGCGTTGTTCTACAATGGCTGGCTCGTCGGAACCGTAGTTTCGGTTTCGCTGCACTTGTATCCTCGGTTGCTGAGCGGCGTACGTTTGTCCGCTTGGCCGATTGTTTTGTTTCAAATCATCTGGCTCCCCGCAACGGTCGCCTTATCGGTGGGCACAGCATTCCACATCAACATGCTTGCGGGCGTGGGGCGGGATGTGTTGGGCGCTGGCCTTGTCGGGGTGGCCGTTGTGTTCGAGGCCGCACTCGTTAGGCGTTCCCCTGGCAGATGCGGGACGGGGAGCGTCGAAAGTTCATCTGTTACCCGTGTGGCATGGATCCTCGGCTATGTGTTCGCGGGTGTCGCCGGGGGATGGATGATTGCCGGGCGGGAAAGCGATGCGCTTCCGGTGCTTCACGCGCTGTTTCTTGGGTGGATGACGACTCTGGTGTACGGGACATCCTACGCCGTCATGCCCGTGCTCTTTGGCATCAAGATTCGTTCGACGACGTTGTCTATCGCCCAGATGTCGATGTCGGCCATCGGTACGGCGCTTATGATGTGGGGATTCGCCGATCTTGACACGATGGTTGGACGTATCCTGCTGGCGACGGGCGGAGGCCTGGCTTGGTTCGCCTTCGCCTGGTACCTCGTGCGCATCGGATGGAGCGGGATTCACATCCTGAGGCGAATGAGCACGCGAGCCGCCTGACACACGCGCTTGTTGACCGATGGTGGTGTGGCGACACATTTAGGGCGTTTGCGCCGACGGGAGGTTGAAACATGAAAATCCAAGAAGGCGGAACCGAGCGATTGCGTGCCTTGTTCACATGCGGTGCACACCGAGTGACCCAGTTGACGCTGAGGGCGGGAGAAGGACTTCCCGAACACCGCTCTCCACACCATTTGTTTCTCTGCGTGTGGTCCGGCGAGCTGGAGTGGATCGTTGGCGACGAGCGTGTACGTTTATCAAGGGGGGAATGCACAAGCCTTGCTCCAGGTCGACCGCATGCCGTCTCGGCGATCGAAAACTCCACGGCGCTGCTGGTCCTGTTTGCAGATGGTTCGGATGTGGACAAGTCGTAGCGACGCGCTTCCTGTACCGCATGTCCATCGCGTTCCGCGCACGCGGCACAAGGATTTCGCGGCAAGCCAAGTTGACCAGTCCGCATGTTAGCTCATCCGATCGCGTCCACGCCTGGTCACGCGCGCGCCATTTTGCTACACTGTCTTTGGTACGTCACAGCAGTGAAGGATGAAGCCTATGGCGCTCGAGAGGCTGAATGAATCTGAGGTGCGCGAACTGTTCCGCGCAATTTTGGCGCTTCAGGACGAGGACGAGTGCTACCGGTTCTTTGAGGATCTGTGCACCGTGGGAGAAGTCGAGTCTCTGGCTCAGCGATTTGCGGTGGCGCGCATGCTGCGCGAAGGCGCCACGTACCACGCGATTGAAGAGGCGACAGGCGCGAGCACGGCGACCATTAGCCGCGTGAAGCGTTGTTTGCACTACGGGGCAGACGGATATCGCATGATTTTGGAGCGTTTGTATGGCAAGCCGCCTCACGGTGAGACGGAAATGGCGTAGACGTTTGTGTACGCCCTTGCATAACTGCGCGCACATGGTGCAAACTGGTCATAGCGGGCGATGGTGCTGCGGCAGACATCCGCGTAGGCGCGGAAGTTTGTCGCAGTTTGTTCATTTGACAAGTGGACAAAGGTCTAGTAAGCTCATTACGCGTGGATAAATTGTCTGTGTTATGGTGATAATTTGAACATCAGAGACAATTCTGCGAATGCGGAGTGCGTGGGAAAACCCTCCGCCTCGGACTCGGGCGGTCAGGGAAGGTACAACATGCCGGCGAAGGCCGGGGGAAGGACAAGGTGACGAGAACGTGAGTTTGTTGGAACAGGTCCAAGAACTTGGGCAACTCTTGCACCGTTCAAATGAGCAAGTGGAATTTCAAGAAGTTGCCGAATTTTTGAGCCGCCTCATGCAGTCGAACGTGTACATCGTGGGGCGCAAGGGCAAGATTCTCGGATACGGGGTTGCGGAGCACGAGCTGACCGAGGAATGGTTGAACATCATGACGCGGGAGCAGCGGTTTCCGGGCGATTTCAATAAACATCTGCTTCGTGTGGAGCAGACCATTGCCAACTTGACCGACGAGCAAAAGAAGCCGCTTTACGTCTTCTCGCCCGAGGAAAACGAGTCGTTTCGCTCCAAACACCTGATGATCACGCCCATCATCGGGGCGCGCGAACGTCAAGGGACGCTTCTCTTCGCGAGGTCTCAGCGCGCGTTCAACGAAGATGACCAAATTCTCGCCGAGTACGCGGCGACGGTGGTGGCGCTCGAGATTGTACACTCGCGCCAACAGCAGAAAGAGGAGGAGAGCCGGCAGCGGGCCCTGGCGCATCTGGCGGTGGAGTCGCTCAGCTTCTCCGAATTGCAGGCTGCGAAGTACCTGTTGGACGCCGTCCGCAATTCCCCTGAGGGCATCGTCGTGAGCAGTCAAATTGCGGACCAGCACGGCGTGACGCGCTCGGTCATCGTCAACAGCATCCGCAAGCTGGAGAGCGCAGGTACCATCGAAAGCCGTTCGCTGGGTATGAAGGGCACGCATCTGCGCATCCTGAATCCGTACGTTGAAGAGGAGATCAACCGCCAGTTCGAGCGTTGACAGGCGCGAAGTCCGTCGCGCGCTAAAGGGCAGTTGTGCAGCGGCCGGCCCCGGTAAGGGGCCGGCCGTCTGTTTGATGGACCGGCGCGCGGGACCGCGCGGCGCCGGGTAGGATGGCGCCGCACTGGGCCTGGCGCATCAGTGCTGGTTCCAGGCGGAAGGGAGTTCGTGGTAATAGTAGGCCAACGTCCGCAGGCCCTTGTCGAAGTTGTCCAGCGAGAAGTGCTCGTTTGGCGCATGGAAGTTTTCATCGTTCAGACTGAAGCCCATCATGACGACCGGGATCTTGAGCAGCTGGGAGAACGTCTCCACGACGGGGATGGACCCGCCCATGCGCGTGAACACAGCCTTGGTGCCATACGCGTGTTCGTAAGCGGAAGCCGCCAGCTGAAGCGCCGGGTGATCATACGGAGCGACGTACGGCCTGCCCCCGTCCTGGCGGATAAACGTCACCTTGGCGCCTTTGGGGGCGTGGCGCTGTACGTGTTGCTCGACGAGATCGAGAATCTCCTGCGGGTCCTGGTCGGGCACGAGCCTGCACGTCAATTTGGCGTGCGCTTCGCACGGGATGACCGTCTTGGTGCCTTCGCCCTGAAAACCGCCCCAGATGCCGTTGACCTCGAGCGTCGGCCGCGCGCACATGCGCTCAAGCGCGGTGTACCCGGGCTCACCCCACAGATCGGAGAGCGCCAGCGCCTGCTTCAGCGCCTCTTCCTCGTGGCCCAGTTTCGCGAACTCCTCCCGTTCCGCCTCCGTCAGCGGGCGAACGCGATCGTAGAAGCCTTCGACGGCCACGCTCCCATCTGGGCGGTGGAAGCTCGCGACGATCTCGGCCACTGCTCGCGCGGCGTTCGGCACGGCGCCGCCGTACAGGCCCGAATGAAGGTCCGATGCGGCGGTTCGCACATCGATTTGGGCCGCCGCGAGACCGCGCAGCCCGTAGACCACCGCGGGTTGGTTCGGCCCGACCATGGTGGTGTCGGAGATGAGGATGAGGTCCGCGGCAAACTGGTCCCGGGTCTGCTCGAGAAACGCGTGCAGGTGTGCGGAGCCGATTTCCTCCTCGCCCTCAATGCAGAACTTGACGTTGACGGGAAGTTCCCCGTGGACCTTGAGCATGGCGGAGAGCACTGCGATGTGCAGAAAGGTCGGGCCTTTGTCGTCGCTCGCGCCGCGCGCGTACAGCTGATGGTCCCGGATGGTCGGCGTGAATGGCGGGGAGGTCCATAGCTCGAGAGGATCCACAGGTTGCACGTCGTAATGGCCGTAGACGAGCACCGTGGGCTTTCCCTCGGCGTGCAGCCAGTCTGCGTAGACGAGGGGATGGCCTCCGGTCTCCATGAGCTCGACGTGCTCAAAACCTGCGCTGGTGAGCCGATGGGCAATCCATTCGGCGGCTCGCCGCACGTCGCCGCGGTGTTCGCTAAGGGCGCTGATGCTTGGGATGGACAACAGCTCCTTCAACGCTTCGAGGAGCTCGTCTCGGTGGTTGTCGAGATAGCGCTCGACTTCGCGAATGGCATCCAAAGGTGTCACGACTCCTCTCTCGATCCTCTGTTCCAGTTTGAGCATACCGTAATCTGGGGCGGATGAAAACCGCGACAGGGTGCGAGAAATGCGGGTCTCCGAGCGGCGTAAATCCCATTATGCCGTTAGGCTTACAGAGTTTTTTGCGATCCGCCACGGGTGTATACTGACTTTCGAAGCGCGACTGCCGCTCGGAAGGGGAGACGAGATCGGCATGGACACCCAAACCATTGCAAATCATCTGCTGCAGCAGAGCGTCTGCATGTTCAAAGGGCGCATCTGCCATCCGGAGCCGCGAGCCATCAAACAGATTATCGAATGGACGCGCGCGGCGATTCTTCCGAATTACTTTGACCCTGAGGGTGGAAAACACCTTTCGGATACGCTGGATCGCCTCCGCGGAGAACTGGCGGAGCAAGTGCACCGGGCGACGTATCAGTCCTGCCTGTCTTCTGGAACGGCGGAAACGAATCAACGCGCGTGGGAGATGGCGGACGTCTATATTCAAAATCTCCCGCAGTTGCAGAGCCTTGTCTACGAAGATATCACCGAGACCGTGAATGGCGACCCGGCCGCGACGGGGTGCGACGAGGTCATCCTCACGTATCCGGGCATCTTCGCGCTCTTGGTGTACCGCGCCGCAAACGTCCTGTATCGCCACGGTGTGCCGCTTTTGCCCCGCATGATGACGGAGTATGCGCACCGCGTGACGGGCGTGGACCTGCACCCCGGCGCCACCATCGGCCGCAGCATCATGATCGATCACGGCACGGGCATCGTCGTCGGCGAGACGGCCGTCGTGGGGAACCACGTCAAGATTTATCAAGGCGTGACGCTCGGCGCGCTCTATTTCCCGAAGGACGAAGAGGGCGCGTATCAGCGCCAGGTCAAACGCCACCCGACCGTCGAGGACTATGTCATTCTCTACGCCAACTGCACGGTGCTCGGCGGTGAAACGGTCATCGGGCACCACAGCGTCATTGGATCGAACGCGTGGGTCACGCAGTCGGTCCTGCCGTACAGCAAGGTCATCTACGAAGCGGAGAGCGTCGTGCGCACGCGCAGCGCGTTGACGTGATCGAACCCTCCGGATTTTCCACGAAATGTGTGGCGTGGAGATTGGACATGTGTTACAGTTGAAGTACCCCTTTACCCCTATATTGGGCCACCCAGGTACGGGTGAGCCTTTTTTTGTGCGTGAATCTGAGGATTCCATCTTTCGGCTTCGAAGGGTTTGGACGACGAGGAGGTTGGGCCATGCCGTTTGTCGATCGACCTGACGCGCGCCTGTATTACGAAGTGCATGGCACGGGCACGCCGCTTCTTCTGATCATGGGCGTCGGCGGAAATCTGCGCTGGTGGGGGTCTGGCTTTGTGCGCAAACTCGCGGCCAGGCACACCGTCATCGCCTTTGACAACCGCGGGGCGGGCGAATCGGAGGCTCACCCGACCGAGCCCTGGACCATCGAGGAGATGGCGGACGACGCGCATGCGGTTTTACAGGACGCTGGGTTTTCTCGAGCGCACGTGTTGGGCTACTCGATGGGCGGCATGATTGCGCAGGAGCTGGCGCTTCGTCATCCCGAAGCCGTGGATGCGCTCGTGCTTGGCGCTACCAGCTGTGGCGGACCGCAAATGATCCAGGCCGAAGACGTGAAGCGTGAGATGCGATCTCGCCCGACCGATCTCGCCGCCCGCGCGGAGTGGTACATGCGCCTGTTTTTTCCGGAGGAGTTTCGCGCGAAAAACGAGGCGTACCTGCGAGGCGCCTTTCGGTTGCTCCTGCGAGCCGACATGCCGGAAGCGGTCTATCAGGCCCAGCTCGACGCCGTGGAGCGATGGCAGGGAAGTTGGGACAGGCTTTCAAACGTGACCTCTCGCACGCTGGTGATGCACGGCCTGTCCGACCGCGTCTTGCCCTACGCCAATGGGGAGCGCCTGGCGTATCGCATGCCCGGCGCGAGGCTGAAGCTGTACGCGGGGTGTGGCCACGGGTTTGCGATGCAGGCCGGGGCCGCGGTCCTTCGCGATGTGCTCATGTTTCTCGGCGGAGAGGCCGCGAAAGAAGACCGTTAGGCGCCGGCCGCTCGGGAGGCGCAATCGCCTGGTTCAGGCATCGAGCGATTGGAGGTACTCGAGCAGGACGCGGGCGTGGTTGTGAACCGGATCGCGCGCGGCATACACGAGCGTGACCCTCGGGTGCGTGTCTGCCCAGACCAGCAGTTGGCCCACGGCTTTCTGATGCGCCTCATCCGCCCGAAGTTCCCCTCGGTATTGTTCGGCAAAGGCCGAGAACCGGGATACGTCTTCGTGGAGCCATTGGCGCAGCGCGTTCGAAGGCGCCACGTCCTTCAACCACGCGTCCACGGCGAGCGCTTCGCGCCGGACGCCGCGCGGCCAAAGGCGATCCACGAGCACGCGGAACCCGTCACCCGCCTCCGGCGGGTCATACGCCCGTTTGAGCGCAAACGCCATGGCCATCTCCCCCAAGCTGCGCATCTTCATGCAAACAGGCGAGGACATCCGTCCCCGCCTGTTGTGCTCATCGGCCCACCGACAGCGTGAGCTTCTTGCCGTTGACGTCCCACTCCTTCGTCAGATCCGCGTCCGCGAGCGGCGCGTCGCTCCACTCGCGCACCAGCACCGTCGCCCCGATGCGCGACCGGTTTCGCGCGATCACGTCGAGCAGTTCCGGATCTCCTTCCGCGTAAAACCGCACGTGATGCGTGACGCCGTAGTCGACCTCCTTGCGCATCATTTGCATCTTGGAGATGACCTCGCGCACGTAGCCCTCCTCAATGAGTTCCGGCGTGAGCCGCGTCTCGAGGCCCACAAACAGCCGGTTGTCGACCGTCACCAGGCCGTCAAACTTCGCCTCATACCGGATTTCCGCGTGCTCCTGCGTCAGGGTCTCGCCCTCGAGCACCACGGCGCCCGTCTCCCGGAACGCGCGGATCTGCGCTTCGTCCGCTCGCTTCGCCGCCTCATTGAGCACCGGCGTCTTGCGGCCGAACGCCTTGCCCACCGCATTCAGATTCAAATACAGCGTGGGCCGCGCAATCTCGTCGAGATCGGCAAAGCGGATCTCCTTGACGTTCAGTTCGTCCTGAATGACGTCCGCGAACTTGGCGATCACGTCCTGTTGCGCCCGCGGAACATACAGCGCGGCGAGTGGCTGGCGCGTCTTCAGCTTGCTCTCGTTGCGCAAATGCCGACCCATCTCCACGACGCGCAGCACGAGCGCCATCTCTCGGATGAGCGCCTCGTCGACGAGCGCGGCGTTTGCCTCCGGGAAGTCGCACAGGTGAACGCTCTCCGGCACGTCGTGTGCATCTCCGCCGAGGCGCACGACGTTCTGGTAGATGTCCTCGGCCAAAAACGGCGTGATGGGGGCCGTGAGAAGCGCGACCGTCCTAAGCGCCTCGAACAAGGTCAGGTACGCGGCCACCTTGTCTGGCGCCATGCCGTCCGCCCAGAAGCGGTCCCGGTTGCGCCGCACGTACCAGGTCGACAACTCGTCCACGAACGCCTGCAAAAGGCGCGCCGCTTGCGTGGCGTCGTAGCGCGCGTACGCCTCGTCCACGCCCTCGATGGTCTGATGCAGGCGCGCGATGAGCCACCGGTCCATGAGCGGCCGCTCTGCCACCGCGACGTGTTCCACCTCGTACGGGTTGAACCCGTCGATCCCGGCGTACAGCGCGTAGAACTGGTGGATGTTTTGCAGCAAGTCGATGTACTTCGCCTTTGCTTCCGCCACCGCGCGGTGATAGAACAGCTGCGAGTTCCACGGCTGCGTGTTCGACACAAAGTAGAAGCGCACCGCGTCCGCGCCGTGCTTGTCAAACGCCTCAAACGGATCGATCACGTTGCCCTTCGACTTCGACATTTTCTTGCCCTGTTCGTCGAGCACGTGGCCAAGCACGAGCACGTTCTTGTAGGGCGCCCTGCCCGTCACCGCGGTGGAGATGGCGAGCAGGCTGTAGAACCAGCCGCGCGTCTGGTCGATGGCCTCGCACACGAAATCCGCCGGGTACAGTCGCTCGAACAGCTCGCGGTTTTCAAACGGATAGTGGAGCTGCGCGAAAGGCATCGATCCCGAGTCAAACCACACGTCGATGACCTCAGGCACGCGCACCATGGTGCCCCGACCACAGCGACACGGCCACACGAGCTCGTCGATGTAAGGCTTGTGCAGCTCCTTCGGCAGGCGCCCCGCCTTGGCCTCGAGCTCCGCCCGCGAGCCGATGCACTCGACCTCTCCGCACGCGTCGCACCGCCAGATGGGCAGCGGCGTGCCCCAATAGCGCGATCTCGACAGGTTCCAGTCGATCACGTTTTCCAGGAAGTTGCCCATCCGCCCGTCCCGAATGTGCGGCGGGATCCAGTTGACCGACTGCGAGTTGGCGATGAGCTGATCCTTGAACTCCGTGGTTCGGATGAACCAGGAATGAATCGCGTAGTAGATGAGCGGCGTGTCGCAGCGCCAACAGTGCGGGTAGCTGTGCTCGTGCTTGTGCTTCTCGTAGACGAGGCCGCGTGCCGCCAGGTCTTTGACGAGATCGACGTTCAAGGCCTCGTCTTTCACAAACCGGCCCTGATAGTCGCGGACGTCCTTTGTGAATCGGCCAGACTCGTCCACGAAGTTGACGAAAATCAGGCCGGCTTCCTGGCACGCCTTGTAGTCTTCCTCGCCGTGCGCGGGCGACATGTGGACGATGCCCGTGCCGGATTCGTCCGTGACGTGCGGCGCCGTGATGACCATGTGTTTCTTGCCTTCCTGCACGACGTATGGGAAGACAGGGACGTACCCCGTGCCGACGAGGTCACGGCCCTTCGCTTGGGCGATGACGCGATCGCCCTCTTCGAGGTACGCGTCCTTCAGGCCTTCGGCCACCCAGACGTTCTCGCCTGCGCCGGCTTTGTGGATGAGGACATACGTCAGGTCCTCGTGCACCGCGAGGCCGACGTTCGAGGGCAGCGTCCAAGGGGTCGTCGTCCACGCCAGGAAGTACGTCGGCCGGCCGTCCACGTCGTGTTTCGACCGGAACTTCGCGGTCACGGACAGGTCCTTGACGTCCTTGTAACCCTGCGCGACCTCGTGGCTCGAGAGCGTCGTCTCGCAGTGCGGGCAGTACGGGCTTACGCGGTGGCCCTCGACAAGCCAGCCCTTGTCGTAGATGGTCTTCAGGAGGTGCCACACCGACTCAATGTAGTCGTCCGTCAGCGTCATGTACGGATGGTCGAGATCGATCCAGTAGCCGAGCCGCTCCGTGAGCTCGCGCCAGACCTCCTCGTATTTGAACACGCTCTCGCGGCACGCTTGGACGAAGCGCTCGATGCCGAACGCTTGGATGTCCTTTTTGCCGTTCATGCCGAATTTCTTTTCAATTTCGATCTCGACGGGCAGTCCATGGGTATCCCAGCCAGCTTTGCGCATCACGTGGTAGCCCTTCATGGTGCGGTAGCGGGGATACAGGTCCTTAAACACGCGCGTGAGCACGTGACCGGGGTGTGGCAAGCCGTTGGCCGTCGGCGGGCCCTCGTAAAACACCCACTCTGGCCGCCCTTCGCGCGCCTTCTCGCTCTTTTGGAAGATGTTCTCGCGCTTCCAGAATTCCAGCACGCGCTGTTCGCGCGACGTGGCCGGTTCCTTCGCGTCGACTTTCCGCATCGCCATCTGCACGGTTCACTCCTTGTGCGCCGGATTGGACTGAAAGCGAGGCAAGATGCAACAAAAACACTCGTCCGCCGGGGACGAGTGTTTGGGCAGCCGCAGCATCGGCGTGCCGCTTCGTCCGTTTCCTATTTTCGACGTATAGTATACTGTGGTGTGCAGAGATTGTACAGGGAAGCGGGGGACCTGACGTGCAGGTGACGGATCGGGCGGTCGAAGCGCTGTCGCGTTTGGCCCAAGAAGAGCTCAGGACGGGCGAGTTGATCCGGGTCGATCGCGCCTATCGCTGCGGCGGGCCGCCGTTCCAAGTCGTGATCGACGACACGAAGGGGCCGCTCGATACTACGCTTCGCTTCGAGGGTGCGCAGGGAGCCGTCGATGTGACGGTGGCGCAGGCCATCGTCAAGTTGTTGGCGGACGTCGTGCTCGATTACGGGGAAGACGGCTTCGTGTTTGAGGAGGCGGCCAAGCTCGGTTGCTAGGGCGCAGGCCATCGGGCGAAGAGGACGCACTTCGCCTGGGCAAGGCGAATGGGGTTGGGGCTGGTCGATAGGGCTGGCCGGGCAAACGTTCGTTCCAAGTTTCACGTTCCTCATTTTGTGTTCATCCCAATGGATATGTGACAAGGGCGTGTGGGCATGGCAAAGGCTGTGGTGATTTTGAGCGGGGGGCTCGACAGCGCGACGTGCATGGGTATCGCGCGCGCCGCGGGGTACGAGCTTTGTCCCATCACCTTCGATTACGGACAGCGGCATCGCATTGAACTGGAATCGGCGAAGAAAGTCGCAGCGTTTTAC